>NZ_JADQDK010000001.1:3763937-4077598 GCF_019263705.2 Pseudonocardia abyssalis
TCCCGCTCGGGTTGATCGAGTCGTGCACGCCGTAGTAGTGCTGCTTGATCTGCTCGACGTCGGTCGTGTCGCCGAAGCCCGGGGTCTGGAACAGGTCCCGGGTGTAGGCCCACAGCACCGGCATCTCGGTGAGCTTGTGCCGGTTGCACTTGAAGTGGCCGTGGTAGGCCGCGTCGAAGCGCACGAGCGTGACCCACAGCCGCACGTCGGCCTCGGTGATCGAGTCGCCCACCAGGTAGCGGCGCCCGGCCAGGTGCTCGGACAGGGCGTCGAGCCGGTCGAACAGCTCGCCGTAGGCCTGCGCGTAGGCGTCCTGGGTGCTCGCGAACCCGCACCGGTACACGCCGTTGTTCACCGAGTCGTAGAACGAGGCGATCACCTCGTCGATCTCGGCGCGGTGCTCCTCCGGGTAGAGGTCGGGGGCCCCGTCGCGGTGGTGCGCGGTCCACTGGGTCGAGAAGTCCAGCGTGAGGTCCTGGAAGCCGTTGGTGGCCACCTTCCCGCTCGCGACGTCCACCAGCGCGGGCACCGTGATCCCGGCGTCGAAGTCGGGGTCGGCGGCGTGGTAGGCCTCGCCGAGGTACTCGATGCCGAGCACCGGGTCGCGGTCGCCGGGGTCGAGGTGGAACCGCCAGCTGCGCTCGTCGTGCAGCGGGCCGGCGATGCCGAGCGAGATCGCGGACTCCAGGCCGAGCAGCCGCCGGACGATCACCGACCGGTGCGCCCACGGGCACGCCCGCGCCGCGATGAGCCGGTAGCGGCCCGCCTCCACGGGCCAGCGGGACGAGCCGTCGGCCAGGATCCGCTCGTCCATACCGACGGGCTCGCGTTCGAAGGACCCGGCTGTGCTCGACATGATCACAGCGTAGGGCGGCCGGCGCCCACGCGCTCACGACGAGGTGGCAGCCCGCGTCGAACTCCGTCGCACCGCGAGGGCGACGTCGACGGACGCGTCGCCCAGCGGCACCCGTTCGGCCTCGCCGCGCACACCGGGGGCGCCGCCGCCGGGTGGGCGCTGCGCGATCGTCACCGGGGTCGGCTCGACAGCCGGCACCACAGGCAGGCCCTGCTCGTGGGACCCCGTTCCCGCACCGACGTCGACGACCGTGCGCGCGGCGCCCGCCGCGGCCCGCACCGCGGTCGCCCACCGGGGGTCCGGTCGGCGACCCGCGCGTACCCGCGGCCGATGCCGTCGTCGAGCGTCAGCGACCGCCGGTCGTCGGGTCGATGGTGCGCCGCACCTCGCTGACGGAGTTGGCGGGGAACCCGCCGGCGTCGGCGTGGGCACGGATCTTGTCGGCGTCGGGGGCGACGTAGACGCAGTAGATCTTGTCGTCGGTGACGTAACTGTGGTCCCACTGGACGTCGGGCATGCCGTCGAGGACCTGGTTGCTGGTACGGCTGATGTCGTTGATCTGGTCGTCGGTGAGGTCGCCCGCTCCGGGCAGTTCGCGTTCGATCACGTACTTGGGCATGCCTCGACGCTATCCACGGTTCCGGCCGCGGTGCCCCCTCCGAACGGATGGTCCTCGTTCAGTCGTCATCACCCTCGCCGGCGTCGTCGTCACCGGCGTCGTCGTCACCCTCCTGCTGGTTCGACACGCCCGGGTTGTCGTCGTCGTCCTGAACGGGCGCCGGGCCGCAGGCGCCCGCCGAGGAGAGCAGGAGGGCGGCGCCCGCGAGGGCCGTCACGATGGTCCGCTTCATGGTGGTGTGTCCCATGTGCGAAGCCTGCCACGGGTGGTCGGTCAGTACCCGCTCCGACCCGTTCCCCACTCGGCGGGGTCGCACGCGCCCGCGGAGGAGAGCAGCAGGGCCGTGCCGGCGAGGACGGCGGCCCCGACCCGGACGATCGTGCGGCGGTGACCGTGCCAGTACGCCCGCACGCGGTCGCCGGGGCCCGGCCCGTCGGCGTCGTCGGCGGTGACCGCGTCGAAGACCCAGAACCGCAGGAGCAGGAACCGCGCCGCGCCGCCGAGGACGCTCGCCGCGGCGACCGTGACCGACTCGAGCAGCGGCGTCGGGGAGTCGACGGTGGCGTGCAGCGCGAGCAGCACCGCGGAGCTGTAGACGGCATAGAAGACGACCATGCCCGCGGTCTGCACGTGGGCCCGCCAGGCGTGGCCCTGCTCGCCGCTGAAGGTGAACCGCCGGTTGACCTCGGTGCTCACCAGCGTGCTCAGGACGAGCGCGGCGAGGTTGGCGGCGAGCAGGTCCCACCAGGTGCGCAGGAGCAGGAACAGCAGGGCGTTGACCAGCGTGCCGACGCCCCCGGCCACGACGTACCGGGACAGCTGGACGGCGAGCGGGTGCCGCTCGCGCAGCCGCGGACGCTCCGCCGCTGCCTGGTCCAGAACCGCGGTCACGCCGCCTCCTCACATCGATGTCCAGCTCATCACATCCACCGAGGTGGGCGCCGTCGCTCACCTGTGTGAACCCTGTGGTCCGGTGAACGCTGTGATCGACGGAAGATTTCCCCGCCGCGACCTGATCTACGCGTGAGGGCCCTCACCGGTTCGCTACAGGGTCAGGAACACGGTTTCCTGCTCGCCCTGCAGGTGGATGTCGAAGCGCAGTTCCCCCTCCCCGGCGTCGGCGGCGACGAGAGTGGTCGCGCGGTCCGCGGGTATCCCGGCGAGCAGCGGGTCGGCGGCGTTGGCCGCGACCTCGTCGGGGAAGTAGATGCGGGTGACCACGCGATCGAGCAGGCCGCGGGCGAACAGCGACACGTCGACGTGCGGGGCCTGGCCGTCGCCGATCGCCCCGGGCTTGACGGTGACGATCTCGTAGCCGCCGTCGGATCGGGTGGCGGCCCGTCCGAAGCCGAACGCGGGGTCGTCCAGCCGGCCGTCGGCGTCGGCCTGCCAGGTCTCCACCAGGCCGTCGGACACCGGATCGCCCGCGCCGTCGTACACGGTGCCGGTGATGCGGACCGCGCCCGGTGACCCCTCGGGTACCACGAGGTACCCGGTCGGCCAGGTCAGGCCGATGCTGAGGAACGGGCCGACGGTCTGGGAGGGCGTCTCAGGCATGGGGCTCCTCGAACGGGGTCTGATCGCCGCCGCGCAGCACGATGTCGAACCGGTAGGCGAGGGCGAAGTCGGGGCGGGTGGCCTCGAGGTCGAAGGTCGACACCATCCGCCGGCGGGCCTTCTCGTCGGGCACCGAGTTGAAGATCGGGTCCTGGGCGAACAGCGGGTCGTCCGGGAAGTACATCTGCGTCACCAGCCGCTGGGTGAACGCCCGCCCGAACAGGGAGAGGTGGATGTGGGCCGGGCGCCAGGCGTTGCGGTGGTTGCTCCACGGGTACGCACCGGGCTTGATCGTCGTGAAGCTGTAGGAGCCGTCGGACCCCGTCGTCACCCGGCCGCCGCCGCTGAAGTTCGGGTCCAGCGGGGCGGGCCAGTCGTCGCGGGCGTGGAGGTAGCGACCGGCGGCGTTGGCCTGCCAGATCTCGACCAGGCTGTCGGGCACCGCGCGGCCGTCGGAGTCGAGGACCCGCCCGAACACGACGATGCGCTGCCCGATCGGCTCGCCTGCGTGCTGGGTGGTGAGGTCGTGGTCGGACGGGCCGACGGGTCCGGTGAGCGCCGGGCCGGTGACCTCGGTCAGGCGTTGCCGCAGCACCACCGGCGCGTGCTCCGGGGCGCGCAGCGCGGTGCTGCGGTACCCGGGCGACAGGAGCGGCGGGTGCGTGCCGTCGGCGGCAGGGCGGTAGGTCATCAGACGCTCCCGTGGGGCAGGCCGACGTAGTTCTCGGCGAAGGTGGTGGCGGCGGCGCGTGAGCTGACGGTCTGGCGCAGCTGGGAGAGCTGCAGGCGTCGGTCGAATCCGTCGGCGTCGGGGTCCGTGTGGAGCATCGAGGTCATCCACCAGGAGAAGTGCTCCGCGCGCCAGACGCGGCGCAGGCAGGTGTCGGAGTAGGCGTCGATCCCGGCGTCGTCCCCGTCGCGCAGGTGGGAGCAGAGCGCCTCGGCCAGCACCCGGACGTCGGCGATCGCCAGGTTCATACCCTTCGCACCCGTCGGCGGGACGATGTGCGCGGCGTCGCCGGCGAGGAACAGCTTCCCGTGCCGCATCGGCTCGGAGACGAAGCTGCGCATGCCCGTGACGCTCTTCTCGATCAGCGGGCCCTCGTTGATCTCGGTGCCGAGGCGCACGTGCAGCTCGTCCCAGACCTGCGCCTCGGACCAGGAGTCGGCGTCGGTGTCCGGCGGCACCTGCAGGTACAGCCGCGTCACCTCCGGGCTGCGCATCGAGTAGAGCGCGAACCCGTTCACGTGGTTGGCGTAGACGAGCTCGTGGTGCGTCGGCGCGGCCTTGGCCAGGATCCCGAGCCACGCGAACGGGTACTGCCGGTCGTACGCGGCGTGCGGCACGGCCGCGCGGCTGACGCCGTGGAACCCGTCGGCGCCGACGATCACGTCGCACCGGAGCTCACCCCCGTCGAACCGGATGACCGGGTCGTCGGTGAGACCGTCGAGCACCACGCCCGATACGTCGAACCGGACGTCCCCGCCGTCGGCCAGGCGCCGGGCGATGAGGTCCTTGACGACCTCCTGCTGCCCGTAGACGACGATCCCACGGCCGGTGAGGTCGGCGAAGTCGATGCGGTGCTGCTCGCCGGCGAAGCGCAGGGAGACGCCCTCGTGGGGCAGGCCCTCGCGGTCCATCCGTTCTCCGAGGCCGACCTCCCGAAGCAGCTCGACGGTCGGGTGTTCGAGCACCCCGGCCCGTACCCGCTTCTCGACGTACTCGCGGCTGCGCGCCTCCAGCACGACCGAGTCGATGCCCTGGAGCGCCAGCAGGTGCGACAGGAGCAGACCTGCCGGACCGGCGCCCACGATGCCCACCTGTGTCCGCATGCCGACCACGGTGACGCACCGCGGCCCGCCCTCTCGACGGGCCTTCCGCTGGACGGAAGACTGGCCCGGTGACGGTCACGGAGCGGGCCCTCGGCGTGCTGGCGGCGTTCGACGCCTCGCACACCGTGCTCACCCTGACGGAGATCGGCAGGCGGGCCGGGCTGCCGCTGAGCACCGCGCACCGCCTCGTCGGCGAGCTGACGCAGTGGGGTGCACTGGAGCGCGGTGCCGACGGGCGGTACCGGATCGGGTTGCGGCTGTGGGAGGTCGGCGCGCTCGCGCCGCGGTCGGTGGGGCTCCGCGAGGCGGCGATGCCGTTCCTGGCCGACCTGCACGAGGTGACCGGCGAGAACGTCCAGCTCGCCGTACTCGACGGCACCGAGGTCGTCTACGTCGACCGGATCTCCGGGCGCGCGGCCGTCAACGTGATCACCCGGGTGGGCGGGCGGCTGCCGCTGCACGCGACGGGGGTCGGGCTGGTGCTCCTCGCGCACGCCCCGCCCGAGCTGCAGGAACAGGTGCTCGCGGCTCCGCTGCGGCGCTACACCGACCGCACGATCTGCTCCCCCACCGAGCTGCGCCGGGTACTCGCCGACGTCCGGCGCACCGGGGTGGCGGTGAGCGACGGGCAGATCGAGCTCGTCGCGCTGTCGGTGGCGGCGCCGGTGCGCGGGCCACGCGACGACGTCGTCGCGGCGCTGTCGGTGGTGGTGCCCGCGGCGACGTCGGACGCCCGGTCCTACGTCCCGGTGGTCCGCGCGGCGGCCCGGGGCGCCTCGCGCTCCCTGGCCGCGTCCGCCCCCTGACCCCCGGCGAGTTTGCCGACCCCGCCCGGCGAGTTTGCCGACCCCGCCCGGGGTCTTGTCCGGAGGCGGTCCGCGAACGGACATCACACCGGGCGGCGACGGCAAACTCGCGCGGGGTGTTGCGGGGGACGCGTGATGCGGCAACGATCCCGCCGATGGACGTCGTCGAGTTCCGCCCCACCCCCGAGCAGTACGCGTGGACCTTCGGCGGCGTCGCGCCGAGCCACCGCATCCGGCCCGGCACCGTGCTCAAGCTGTGGACCGAGGACGCGTTCTCCGGGCGGCTGCAGCGCACCACGGACATGCCGAGCCAGGTGCTGGACATGACGCAGGTCAACCCGCAGACCGGACCGTTCTTCGTTGAGGGGGCGGAGCCGGGTGACACGCTCGCGATCCACATCGTCGACCTGACGCCCGCGCGGGACTGGGCGGCGTCCACGACGATCCCGTTCTTCGGCGCGCTGACCCACCCGTACACGCTGCACGACCCGCTGCCCGAGCGGACGTGGATCTACCAGCTCGACCGGACCGCCGGGACGATCCGCTACGAGGCGGCGAACCTGCAGCTCGACCTGCCGCTGGAGCCGATGCTCGGCACCGTCGGGGTGGCGCCGCCCGGGCGCGAGGTGCGGTCGAGCCTGGTTCCCGACACGTTCGGCGGCAACATGGACACCCCGGAGATGAAGGCCGGCACCACCTGCTACCTGGGGGTGAACGTCGAGGGCGCCCTGTTCTCCGTCGGTGACGGGCACTACCGCCAGGGCGAGGGCGAGAGCTGCGGCACCGCCGTCGAGGGCGCGATGGACGTGACCCTGATCGTCGAGCTGATCAAGGGCGGCGCACCGGCGTGGCCCCGCCTGGAGCACGACGACCACTACGCCGTCGTCGGCTCGGCCCGCCCACTGGAGGACGCGTGGCGCGCGTCGCAGGTCGGGATGGTCGCCTGGCTCGGTGAGCTGTACGGCCTCGACCGGCTCGACGCCTACCAACTCCTCACCCAGATCGCGCTGTCGCCGCTGGCGAACGTGTGCGACACCAACTACAGCGCGCTCACCAAGATCGAGAAGCGGCTGCTCCCCGCCGCCGCCGCGCACGGCGGCATGCACGACCACCTGCGTTCGCTCTCGAGAGGACTGATCTGATGGATCTCCAGCTGGCCGGCAAGGTCGCGCTCGTCACGGGCGGGACGAAGGGCATCGGACGGGCCGTCGTCGAGGCGCTGCTCGCCGAGGGCGCCCAGGTCGCGTTCTGCGCGCGCAACGCCGCCGAGGTCGAGACCGCGGGGGCCGAGCTCGGCGCCACCGGCACCGCCCTCGACGTCGCCGACGGCGACGCACTCGCCGCCTGGGTGGCCGCCACCGCCGAGCGGTTCGGACGCATCGACGTGGCCGTCGCGAACGTCAGCGCGCTCGCCATCGGCCCGGGCGAGGACAACTGGAAGGCATCGTTCGACGTCGACCTCATGCACACCGTGCGGCTGTCCGAGGCCGCGCTGCCGCATCTCACGGAGACGAAGGGGTCGATCGTCGCGATCTCCTCGGTGTCGGGCCGCGAGGTCGACTTCGCCAAGGACGCCTACGGCACCATGAAGGCCGCGGTGATCCACTACGTCGCCGGGCTGGCGTTCGAGCACGCCGCGGCGGGCGTGCGGGCCAACTGCGTCTCCCCCGGCAACACCTACTTCCCCGGCGGCGTGTGGGAGGGCATCGAGGGCGGCAACCCCGACCTGTTCGCCACCGCGATGGGCCTCAACCCGACCGGCCGCATGGCCACCGCCGAGGAGATCGCCTACGCCGTCACGATGCTCGCGAGCCCGCGCGCGTCGTTCATCACCGGCACCAACCTCGTCGTCGACGGTGCCCTCACCCGCGGGGTCCAGTTCTAACCATGCGCGAGTTCCACGTCGACATCCCCCAGGCCGACCTCGACGACCTGCGCGACCGCATCGCCCGCACCCGCTGGCCCGAGGCGTCCACGGTGGACGGGTGGACGCAGGGCGTGCCGCTGGACTACGCCCGCGAGCTCGTCGAGCACTGGGGCGGCGCCTACGACTGGCGCCGCTGCGAGGCCGAGCTCAACGCGCTGCCGCAGTTCCGCACGCCGCTCGACGGCGGGGGCGACGACTCCGTCCAGGTCCACTTCCTGCACGTGCGCAGCAGGCACCAGAACGCGATGCCGCTGCTGCTCACGCACGGCTGGCCGGGCTCGGTGATCGAGTTCCTGGACGTGATCGACGACCTCGTGGACCCGCCGGACCCCCGCGACGCGTTCCACCTCGTCATCCCCTCGCTGCCCGGATACGGGTTCAGCGACAAGCCGTCGACGTCGGGGTGGGGCGTGGAGCGCATCGCCACGGCGTGGGCGCAGCTCATGGACCGCCTCGGCTACGACCGCTACGCGGCGCAGGGCGGCGACTGGGGCTCGATGATCACCTCGGCACTGGGCACCGGGATGCCGGAGTCCGTCATCGGCATCCACATCACGCTGCCGCTGGCCCAGCGCCCGCCCGACGGGGCGGTGCCGCCGCTGACGAAGGCCGAGGAGGCCGCGCTCACCGACCGGCGCTACTTCGAGACCCACCGCGCCGGCTACTCCGCCATCCAGGCCACACGGCCGCAGACGCTGGGCTACGGCCTGCTCGACTCGCCGGTCGCCCAGTGCATGTGGATCGTGGAGAAGTTCTGGGACTGGACCGACTCCGCCGGCCCCCCGGAGAACGTCATCCCGCGCGACCGGATGCTCGACGACGTGATGCTCTACTGGCTGACCGGCACCGCGGCGTCCTCGGCGCGGCTGTACTGGGAGAGCTACAAGCGCCGCAGGCTCGACCCGGTCGAGGTGCCCACCGGCATCACCCTGTTCCCCAAGGAGCTGTGGCGGCTGCCGCGGTCGTGGCTGGCCCGGCGCTACACCGACATCCGGCACTTCCACCAGCCCGACGTCGGCGGCCACTTCCCCTCGATGGAGCAGCCGGAGATCTTCGTCGACGAGCTGCGCGCGTTCTTCCGGACGCTGCGCTAGCGAAAGGTCAGCACCGACGCCGTGAAGCCGTGCAGGTGGTTGCGGCCACCGACCGGCCCGATCTCCCCCGCGGCGAAGAACCCGGCGACTCCCGCGTCCCCCAGCACGCGACGCAGGAGCGCCGGGTCGTGATCCGCCGTCTCGAACATCGTCGTTCCGCGGCCGTTGCAGGAGAACAACAGCGCGCCCGCGGCCGGTTCGGTGCCGAGCAGCTCCGCGAGGTCCTCACCCGCACCGGCCGCGTCGCGTACCTGGAACCGCACGGTCTGCCCCACCTCGACGAGCTCGCCGACCGACACCGCGCCCGCCGTCTCGTCGACGCCGGTGACGCCGCGGATGAGGAAGTCGCCGCGGCCGTGGTCGTCGGCGTACTCGTTGATCGCGACGCCCACGTGCAGCCCGCGTCCGACCAGCTCCTGCTCGGCCGGCGGCAGCGCCGACACGATCTCGGCGAGGCGCCGGTAGGCGGGTGACCCGGCCAGCTCGAGGAGCACGTTGCGATCGGCGCGCGTCACCACCATCGCGGGCCCGATCGGGCGGCACCCCTGGCTGACGACGGTGCGCACGCCCGCGTCGCCGCCGAGCACCACGCCGACGCCGCCGCGGTCGTGCACCTCGCCGTCGAGGAACATCCGGTTGGCCCCCGGCCCGCCCGGCGCACCGGTCAGCCCGCCGACGATCGGGAACCCGGGCAGCGCCGCGTTGCCGTGCTGCAGGAAGCCGCCGACCGGGAACGAGTACGGGTCGACGACGAGCGCCGCGACCTTGTCGTCGGACCGCGCGGTGGGCAGCCCGGCGATCCGCACCCCGCCCTCGGACTGCTCCGCGGTGAGGCGCACCGCACGGACCGTGGCCCCGGGCAGCACCGCCGCCCAGACCGCGACGGCGGGACCGTGTTCGACCCCACGGCCGTCGCCGATCACTCCGCCGGAGGTGCCTCCGACGCTGGTCCGGGCGCCGGCGAGGGTCATCGCCCGCCGCCCGGCCGCCTCCGCGGCGTCACTGCCGAGGCGGCCCGGGGCGACGAAGATCCACACCAGGTCGGGGACGGCTCCGCCGAGCGGGGCGAGGGCCTGCGCGACGGCGACCTCGGCCGCGCCCTCCAGGTCCGGGCCGACCGCGAGACCGTCCCCGAACCGCCGAGCCGCCTGCGTCATGTCACCCATGGTCACAGAAGCAGGGCCCGTCCACCGTTCCGAGCGACGGACGGGCCCCCGGTCACGGGGTCCAGGGTCGCTCCACGCGGTCCGCCCAGACGGCCAGCAGCTCCTCGTCGTGCGACACCGCCAGCACGCCCGTGCCCCGCTCCGCCTCCGCGGAGACGACGCCGACCAGCGCGGCCGTCGTCGACGCGTCGAGCATCGCGGTCATCTCGTCGCACACCAGGTAGCGCGGGCGCAGCACCAGGGCCCGGGCCACGCAGGCCCGCTGCAGCTGCCCGTCGCTCACCTCGTGCGGCCGCCGCCCGCGCAGCTCCGCGGTGAGCCCGACGCGGCCGTGCAGCTCGGACTCCCACTCCGCGTCGCGCCCGCGGCCGGTGGCGAGCAGCGGCTCGGCGACGATCTCGTCCAGCGTCAGGCGGGGGTCGGCCGAGAGGCGCGGCTGCTGGAACACCACCCCGATCGCCGTCCGCAGCTCGCGCGGGGCCCGGTAGCGCACGCCGCGGGCCCGCTGCCCGTCGATCGTGACCGACCCGGCCCACGGGGCCATGAGCAGCGCGAGGACCCGCGCGAGCGTCGACTTCCCGCACCCGCTCGCGCCCGCCAGCCCGACGACCTCCCCGGGGACGACGGCGATGTCGACGGAGTCGAGCACCCGCACGCCCCGCCGGTACCCCGCGACGACGCCCTCCGCCCGCAGCCCCGCACCCCCCACCCTGCGAGTTTGCCGATCGCGCCCGCTGTCTTGGCCGATCGCGTCCGCGCCGCACCGGCCAACACTCTGGTCGGGATCGGCAAACTCGGCGGAGGGGGTCACGCCGGCACCTCCGCGCACGCGACGGCGCGCTCGCCGCGCCAGATCAGAGTCGGGTCGGGGACGCAGGTGTGCAGGTCGGGGCGTCGGCGGTCGAAGCCGCAGCCGCCCGGCAGGTCGCTGAGCTCGGGCGGGTGGCCCGGAATCGCGGTGAACCCGCGGTCGGGCAGCGCGCCGAGCAGCCCGCGCGTGTACGGGTGCCAGGCGTCGGTGAACACGTCCGCGGCCGGCCCGATCTCCACGAGCCTGCTCGCGTACATCACGGCCACGTCGGTGGCGACGCGGCGGGCCGCGCGCAGGTCGTGGGTGATGAGCAGGACGGCGTGCCCGCGGGCGGCGAGGTCGGCGAGCAGGTCGACGGTGCGGTCGACGAGCGGGCGGTCCAGGCCCGCGGTCGGCTCGTCGGCGAGCAGGACGGGCGGGTCACCGGCCAGTGCCGCCGCGACTCCGACGCGCTGCGCGGTGCCCCCGGAGAGCTCGTGCGGGTAGCGGTCGAGCATCTCCCGCGGGAGGCCGACGTCGTCGGCGAGGCGGTGCACGGTGTCCATGCCCTCTCCGGGCTTGAGCGACCGCACGGTCTCCAGGAGCTGGGGGCCGACCCGGCGCACGGGTGTCAGATGGGTGGCGGCGGACTGCGGGACGAGCCCGACGCGGCGGCCGCGGACGACGTCGCGCAGGTGGGGCTCGCGGGCGTCGAGCAGGTCAACACCGTCGAGCTCGACCCGGCCCGCGACCTCGGCGTTCGACGGCAGCAGCCCCATGATCGCGGCGGCGAGCACCGACTTCCCGCACCCGCTCTCCCCCACCAGTGCGAGCAACCGTCCGGGTCGCAGGTCGAACGTCGCGTCGCTCACCGCGTTCACGACGCTGCCACGCAGGCGGAACCGCACCGTGAGGGAGTCGAGCCGCAGCTGCGCTGCCGGTGCGCGGAGATCCTCGCCACCTTGTCCGCTCACGGCCCTCACAGCCCCAGCTCCGAGCGGCGGCGCGGCAGGGTGCGGTCGCGCCACCAGGCCGCGATCCCGGCCACCGCCAGCGCGGACGCCACCAGCAGCAGCGCCGGGAACGTCACGATCCACCAGCTCCCGAGCAGCACCGCGGCCCGTCCCTCCCCCAGGATGTTGCCGATGCTCGCCAGATGCGGGGGCAGCCCCAGACCCAGGAAGCTCAGCGCGGTCTCGTGCCACACCGCGTGCGGCAGCAGCAGCACCGTCGACAGGGCGGCCTGCGGCACGATCGCCGGCAACAGGTGCCGGTACAGCACACGCCGGCGCGAGGCACCGCCGGAGATCGCGGCGTCGACGAACGGCCGGTCGCGCAGCGACAGCACCTCCGAGCGCACGATCCGCGCCACGCTCGTCCAGTGCGTCAGGGCGATCGACAGGACGACGGCGAGCACCGAACCGCGGTAGAGCGCGACGATGACGATGCCGAGCAGCAGGTGCGGCACGGCGTTGACGGTGTCGACCACGCGCATCAGCAGCCGGTCCGGCCAGCCGCCGAGCACTCCGGACACGGCCCCGAAGAGCGCACCGAGCACCGTCGACACGACGGCGCACACCGCCGCGACCAGCAACGACACCTGCAGCCCCGCGAAGCTGCGCAGCAGCAGGTCGCGGCCCTGGGAGTCGGTGCCGAACGGGTGGGTCCACGACGGCGGCAGCCGGATCGCGGTGTAGTCGACGGTCCGCTGGTCGAGCCCGCCCAGCCACGGGACGAGCACCGAGGCCAGCGCGAGTGCGACGAGCAACCCCACCCCCGCGACGAGCCGCGCCCGCGCCCGCGCACCCACCGCCCGCCCACGCGTCGTCCCGGCCCGGACGCGTGCGGCCGACCGCCATCGCGGTCCCGCGGTGTCGACCTTCTCCAGCAGCACCTCAGCGCTCACACCGACCTCCGCGAGTGTGCCGACGATGCACGTCGGCTCTGCCGTTCGTGCACGCTGCCCCGTACGCCGACGGCCAAGACGGCGTGCGCCTGCGGCAAACTCGCCGAGTGGCGGTGGCAAACTCGCGGGTCAGCCATCGGCCGTCACCCTCGGGTCGGCCAGCGCCACCGCGACGTCCGCCAGCAGGGAGCCCAGCAGCACCGCGGCCGTCGCGAGGACGGAGATCGCGGCCAGCATCGGGAAGTCGACGGCGAGCGCGGCCGTCACCACCGCCTCGGCGAGTCCCGGCCACGAGAACACCGTCTCGACCAGGACCGCTCCCGTCACCAGCTCGGGGATGCGCGTGCCCAGCAGCGTGACGAACGGCAGCAGGGCCGTGGGCAGGGCGTGCCGCAGCACGACGGTCCGCTCCGGGAGCCCCCGCGCCCGCGCCCCCGACACGTGGTCCTCGCCGAGTGCACCGAGCAGCGAGCCGCGCACGTGCAGGACGAGCCACGGCGTCTGCGACACCCCGAGCACCAGCGCGGGCAGCACGAGGTGCCGCGCCACCTGGTCGAACGTCGCGGGCGCTCCGGCGTCGGTGAGTCCCGCGACCGGCAGCCAGCCCAGCCCGAGGGAGAACACCGCGATCGCGACGAGGGCCAGTACGAAGGGCGGGATGCCCTCCATCGCGTGCCCGATCCCGGTGACGACCCGGTCGAACGCACCGCCCTGCCGCCACGCCGCGACCGTGCCGGCCACCAGCGCGAGCACCACCGCGACGAGCAGTCCGACGACGACGAGCAGCAACGTCCACGGCAGCCGCTCCGCGATCACCCGGCCCACCGGCTGCCGGAACGAGCGGCTGGTTCCGAGGTCCCCCGTCAGCACCCCGGACAGCCACCGCCCCAGCTGCTGGAACACGCCGTCGTCGAGCCCGAGACGGGCGCGGGTCGCGGCGAGGTCGGCCTCGGTCGCGGTGAACACGTCGACGCCGTAGTACTGGTAGACCGGGTCGAACGGCGACGCCGCGGCCAGCAGGAACACCCCGACGGCGACGACCACCACCACCGGGACGGCGAACGCGAGACGGCGGGCGACGAGCCACCCGATCTCGCGGGTCCGGGTCGTCACGCCCGCGGCGTCCAGTCCTCGACGTTCCACCACGGACCCCACGTCGTGCCGTGCGTGTGCGGGTCGACGACCTGCTCGTAGCCGTCCCACTCGTCGCGCGCCACGTAGGAGTGGTCGAGGAAGGTGAGGAACACGAAGCCGGGGGCGGCCGCGTAGTCGCGCTGCCACTGCTTCACCGCCGCGACGCGCTCGGCCGGGTCCAGCGCCCGGCGGGCCGCGTCCAGCCCGGCGTCGACCGCCGGGTTCACGTACGACGCCGGGTTGTTGAACCCGTCGCCGGCGTACGAGCTGTGCAGCAGCGGGTAGCTGACGAGGTCGGGGTCGAACGGCGAGCCGCCGCCGAGCACGAGCGCGTCGGCGCCCATCCGCGGCTCGATCGCCTCCCAGCCCAGTCCCTCCAGCGCCACGTCGATCCCGACGGCGCGGGCGTCGGAGGTGAAGCCCTGCGCGAGGTCGCGGCGGATCGTGTCGGTGGCCGGGTACATCAGCGTGAACCGGGCGGGCACCCCGTCGCGGACGCGGGTGCCGTCCGGACCGGCGACCCAGCCCGCCGCGTCGAGGATCTGCCCGGCCCTGGTGCGGTCGAAGGTGAACTGCGCGGCGGGCTCGCTGTACTCCGAGAGCACCTCGGGGATCGGGTTCGACGCGGGCGACCCGCGGCCGGCGAACAGCGCGTCGATCATGCCCTGGCGGTCGACGGCGTGGTTGAGGGCCATCCGGATCGCCGGGTCGGCGGTGATCGGGTTCGCGGTCGGCAGGGTGACCGTGCGGTAGTCGGCCGACGGGTGGTCGCGGACCGTGTACTCCGACCCCTCGAACGTCTGCGCCAGGGCCGGCGGCAGCACGGTGCCGTCGAACTCACCGGAGCGCAGCCGCTGCGCGCGGGTGTTGTCGTCGACCGCGAAGACGATCGTGATCCGCTCGACGGCGGGCGCCCCGCCCCAGTACGACGGGTTGGCCGTCAGCTCCATCGACTCGCCGCGCCGCCACTGCGCGAGCGTGTACGGCCCGGTGCCGACGGGTTGCGCCGAGAGCGGCGACTCCTCCGCGGGCGCCGGGGCGGTGACGGCCTCCGCGGGCACGATCCCCAGCGTCAGGCGGTGCGCGAACGCGGCGTCGGGACCGGCGAGGTCGAAGCGGACGGTCTGCGCGTCGAGCTTCTCGACGGCCGCGAGCGTCACCCAGTCCGAGCGGACCGACGACGCGAACGCCGGGTCCAGCAGCGCGCGGTAGGTGGCGACGACGTCGTCGGCGTCGAACGCGGAGCCGTCGTGGAAGGTGACGCCGGCGCGCAGCGGGACGGTCACCGACAGGCCGTCGGCCGCGGTCGTCGGCAGCGCCGAGGCCAGCGCGGGCTGCAGTCGGCGGTCGGCGTCGTGCGCGAGCAGGCCGTCGTAGAACTTCGACGCGCCCTCCACCCCGTAGCCGAGCAGCGGGTGCAGGCTCTCGGGCTCGTAGCCGTCGGCCAGGACCATGGCGGTGCCGTCCGCACCGGCCGCACCCCCCGGCGCGGTCGGTGCGGCGCAGGCCGCCGAGAACCCGACGAGCAGGACACCGAGGACGGTCAGGACGCGTCTGATCACGGGCGGACGGTAGACGCATCTGCCACTGATAGGCAAGAAGCACCGCTGGGCTGAAGCAAGCCTTAACGCCATACAATGGCAATGAAGAAGGGGTGGCTGAAACGTCAGAGATGCGGTTTCCCGCGCAGCCGGCCGGGCCGCGGCCACATTCGCGCAGAAGCGATCCCGACCACGTCCGCGGGCCCCAGTGTGCGCGAATCCGTGGAGCCGTCGGGGTTGTCCCCGAGCACCCACCAGCCGTCGCCGTCGGGGCGCACCGCCCGCTTCACCGACAGCTGCTGCGGACGCGCTGACCAGCGCACCAGCACCACGTCACCCGGTGCAGGCGCCGCGCCGAACCGGACCAGCAGGACGTCGCCGTCGCGGACCGTCGGGGACATCGAGGGACCGCGGACCGCGACCCGTCGCCAACGGTCCACGCATATCTCCTCGCCGTTCCGGGAACGTCCCGGGAGTAGGGTGACAGAACGAGATCGATCATCGAACGAGGAAGGACCCCATACAGATGCTGTCCCGTATTCTCCGTCCGCGGCTGGAAGCCACCGCGCACTGCGACCTCCCCTGTGGCGTGTACGACCCGGCCCAGGCGCGCATCGAGGCCGAGTCCGTCAAGGCCATCCAGGAGAAGTACCAGGGCAACGACGACCCCGCCTTCCGCGCGCGGGCCATCGACATCAAGGAGCAGCGCTCCGACCTGGTCAAGCACCACCTCTGGGTGCTGTGGACCGACTACTTCAAGCCGCCGCACTTCGAGAAGTACCCGGAGCTGCACGAGCTGTTCAACAAGGCCACCAAGGCCGCGGGTGCCTCGGGCACCAAGGCGTCGAACGACCCGGCCTCCGGCCAGGAGCTCCTCGACCTGATCGCCCAGATCGACAAGATCTTCTGGGAGACCAAGGCCGCCGCCTGATCCTCGGGCCCTCGACGGCGTCGACCGGCGGACTCGTTCCGCCGGGCGGCGCCGTTCGTCGTCCCCGGGTGGCCCGCGCCCGAGGACCCGGCGGCTCAGCCCGGCACGGGCAGGCACTCGGCGAGCAGCTCGACGACGTCGCGCCAGGCCCTCGCGGCCTGCCGAGCGTGATACCCGACGCCCGGCAGGACGGTCTGCCCGTACGAGCCGTCGGCCCACAGCGAGCCGTCCGGGGCGGTGGGCGGGTGGTGGAAGGCGTGCTCGGCGCCGCCGTAGACCGTGACGCGCCAGTCGACCCCCGCGGCCTGCATCTCGGCCGCGAACGCGTCGCGCTGCGCGGGCGGCTGGATCGGGTCCTCCGACCCCACCCCGGCCCACACCGGGCACCCGATGCGCTCCGCCTCGCCGGGTCGGCCCGTGATCAGCCCGTTGACCGTCCCGATCGCCCGCAGCCCGACGCCGTCGCGCCCGAGTTCCAGTGCGATCGCGCCGCCCGTGCCGTAGCCGATGGCGGCGATCCGGTCGGGGTCGGTCCGGGGCTCGGCCAGCAGCACATCGAGGGCGGCGTGGCCGATGCCCCGCATCCGTTCGGGATCGGCGAGCAGCGGCAGGCACCGCGCGAGCATCTCCTCGGGGTCGGCGAACCACCGGCCGCCGTGGATGTCGAAGGCCAGCGCGACGTAGCCGAGCTCGGCGAGCGCATCGGCCCGGCGGCGCTGGAAGTCGTTGAGCCCCGGGCCCTCCGGCCCGATCAGGACCGCGGGCCTGCGGTCGGCCCCGGAGGGCAGGGCGAGGTGCCCGACCATCGTGAGCCCGTCGGCGGGATACTCGACCGTGCGCGTCGTGACCGTCATGGGATGCGACGGTAGGGGTCGTCGAGGGCCACCGAGCCGGTGTTCACCGCCGGCGGAACGCGGGACCGGGTGGGAGGAGACGCGGATGGGCACGGCCGACGTGCGGCTGGACGACGAGCGCACGCAGCTCGACGCGTTCGTCGAGGAGTACCGCAGCGCCGTCGAGGCGACCGTGGACGGGCTCACCGAGGAGCAGGCCCGCCGCCGCCTCGTCCCGTCGTCGACGACGCTGCTCGGCCTGCTCACGCACCTCACGTGGATGCAGCGGGTGTGGTTCGAGGAGTGCGTCGGCGGCACGTCCCGCCGCGCCCTCGGCCTGGTGTCGAGCCCGGAGGAGTCCTTCCGGCTCACCGACGACGACACGGTCGCCTCGGTGCTGGCCGCCCACCGGGCCGCGTGCGCGACGGCCCGGGCGGCGGTGGCCGACCTGGCCCTGGACGCCGTCGTGACCGGGCACCGGTCCGGGCCGCGCACGCTGCGCTGGGTCTACCTGCAGGTGCTGCGCGAGCTGGCCCACCACTGCGGGCACGCCGACATCCTGCGCGAGCAGGTCCTCGCTCACTGAGACCCGGCCCGCACCCGCTCGGCCAGGGTGCGCGGGGCGTGCACGCAGAAGCTCTCGGTCAGCAGCTCGGCCAGCTCGGCGTGGTCGACGTCCGGGGCCAGCACCATGGCGACGATCGCGGACCCCCACGGCGCGGCGAAGAACGGCGGGCCGACGTGGTGCAGGGCGGCGAGCTCGGGCCCGGAGGACGAGAACGTCAGCACGACCGCCGGGCCGTCGGTGCCGGCCGCGCGGGCGTAGGCAGGCGGGCGTCCTGCGTCGATCGGGAGCAGGTGGGCGAAGGTCTTCCTCCGGATCCGCCACCGGACGCCGTGCCACGCCGGTTCCTCGTAGGCCTCGGGCAGGCCCGCGCAGACCGCCCGCACCGGCCCGAGGTACTCCTCCACGTCGGCCCCGGACCCGTCAGCCCCGCACGGCCCGCAGCAGCAGGTGCATCGCGGTGTCGGTGGACCGTTCGCGCACGTCGGAGCGGCTGCCGGGCAGGCGGGGGTCGCGGGCGAGCACCACGCCGTCGGCGGTGGTGACACAGAAGCAGACGTAGCCGACGGGCTTGGCGTCGGTACCGCCGCCGGGCCCCGCCACCCCGGTGATCCCGATGCCGATGTCGGCGTCGAACCGCTCGCGCGCACCGTCGGCCAGCGCCCTGGCGACCTCCGGCGACACCGCCCCGTGCTCCGCGATCAGCTCCGCGGGGACGCCGAGCAGCGCGGTCTTCGCCGCGTTGGAGTACGCGACGACGCCGCCGCCCACGTACGCGCTCGACCCGGCCCGGTCGATCAGCCGAGACGCCAGCATCCCGCCGGTGCACGACTCCCCCGTCGCCACGGTCCACCCCTTGTCGAGCAGGCCGGCGGCGACCAGCTCGTCGGTGCTCGTGCCGTCGGCGCTGACGAGGTGCCGCCCGTGCGCGGCGATCAGCGCGTCGGCGAGTGCGTCGGTCGACACACCCGGCTCCGGGCGCAGGTCGACCTCCAGCTCCGAGCGGCGCAGGCAGGTCGTGACCTCGACGCCGGTCGTGTCCAGCTCGCGCAGGGTGGCGGCGATCTCCGACTCGGGCAGCCCGAAGTAGCGCAGCGAGCGCGACCGGGCGGCGGGCACGGTCGCCAGTAGGTCCGCGACGGGGGCGGACGCGAGCGCGGCGGGCCACATCCCCTGCAGCTCACGCGGCGGGCCCGGCAGCACGACGACAACCGGCCCCTCCGGCACCGTCACGACCAGCCCGGGCGCGGTGCCGACGGGCGTGAGCGCGGTGGCCCCGCGCGGCACCATCGCCTGCTTGCGGTTGGCCTCCTCCAGCGCGGGACCGTCGAAGCCGGTGCGCCGCGCCCACGCCGCGAGGATCTCGGCGATGTGCGCGCGCATCGGCTCGTCGAGCTCCAGCGGGACACCGGCGAACGACGCGACGACCTCGCCCGTCAGGTCGTCGGCGGTGGGGCCGAGCCCCCCGCTGGTGACGACGAGCGACGCGCCCCGGACGAACTCCAGCGCGTCGGCGAGGTCGGCGGGCCGGTCGCCCACGATCAGCACGTGCGACACCTCGAACCCCAGCTCGCCGAGGCGCTCGGCGACCCACGGCCCGTTCTTGTCGGAGATCGCCCCGGTGAGCAGCTCGCTCCCGGTGACGACGACCGCGGCGCGCGGCCGACCCACTGATCCACTCATGCCAGCGACGCTACCGCCGCCTGCGCCGACGCGTCGCCCACCTCGACCGCCTCGGCGACCCGGGAGGGGTCGGTGGACAGCGCGGCGATTCCCGCCGCCCGCGACGGGCCGAGCGCCAGCAGGTGCCCGGGGCCCCGGTCGGGGTGCGCGGCGTCGGTGACGAGGCGCAGGTCGTAGCGGCGGATGCCCTGCGCGAGGGTGCCGAGGCCGGGGACGAGGACGTCGAGGGTGCGGGCCCAGAGCGAGAGGTCGGACACGGCGTGGATCTCCGACTCCGGACGGCAGACCAGCACGAGCACGTGCGTCGCGCCGCCGCGCAGGGCCCGCGCCGTCGCCAGCGGCTCGCCGACCGAGCCGTCGACCCAGCGGCGCCCGCCGTGCTCCACCGGCGGCCCGGCGAGCAGCGGGATGGCCGCGGTGGCCCGCAGGGCCCGCTGCCAGTCCTCGACGGTCCTCAGGCCGGTGAGGACGTGCGGCTGCAGGTCGGCCGCGTCGGTCGCGACGACGTGCAGCGGTACCGGGCCGTCACGCAGCACCTCCCACGGCAGCGGCTTCGTGCCGCCGAGCACGGTGTCGATCAGGTGGTCGATCGACACCGCCGGTCGGCCGGTGGCGAGGCGGCGCAGGTCGATGAACGCGGAGGAAGCGAGGTCCTCGGGGAACGCGGCCGCCCCCGCGTCGGCGCGGCCGGTGAGGAACGACGCCGCCGACACCGCGCCTGACGACGCCCCGTAGACCTCGTCGAACGCCTCGCGCAGGCCCGCACGGTCCAGGGCGTGCAGCATCCCGGCGACGTAGGCCCCGCGCATCCCGCCCCCGCCGACGACGAGCGCGACGCGGTGCGGGTCTGTCCGGGCACCGGGCCGGGTGCCGCGCCGGTCGAGCAGCACGCGGAGCACGTCGAGGTCGCCGCGGAGGAAGGGGCCCGTCACGGGCGGAGAGTAGGGCACGACACGTACGCAGGCCCGGACCGTGCGGTCCGGGCCTGCGCGGGGCGGGGCGGGGCGGAGCGGATCAGCGGCCGGCTCCCCGCGTGCCGCTGACCCACTCCTGGTCCGTCATCCGCAGCACGGTGATCCCGACGGCGAGCAGGAACACGCCCAGCGCGATCCCCTGGCCGATGCCCTGCACCACGCCGATCGGGACGACGATCGGGAACACCAGTGCGAACGGGATCAGCAGCGTGGGCGCCCAGTGGAAGAACCCGGCGCGCCAGGCGGCGAGCCCCAGCACGGTCATGCCGACGAACGTCGCCATGATCAGCGGTCCGCCCAGGAACCCGCCCAGTGGCAGGGCCTGCGCCGCGTCGGAGGTCGCCACGGCCTGGTCGGCGGGCAGCGTCCGGCGGATCGCCATGTCGTAGAAGTCGGTGACGAGCAGCCCGGGCAGGGCCAGCGCCCCGCCGACGGCCAACCCGAACCCGACGTTGCCCGCGACCCGGTGGCGGCGTCTGGTCATCACCGCCAGCGCCAGCAGCACCGGGACGATGCCCATGTAGCCGTAGTGCAGGAGCAATGCGGCGACCTGGCTGCGGATCGGGTCGGCCACCAGGGAGTCGAGGTAGGCGAGCGTGCCGGTGGAGGTCTCCCAGTTCGTCGTCGCGAACCCGGCGGCGGTGAGCAGGCCGCCGACGACCCCCGCGGCACCGACGGCGCGGCGGCGGAAGCGGGTGGCGGGGGCGACGGGGACGTCGGCGGGGAAGGTCGCGGCGGGGGCGGTGGCGGCGGTCATGGGCTGCTCCTCGGTGGGTCGGGTGGATGGGGGAAGGCTGCCGCGGCCGGGCCACCGGCGGACCGGTGTTCCCTGGCCGATCAGGAGTGGTGCCAGCACCCCGGTACCGGTGGGCCCGGCGTCCTACGCTCGTCGCGTGCAGACCCGAGTCGTCCTTGCCGAGGACAACGCCCTCCTGCGTGCGGGGCTCGTCCGGCTCGTCGCCGCCGCCGAGGACCTCAGCCTCGTCGGCGCGGCGGCCGACCTCCCCGCGCTCACCGCGCTCGTCGACCGGGAGCGGCCCGACGTCGTCGTCACCGACATCCGGATGCCCCCGACGCACACCGACGAGGGCATCGCGGTGGCCACGCGGCTGCGCGAGGAGCACCCGGAGATCGGGGTGCTCGTACTGAGCCAGTACGCCGAGGCGTCCTACGCGCTCACGCTGCTCGACGGCGGCACCGCGCGCCGCGGGTACCTGCTCAAGGAGCGCGTGGCCGACGGCGACGAGCTCGCCGAGGCGATCCGCCGGGTGGCCGCGGGCGGATCGGTGATCGACCCGACGGTGGTCGAGGGCCTGGTCGCGGCGAACCGCGCGGCGCCGTCGGACCTCGACCGGCTCACCCCGCGCGAGCTGGAGGTGCTCGGCGAGATGGCGCAGGGCAAGAGCAACGCCGCGATCGCCGCGACGCTGGTGCTCTCCGAGCGTGCGATCGAGAAACACACGAACTCGATCTTCTCCAAGCTCGGGCTGTCCGAGGAGCGCGACCTCAACCGCCGCGTCAGCGCGGTGCTCGTGTACCTGCAGAGGAACTGACCCCCGATGGACCCGGTGCGGGTGCTCGTGGTGGACGACCAGCGACCGTTCCGGCTGGCCGCCGCCGCAGTGCTCACCCGGACGCCCGGGTTCCTGCTGGTCGGCGAGGCGGGTACGGGCGAGGAGGCCGTCGACCTCGCCGCGACGCTGCTCCCCGACCTCGTCCTGCTCGACGTCCGCCTGCCCGGCATCAACGGCGTCGAGGCCGCGGCGCGGATCGTGGAACGGGCGCCGCGGACCGTCGTCGTGCTGTGCTCCAGCTACGCCCGCGCCGACCTGCCGTTCCCCCTCGACCGCCCCGGGGTCGCCGCCTACCTGCACAAGGAGGAACTGCGCCCGTCGACGCTGCGGGCGGTCTGGGAGAACACCCTCAGCCCTCCCTGAGCACCGCGGCCGAAGCCGTCCGCGCCACCCGCAGCGCCGGCCGGACCGCGGCGGCGACGGCCGCCAGAAGCACGACCGGCCCGATCGCGACGAGCGGCCCGACGGGCAGCGCGACGTCGCCGCCCACGCCGGTGGACGTGGCCACCTCCCACCACAGCAGCCGCGCGACGGCCAGCCCCAGCGGGACCCCGACCAGCAACGCGGGCACCACGATCGACGCGGCCATGACGACGACCGCGGCGCACACCTGGCGCGGCGTCGCGCCCAGCACGGCGAGCGCGGCGAGGCTCGGCGCGGTGCGCCGGACCCCGGTGGTCACGGCGTGCACCAACCCGGCCGCCCCGACGAGCGCGAGACCCAGTGCGAGCAGTTCGGGCAGTGCGACGAGGTCGGCGAGATTGCGGATCTCGTCCGGGGTCTCGGCGAGGAACACCTCGAGGTCGCGCGACAGCTCCTCGAACAGCGGGCCGGCCTGGCCCGGCGCGGCCCGCAGGTACGCCCCGACCAGCGGTTCGCCGCCGGCGATCGCGGGGAGCTCGTCGGGCGTGACGAGCGCGACCTCGCCGAGCGCACTGACCTCCCCCGTGTCCTCGGAGAGCACGACGACGATGCCCGTGACCGTGAGCGCGACGGTGCCGCCACCCGGCGCGGCCACGTCGACGACGTCGCCGGCGACCACGCCGAGCCGCTCCGCCAGGCGGGGCCCGACCGCGATCTCCCCCGGCCGCTCCGGCGCGCGCCCGGACGGCGTCTCGACCGGCATGCGGCCGAGCCGGTGGTCCAGCGCGACGGCCTTGAACGGCTGCCCCGCCGCGGTGACGACGTCGGCGCTGGTCATCACGTCGAGCGCCGCGACGCGGGGGTCGGTGACGAGCCGGGCGATGTCGGGCTCGCGGGCGTCGATCAGGGACAGGTCGGCCTGCTGGCCGTAGCGCGAGGGGGTGTCGACCAACCGCTGCAGCGCGGCGCCGAACGTCACCCCCGCCACCACCCCGGCGACGACGGCGGCCGCACCGAGCACCGCGACCCCGCGACGCCGCCGCCCACCCCGCAGCGCGATCCCGAGGCGCAGCGCCGGACTGCTCGGCAGCCACCACCGTGGCCCGCCGGACACGGTGGCCCGGACCCGCCGCGGTCGGCCCGCCGCCCCGGCGGCGACCGCTGTGAGCAGCAGGAACACCACGCCGAGCAGCAGGGCGCCGACGAGCGCGACGCCCCACGGCGCCAGGTGGCCCGGCGTCGGCTCGAAGCGCGCCTGGCTGCCCAGCGGCTGCAACCGACCGGACGCGAGCGCGACCGCACCCCCGCACAGCGCCGCCACCACCGCGGCCGGGACGGCGGCGAGCAGGCGCGCACCGACCCGGCCGCCCGCGGTGAGACCCAGCGCCGACTCGACGCGCTGCGCGGCGCGCGACGACCCGTGGTGGCGCGCCAGCCCCTGCCCGACCACGAGCAGCACCCCGCCGGCAAGCACCAGCGCGACGACGGCGAGGCCGGTGGTGAGCACGCGCTCCGCGGTGGCCACGGCCGGGTCGACCTGGGCGCGCGGCAGCTCGATCCGGGCCGGCAGGTACGTCCCGACGATCGACGGCGGCGCCTGCGCGACCGCCTCGGTGAAGGCCGCCGAGAACGCCTCGGCCGCCCCCGGGGCACCGTCGAGCCGGACGAACGTGGGGTGGATCGCGGCGTCCGCGCCGTACGCGCGGGCGAACGCGGGCCCGGCGAGGACGTTCGACAGCGCGCCGCCCCAGTACGGCATCCGGGCGACGCCGACGACCTCCATCTCGGCCGTCGACCCATCGGGCTCACCGAACCCGACCGCGAACTGCGAGATCTCCTCCAGCGTCAGGAGCTTCAGGGTCAACCGGTCACCGACCCCCAGCCCGGACATCTCCGCGAACGGCTCCCCGACGAGCAGCTCGTCGGGTGCGGCGGGGGCGGGCAACCGCCCGTCGAGGACGACCGGGTCGACGAGGCCGGGCGGCTGGTCGACCCCCGCGCCGACGGAGACGTAACGCAGCACCGGTCCCTCGACCCGCGCGACCCAGCCGTCGGTGGTCCAGGCCCGCGCCACCCCGGGCATCTCGGGCACTGCCGCGGTCAGGTCGGGCTGGTCGTCGGGGACGACCACGCGGGCGTCGTCGAGGTGGACCGCCTCGACCAGCCGCGGGTACGCCGACGCGGTCCGCTGCGCGAGTGCGACGGTCCCCAGCACCGCCCCGCCGCCGAGCCCGAGCAGCAGACCGAGCACGAGCAGTGGGCGCAGGCGGGTACGCAGCTCCGCGCGGGCCACCGCCCGGATCGCGCTCATCCGACCGGCACCGTCGCCGTCACCGTCGTCCCGACGCCGGGTGCGGATACCCAGCGGACCGACCCGCCGACGGCGCCGAGGCGGTCGGCCATGTTCTGCAGGCCCGCACCGGTCGGGGCCGCGCCCGCGGGGAAGCCGGGCCCGGTGTCGGCGACCTCCACGACGAGCTGCCCGTCGCGCCGGCCGATCCCGATCTCCACCTCGGAGCCGGGGGCGTGCTTGGCCGCGTTCTGCAGGGCCTCCAGGCAGCAGAAGTACACCGCGGCCTCGACCGGCTCCGGGTGCCTGCCGACGTCGGCCGCGCGCACCTGCACCGCAAGCGGGCTGCGGGCGGCGGCGGCGCGCAGCGCGTCGGGCAGCCCGGCGTCGCGCAGCAGGGGCGGGTAGATGCCGTGGGCGAGGTCGCGCAGCGCGGAGATCGACTCGCGGACGCCGCGGTCGAGCTCGTCGAGCAGCTCGACGTCGGCCGCGTTGCCCGCCTCCTCGGCGGTGTCGCGCACCAGCCGCAGGCCGACCGCGATCGCGACGAGGTGCTGCTGCGCGCCGTCGTGCAGGTCCCGCTCGATGCGGCGGCGCTCCGCGTCGGCCGTGCTGACCAGGCGCGCGCGGGAGGCCCGGAGCTCGGTGTTGGCGCGACGCAGGTCCGCGAGGGTGTCGGTGAGCGCCTCGTCCAGCGCGCGGTTGCGGAGCACGATCGCGAGCCGCCGCGCCACCTCGCCGAGTGCACGCTCGTCGGCGCCGGTGACGGCGTCGGCGTCGCCGGTGCGCTCGACGACGATCAGCGCGAGCACCTTCCCCGCGTGCACCGCGGGTGCGAACCGCAACTGGGTGTCCGGACCCCGCCCCTCCAGCAGCCTCGGCAACCACAGCCGCAGCCACCCCGGCCCCCCGACGCCCGCGCGGGCGAGCAGCGCCAGGTCGGCCTCGTCCAGCGGCTCCGGTTCCGCATCCCCCGCGACGGCGGGTACGGCGAGGGTGCGGACCAGCTCGTCGCCGTCGCCGCCCGCGTTCACCGACCAGATCTCGACGCGCGCGAGCCGGTGCTCGCGGCGCAGCGACTCGGCGAGGCGGCGCAGCAGGTCGTCGGCGTCGGGACCGTCCCCCTCCGCGACGGCGTCGAGCAGCTCGTCCGGGGAGCTGCGGGTGCCGTGAAGGGCGGCGCGGGCCGACTGCGCGGCGCGGCGGGCCAGCGGCCGGGCCAGCACGGCCGCCACCGCGACCCCCACCAGCAGCGGCGTACCGAGCTCGCGCTCCGCCCCGACCGGCAGGCGCCCGAGCACGAGCGGCACGACGAGCAGGCCGACGGCCGCGGCGAGCCCGACCGCCCCCGTGACGGCCCCCGCCGCCAGCACCGTCGGGCTCGCGCGGCGCAGCGGCGGGACCTCCCCGGCCAGCGCACCCAGCAGCACGCACCCGGCCGCGACGGCCAGGGCCACCGGCAGCGGCGGGCCGCCGGCGAGCAGCGACCCCGCGACGGCGACGACGAGCACGCCCGCCGCCACCAGCAGCCCCGCCACCAGCAGCGACCACCGCGCCCGGACCCCCGGCCTCACGGTTCCCCCGGCCCGTCGCCGACGACGCGGCCGTCGCGCATCCGCACCACCCGCTGTGCCGCGCCCGCCACCTCGGGGGCGTGGGTGACCACGAGGATCGTCTGCCCGGCGTCGTGCAGGCGCCCGAACAGGTCGAGCACCTCGGCCTGACCGTCGGAGTCGAGCGCGCCGGTGGGCTCGTCGGCGAGCAGGACCGTCGGACGGTTGGCCAGCGCCCGCGCGATCGCGACGCGCTGGCGTTGCCCGCCCGACAGGGCGCCCGGCAGCTCGTCGGAGCGGTCGAGCAGACCGAGCGTGTCGAGCAGGTCGCGCGCCCGTTGCCCCGCCCGCGCCGGCTTCTCGCCGGCGACCAGCGCGGCCAGCGCCACGTTCTCCAGCGCCGACATGTGCTCGACGAGGTGGAAGAACTGGAACACCAGCCCGACGTGGCGGCGGCGCAGCCGGGCGAGCGCGGCGGCCCCGAGGTCGTCGGCCCGGGTGCCGGCCAGCTCCACCTCGCCCTCGTCGGCGCCGTCGAGTCCGGCTACGAGGTGCAGCAGCGTCGACTTCCCGCAGCCCGACGGACCCATCAGTGCGACGAACTCGCCGCGCTCGACGGTCAGGTCGACACCGCGCAGGGCGCGCACCGCCACCTCGGAGGACCCGCCCGCCCCGTAGGTCTTGCGCAGCCCGCGCACCACGAGCGCGGGCCCCGTCGGATCCTCCACGCGGACCACCCTAGGAACGCGACGTTCGGGGCACCGGCCCCCTGACCCCACTGCGGGGGTGGTGGTAGCACCACCCCGGCGGATGGTCGGACCGTGCGCCCGCGGCGTTACCCCCGGTCAGAGACCGAGGACCGCCGGGTCCGTCGCCAGGTCGCGCAGCCGGGTGCCGGGGTCGGCCACCAACCGGCGCGTGCTCTGGTCCAGCAGCCCCATGACGCCCTCGATCTCCGCGGCGACGACGCCGTCGGAGCGCCGCAGGGTGCTGTCCATCGTGAACACGCGGCGCTCCGAGAACGCCGGGCGGCAGTCGACGTCCACCTCGTCGCCGTGGCGCATCTCGCGCAGGAACCGGACACGGGTCTCCAGCAGCACGATGCCGATGCCGTGCTCGATCATCCGGCCGAACGAGCAGCCCGCGGCGGCGAGCAGTTCGCTGCGGGCGTGCTCGCCGAACTGGTGGTAGACGGCGTGGTTGACGTGCCCGTTCATGTCGAGCTCGTAGCTGCGCACGCCGACCCGCACGGAGAAGGGGCGCACGGAGGAGGAAGCCATACGGGCATGATCTCCGGCCATGACGCAGATGCAGGACCCGGCCCGGGTGCGGATCCGGCGCCGGGTCGAGTGGGCCCAGACCGACGCCGCCGGGCACCACCACTGGACGGCGGTCCTGCACTGGGCCGAGCAGGCCGAGACCGTGCTGCACGAGCGCCTCGGCATCGCGGAGCGGACGTTCGGGCGCGAGCCCCGCGTCAACGCGACGGTGGACTTCACCGCACGGTTGTACTTCCGCGACGACGTCGACATCGCCGTCGAGCACGTCGGCACGACGTCCGCGCGCTACGCGTTCGCCGTTCTCCGCGGCGACGGGACCGCCGCCCGCGGCACGCTGTCGACCGTGCTCGTGGACCCGGGGTCGGGACGGCCGTCCCCGTGGCCGGACGACCTGCGCGCGGCTCTCACCAGCGGCGGCGACCAGGGGCGGTAGCTCAGAGCGGCGGCCGGTCCTGCGCCGCGGCCTGCACGGGCGGGGTGGGGCGGTACTCGCGGCGCGGCGGGGGCGCGGCCCACCCCAGCGCGGCGACGACCGCACCGAGACCGTCGTAGGTGCCCGCGGGCAGACCCCAGAGTTCGGTGCGGGTGGACGCGTCGGCGCCGTAGTCCTCCGCGTGGATGATCAGCTGCCACTTGGCCGCCGGGAACGCGACCCCGGCGAGCACGTGCCGGATCCGTTGGATGTCGACCGGAGTTCCCTCGGGCATCGTCGTGCTCCTTCCGCACCATCGACTGTACCTCCTCAGGTGTACCCAACATCACATTCTGGCAAACGGGGGATTGCTCCGAACCGGTGACGGGGGGTGATGTTGTGCGCGTCCTGGGCCGGTCGTAGGGTTGGCCGGCGGTTGAGAACACAGTCCGCGCTTCCAGTCCGCGATCCGCGATCACCTCGAGGAGCCGGTGCGCATGAGTGGCGATCCCCCCGTCGACGACGGGGTGTCCGGTCCCGGACTCTCCGAGGATGCCGGCGACGTCGGCGAGGTCATCCGGTTCGACGTGGTCGCCCACGGCGAGGGCGCGACCGTCGTCCACGTGGTCGGCGAGGTCGACACCCTGACGGCCCCGCTGCTGCGTTCCCAGCTCGACGAGCAGATCGCGGCCGTGCCGTTGCTGGTGCTCGACCTGACCGACGTCTCGTTCCTCGGTTCCGCCGGGCTCGCCGTCCTGGTCGCGGCGAAGGACGACGCCGACCGTCGCGGCCACCGGCTGCGCCTGGTCTGCGGATCGCGCATCGTCACCCGCGCCCTGCAGGCCACGGGTCTGCTCACGCTGTTCGACACGGCCGACGGCGTGCCGGAGGCGCTCGACGTCAGCGCCTGATCCCCCGGGGTCCGGGGAGGCGTGAGGGTGCCTGGTGGCCCCCGCGGTCTTCAACACCGACGTGGCCGAGCATCTCGGCCAGGCGGGTTCGATTCCCGTCCGCCTCCGCCACCCGGCGCGATCACCGGCCCGGCCCTACCGTTCGGCCATGCCTCGACTCCCGCTCGTCGACCCCGACGACCCCGGTGCCGACCCGCACGCCAGGGCCCTGCTCGGCCGGGTCCGTGAACTGCGTGGCCGCACGCTCAACGTCTACCGGGCCGTCGGCAACCATCCCGAGGTGCTCGAGGGGCTGCTGCAGTTCGGCTCGGCGGCCTACTTCCGCAACTCGTTGACGCCCGCGCAGAGCGAGTTGGCCTACCTCGGCGCCTCGGTCGCCAACGACTGCCACTATTGAATCCCGACCCACGTGGTGGCCGGTCGGGCCACCGGACTGACCGAGCAGAAGCTCGCACTGATCGGCGCGGACCCCCTCCCGGACGGCGTGTACGAGCCGGACGAGGCCGCGATCGTCCGCTACGCGCGGGCGTCGAGCCGGCTCGACCCCATCACCGACGAGCTGTACGCGAGCCTGCTCGAGCACTTCACCGAGAAGCAGATCATCGAGATCTGCTTCACGGTCGGCATGTCGAACATGATCAACCGCTTCCACGCGACGTTCCACACCGACGTCGACGGCGACACCGAGGAGCTGCTCGGCGCGGTCTGCCCCGTTCGGTTACCACCGCCACCCGGCGGGTCGGTGGCCGATAACCCCTGATCAGTGGGATCGTGAGCCGATGGACCCGGACGACCTCACGTCTTCGAGCGCGGCGCAGATCGCGGCGCGCGTGCACGACGGCTGGAGCAGCGCCGTCGACGTGGCCCGGGCCCACCTCGCCCGGATCGAGGCGCACGACGCCCACGTCGGCGCGTTCGAGGTCGTCGATCCCCGCCGCGTGCTCGCCGAGGCGGAGGGCGTCGACTCCCGCGCCGACCGCTTCGCGCTGCCGCTGGCCGGCGTGCCGGTCGCCGTCAAGGACTGCGTCGACGTCGCCGGCTACCCCACCCGGCACGGAAGTGCCGCCACCTCCACCGAACCCGCCCGGCGCGACGACGACCTGGTCAAGCGGCTGCGCGCAGCGGGCGCGATCGTCGTCGGGAAGACCCGGATGCCGGAGCTGGCGATCTGGGGTTTCACCCACTCCGAGCTGGGCACCACCCGCAACCCGCTCGACGGGTCGTCGGACCCGGGCGGGTCGAGCGGGGGCAGTGCCGCCGCGGTGGCCGCGGGGATGGCCGCGCTCGCGCTGGGCACCGACGGCGGCGGGTCGATCCGCATCCCGGCCGCGTACTGCGGGCTCGTCGGCATGAAGCCGGGCGACGGCGTCGTCCCGCTCCCGGGCAGGCTGACCGAGCACTGGAACGGGCTGACCGCCGTCGGACCGCTCGCCCGCACCGCGCAGGACGCCGCGATCATGCTGGGTGTGCTGAGCGGGGCGCCCGTCGTCCTCGGCGACCGGGGCCCGTCGCGGATCGTGCTGTCGCTGCGCGTGCCGTCGCCGATCGGGCGGCTGCACCCCGATCACCGCGCCGCCGCCGTCGGCGCCGCCGCCCGCCTGCGCACGGGCCCCGGCGGCGCGACCGTCGTGCTCGACGACCCGCCCTACCCGCGCGGCCTGGCCACGCAGTGGATGCGCCGGTGGCACTCCGGGGTGGCGCAGGACCTCGCGGCGCTCGGCCTCGACCCCGACGACGTCGAGCCGCGCACCGCGTCCGTCGCCCGGCGGGGCCGCCGGGCCCGCCCCGGGGTGCACGCGGGCCGCGCGTGGCGCGACCGCATGGTCGCCTGGCTCGACGACGGCGGCTACGACCTGATGATCGGCCCCGCCGTCGCCGGGCCGGCACCGCGCGCCGGGTCCCTGCACGGCCGCGGCTACACCCGCACCCTGCTGGAGCAGACCCGCCAGGTGCCGTTCACCCAGGCCTGGAACCTGGCCGGGCTGCCGGCGATGGTGGCGCCCGTCGTCATCGGCGGCCGGGCGGTCGGGGTGCAGCTCGTCGGGCGCCCCGGCTCGGAGGCGGCCCTGCTCACCGCCGCCGCCCGCCTGGAGCGGCAGGTCGTCCCGATGGCGGGCGCCGCCGCACCCCGTATCTACGCCTGAGCCGGGTCGGGCTCGAGGAACGGCGCCAGCAGGCCGGGCACGGCATCGGCGGCGACCCTCAGCACCTCGTCCTGGTCGGCGTAGGCGATCGTGTGGGCGCCCTTCCCGGCCGCCACCGCGGCCGTCACCGACAGCAGGCGCGGACGGCGCTGCAGCACGGTGCGCCGGAACCGCCAGGCGATGACGCCGTCGCGGCGCACCACGGCGGTGCGCCGCACCCCGGACCCGCTCCGGGCCACCAGGAACGCCCCCGACAGCGCGTGCCCGAGGTTGCCGAACTCCAGCACGGCCCCGGCCACTGCCGGCGGCACCAGAGCCAGCGCGAGCTGCCACGGCCAGTGCGGGAACACCCCGAGCAGCGCGGGCACCGCGAGCCCCACTGCCGGCAGCAGCGACACCGGCACCCACCGCAGGAGCAGCACCCGCAGTGCCGCGGCCGGGTGCCTGCGCAGCGCCACCGCGGCGGGCGAGGACGCGGCGCCGAGGACGTCGGCCGTGACCCGGTGCGCCAGCGCGACGGGCACCGCGGGCAGCAGCAGGTCCGAGTCGCGCTTCTCGTTGCCCTCGGAGTCCTGCACCCCGAGCCCCGCGGCCACGATCTTCGCCTTCGCTCCCCCACCGAGCCGCAGCAGCAGCGGCTCGTCGACGCGGACCCCGCGGATCCTCGCCTCCTCGATCGTCACCGACCGCTGCGTGAGCAGGCCGTAGGTCAGGCGCAGGGTCCGGTCGTCGTCGCGGACCAGCCGGAAGCCGCCGTAGGACACGACGTAGAGCACCGTCGACAGGACGGTGTTGAGCAGCAGCAGGCCGCCGATCACCAGCAGCGCGAGCAGCGGCGGCGCCACTCCCCCGGCCCACGCGACGGCCGACCGCACCGGGCCCGACCCCCACAGCGCCTCGTAGTCGATCGCGTCGCGGAACTGCCCGAGCGCCGCCGCCAGCACGCCGATCGCCACCAGCCCGGCGAGCGACAGCGGGGCCAGTCGGACCCAGGACGCTCCGAACTCCGCGAGCGGGGCGCGGTGGTCGGCCGGGGCGCCCACCGGTGCCGCCTCCCGGACGAGCAGCACCGACCGCAGTCGCTCGGCCTCCGCCGTCGACACCGACTCCAGCTTCAGCTCGTCATCGGACTCCCCACCCTGGCGCCCCGTGCCGATCGCGACGACGGCGAGCCCCGCCACCCGGTGCACGACGTCGACGGTCAGGTCGACCGACCGCAGCCGGTCGCGCGGCACCGACCGCGCGGACCGCACCAGCAGCCCGCTGCGCAGCTCGACGTGCGTGGCCGTGACGCGATACGTCGTCGTGGCCCAGGCCCACGCGCTCAGCACGAGGATCCCGACCACCACCACCGCGCCGATCGTCGGCTCGATCCAGCCGACGCGGTCCCAGCCCCGGAACGTGACGGCCACGGCGCCGGCCAGGAGCAGCCCGCCCCCCGGCTTGACCGCCTCCACCCAGATCGAGCGGCGGTCCAGCCGCCGCCAGTCGGTGACGGGCGGCGCGCCGGTGACCGTCACGTCGCGTCCCCGGGAGTCGCCTCCGTGGCCGCGGTGAGCCGCTCCACCAGCTCCACCGCGGCGTCCCGGTCCAGCCCCTTGATCTTCAGCGCGCCCGCGGTCGACGCCGTCGTGACCGTCACCGTCGAGAGGCCGAGCCACTGCTGCAGCGGCCCGCGCTGGGTGTCCACGGTCTGCACCCGCGAGAGCGGGGCCACGCGCCAGTCCTCGACGAACACGCCCTCCCGCACGTAGACGGCGACGGCGGTGCTCTCCCAGCGGTGCCGGGCGTAGCGGATCGGGGGCGCCACGACGACGTCGACGACCGCGAGGACCGCCACCGCGACCTCCAGCGCCACCAGCCACCCGGGCCGCCAGAACACCAGCACCACCCCGACGGCGACCAGCACCGCACCCCAGATCAAGGCGTCCTGCAGGCGCCACCAGGTGATCGCGCGGGGATCGACGTGGTGGGCGGGGGCGCGCAGCCGCAGATGCGGGGCTCCGGACGTCGGGACCGAGGTCATGCGTCCACCGTGCCCGCCGCGGTGGACGACGTCGTCCACCTTTCGTCCCCCGACCGACGACTTCGGCCGACGGTGGTCCTCCTACCCACGACCCGTCCCTCCACGACGGGCGTTCCGTGCCCGCCACCGCGCCCGTCGTCCTCGCCCGCCGATCGCCGTCGGTCCCACGCGTTCCACCGCGACTGTCTCGCCACCGCGGTCGGCGAACCGGCCGGCGACGGCGTCCACCTCATGCTGGTCCCGCCGACGCCTTCGGCTGGGTCCTCGGCGGCCGCCCCGTGCACACCGCGGGCGGCGAGTGCCTGATCGGCCTGGCCGCGGCGGCCGAGTCCAGGGTCGAGGCGCTCGTCGGGGCGGCGGTCCGGCCGGGGCGGCGGTCGTCGGGCGCCGGGGCCGGCCGTGGGGCCGCACGGCCGTGCTCGCCGATCCGGACGGCCACCCGTGGTCGGTCGAGGCGCACGCTCCTACCCCGGCGGGGCCCACACCCCGTCGGTGACGAACCGCTCCAGCGTCGCCGTGTACGGCGCGAGGTCCATGCCCTGCGCGGCGACCCAGGCGTCGTCGTCGTAGCTGTGGCGGTAGCGCTCGCCCCCGTCGCAGATCAGGGAGACGACGCTGCCGCGCCGCCCGTCGCGCAGCATCCGGGCGACGAGCTGGCACACGCCCCACAGGTTCGTGCCCGTCGACCCGCCCGCCCAGGTGCCGGTGCGCGCGCGCAGGAAGCGGGCGGCGGCGATGCTGGCGGCGTCGGGGACGGTCATCATCAGGTCGACGACGCCGGGCACGAAGCTGGGTTCCATCCGCGGGCGACCGATGCCCTCGATCCGCGACGGCAGGCCGGTGGCGTGGTCGGGGTCGCCGCTCGCCCACCCCGGCGCGAACGACGAGTTCTCCGGGTCCACGACGGCCAGGCGCGTGTCGTGGCGGCGGTAGCGCAGGTAGCGGCCGATCGTCGCCGACGTCCCGCCGGTGCCCGCGCCGACGACGATCCACTCCGGCACCGGGTGCGACTCCTGCGCCATCTGCTGGAAGATCGACTCCGCGATGTTGTTGTTGCCCCGCCAGTCGGTGGCGCGCTCGGCGTGGGTGAACTGGTCGATGTAGTGCCCGCCGCACTCCCCGGCGAGCCGCTGCGCCGCCTCGTACATCTCCGGGGCGTGCTCGACGAAGTGGCACCGCGCGCCGTACCGCTCGATCAGCCCGATCTTCTCCGGGCTCGTCGAGCGCGGCATCACCGCGACGAACGGCACCCCGATCAGCCGGGCGAAGTACGCCTCGGACACCGCCGTCGACCCCGAGCTCGCCTCGACAACCGTCGTTCCTTCCACGATGTGCCCGTTGACCAGGGCGTACAGGAACAGCGACCGTGCGAGCCGGTGCTTGAGGCTGCCGGTCGGGTGCACCGACTCGTCCTTGAGGTAGACCTGCACGCCCCAGTCGCGGGGCAGCGGGAACACGTGCAGGTGCGTGTCGGCGGAGCGGTTGGCGTCCGCCTCGACCAGCCGGATCGCCTCGTGCACCCAGGCGCGGGTGCGGGCACAGGACCGGTCGACGGGAATCACGCCCCGACGCTAACCCTGATCGTCCGTGAGATGACACCGAGCGTCATCTCCCGTGGGGTCAGATCCGCGACAGGAGCTCCGACGGAGCGACCACGCCTGCGTCACGCAGCCCACCGAGCTGGCGACGCTGGTGGAACACGACGTCGGGGTCCGCGGTGGGGGCAGGTCCCGGGGTGGCTGCCGGTGACGAGCGGGAGGAGGTCCGGACGGGGAAGTCCTCGTTCCTCTGGCTCATCCAGCCGTCCTCGAGGAAGAACATCCGGCGGTCCGTGAGGATGACGAGTCCGGTCCCGTTGCTGTACGTACCCGACGTCATGCGGTCGACGGCTTCGCGTTCCCACAGGTGCTCGACGAGCTTGCGGATCTCCCGCTTCGCGCCGACCGTGTTGGCCATCCGAGCGGCGTGATCGGAGTCGCACTCGCTGTGCAGGCGGCCCGGCGGGACGTGTCGACGGCCACCCGAACGTGGCCGCCGTCAGCGCAGTGCGATGCGGCCCGTGCCCGTGCGGACCGTCCCGATCACCGCGGCCGGGGCGCCCAGCGCGGCCACCGCCTCCGCCGCCCGCTCCGGGGCCGCGCCGAAGAGCAGGCCGCCGGAGGTCTGGGCGTCGGCCAGGAGCAGGAGATCGACCTCCCCGTACGCCCCGGCGTCGACGCGCGGCGCCACCCAGTCGCGGTTGCGCCGCGAGCCGCCGGGCACCGTCCCGGCCTCGGCGAGCGCGCGCACGCCGTCGAGGAACGGCACCGCGGCGACGTCGATCTCCGCATCGACGCCCGACGCCGCGGCCATCTTGGACAGGTGCCCGAGCAGCCCGAACCCGGTGACGTCGGTGCAGCCGGTGGCGCCCGCGGCGAGCGCGGCGGAGGCGGCGGGGCCGTTGCTGCGCGTCATCGACGCCACCGCGGCCCCGGTCAGGCCCGCGGGCACGGTGCCGGCCTTGATCGCCGTCGTCGCGATGCCGATGCCGAGCGCCTTGGTCAGGACGAGCACGTCGCCGTCGCGCAGTCCGGCGTTGGTGAGGATGCGGTCCGGGTGCACCTCGCCGATCACGGCGAGCCCGTACTTGGGCTCCGGGTCGTCGACGCTGTGACCGCCGACGACGGCGAACCCGCTCTCCGCGCCGATCTCCGCCCCCCCGGCCAGCACCTCGCCGAGCACCGACATCGGCAGCTCGTCGCGCGGCCAGGCCACGATGTTGAGCGCGAACAACGGCCGCCCGCCCATCGCCCAGACGTCCGACGCCGCGTTCTGTGCCGCGATCCGGCCCCAGGTGCGCGCGTCGTCGACGACGGGGGTGAAGAAGTCGGTGGTGGCGACGAGCGCACGGTCGGCGTCGAGACGCCACACGGCGGCGTCGTCGCCGGTCTCGGTGCCGACCAGCAGGTCCGGTGCGGTCGGCGGCGTGAGGGTGGCGAGCAGCTCGGCCAGGTGCTCCGGGCCGAGCTTGCACCCGCACCCGGCGCCGTGGCTGAACTCCGTGAGACGTCGACCGGTCATGTGACGCAGCCTACGATCCCTCCGTGACCGACGTGCGCCGTCTCGTGCCGCGGACCGACGCCGTACTCGCGCAGCCGGCCGTCGCGGCGGCGGCGGAGCGGCTGGGTCGGGCGCTGGTGAAGGAGGCCGTCGTGGCCGCGCAGGCGCGCGCGCGGTCCGGGGAGATCGCCCCCGCCGACGTCGCGGACGCCGCCCTGGCCGCCCTCCCCGGCACCCCGACGACGCTGGCGCCCGTCCTCAACGCCACCGGCGTGCTGCTGCACACCAACCTCGGACGGGCCCCGCTCTCCGCCGCCGCGCGGGCCGCGCTCGACCTCGCCGCAGGCACCTGCGACGTCGAGCTCGACCTCGCGACGGGCGGGCGCGGCCCCCGCGGTACCGCCGCGATCGACGCCCTGCTCGCCGCCGTGCCCGGGGCGGCCGCGGCGCACCTGGTGAACAACGGGGCGGCGGCGATCGCGATGGTCGCCGCGACACTCGCCGGGGGCGGCCGGGAGATCGTCATCGCCCGCGGCGAGCTGGTCGAGATCGGCGCCGGGTTCCGCATCCCCGACCTGCTGACGGCGACGGGCGCGCGGCTGCGCGAGGTCGGCACGACCAACCGCGTGCACCGCGACGACTACGCCGCGGCCGTCGGCGAGGACACCGCGTTCGTGCTCAAGGTGCACCCGTCGAACTTCGTGGTCAGCGGGTTCACGCACTCCTGCGGGGTCGACGAGCTGACCGGGCTCGGCGTGCCGGTCGTCGCCGACATCGGCTCCGGGCTGCTCGCCCCGCACCCCCTGCTCCCCGACGAGCCCGACGCCGCCAGCACGCTCGCGCAGGGCGCCGCGCTCGTCACCGCGTCCGGCGACAAGCTGCTCGGCGGCCCGCAGGCCGGGCTGCTGCTCGGCGCGCCCGGCGAGGGCGCCGACCTCGTCGCCCGCATCCGCCGCCACCCGCTCGCCCGTGCGATGCGCGTCGACAAGCTGACGCTCGCCGCGTTCGAGGCCACCCTGCGCGGGCCGGTGCCGCCCACCCGGCTCGCCCTGGACGCCGACCGGGCGACGCTGCGGACGCGGGCGGAGCGGATCCTCGCCCGGCTCCCCGGCGTCGACGCGGCCGTCGTCGACAGCGCCTCGACCGTCGGCGGCGGCGGTGCGCCCGGCGTCGCGCTGCCCAGCGCCGCGCTCTCGCTGCCCGCGTCCTACGCCGCCGCCCTGCGCGCCGGTCGGCCCGCCGTGCTGGGCCGCCTGGAGCACGGCCGGTGCCTGCTCGACCTGCGGGCCGTGCCGCCGGAGTCCGACGACGCGCTGGTGGAGGCGGTCGGCCGTGCGCGGTGACCGTGGCCCCGGCAACGGTCACCGCGCACGGGTGGTGGCCACCGCCGGTCACGTCGACCACGGCAAGTCCACGCTCGTCCGCGCTCTGACCGGCATGGAGCCGGACCGCTTCGCCGAGGAGCGCCGCCGGGGCATGACGATCGACCTGGGCTTCGCGTGGACCGACATCGGCGCGCGCACCGTCGCGTTCGTCGATGTCCCGGGCCACGAGCGGTTCGTCACGACGATGCTCGCCGGGATCGGGCCCGTGCCCGCGGTGCTGCTGGTCGTCGCCGCCGACGAGGGCTGGATGCCCCAGTCCGCCGAGCACCTCGACGCACTCGCCGCCCTCGGCGTCCGCGACGGCCTGCTGGTGATCACGCGCAGCGACCTCCTGGAACCCGACCTCGCGCTCGACGACGCCCGCTCCCACCTGCGCGGCACGACGCTGGAGGGGATCCCGGCCGTCGCGGTGTCGGCCCGGACCGGCGCCGGGATGGACGACCTGCGCACCGCGCTGGGCACACTGGTCGACCGCCTGCCCGCCCCGGACGACGCCGCCGACGTCCGGCTGTGGGTCGACCGCGCGTTCACCGTGCGCGGCGCGGGCACCGTCGTCACCGGGACCCTGCAGGCCGGGCGTCTGCGGGTCGACGACGACCTGGAGCTGGCCGGGACCGACGGCACGCGGCGGGTGTCGGTCCGCGGGCTGCAGAGCCGGGGCGAACCCGTCGGGGAGGTGGGCGGGGTCAGCCGGGTGGCGGTCAACCTGCGGGGGGTGCCGCGCGAGACCCTGACCCGGGGCGACGTCCTGCTCACCCCCGGTGCGTGGCTCACCACCGATACCGTCGACGTGCGCCTGGACTCGGGCGACGACGACCTGCCGCGGGAGCTCACCCTGCACGTCGGGTCCGCCGCTGTCACCGTCCACGTGCGTCCGCTCGGTGCCGACACCGCACGCCTGCGGCTGCGGCACCCGCTGCCGCTGCGCATCGGCGACCGGGCCGTGCTGCGCGACCCCGGCCGCCGCCGCGTACGCGCCGGGATCAGCGTGCTCGACGTCCGCCCACCGGACCTGCGTCGCCGCGGCTCGGCGGCGGCCCGCGCCGTCGTGCTGGACACGATGGACGGCCGGGCCGACCCGGGCACGGAGCTGCGCCGCCGCGGGATCGTGCGGCGTGCCGAACTGGCCGCGATGGGCGTCCCGGTCGACGGTCTCGGGTCGGGCCCCTGGCTGGTCGACCCGGACCGCGCCGTGACGGCCGCGCGCGACCTCGCCGCCGCCGTCGACGCCCACGACCGCGCCGACCCGCTCGACCCCGGCCTGCCGACGGAGGCCGCCCGCCGTTCCGCGGACCTGCCCGACACCCGGCTCCTCGACGCGGTCCTGCCGTACGCCCCGGGGCTCGTCCACCGCGACGGGCGCGTCGTCCGGACGGCGGCCGCGGGACTGACGCCCGCCGTCGTCGCGGGGCTGGAGGCGCTGCGCGAGGACCTGGCACGGGAGCCCTTCGCCGCACCCGACGCCGCACGGCTCGCCGAGCTGGGCCTCGGTCCACGCGAACTGGCGTCGCTGGTGCGCGCGGGTGAACTGCTCCGCCTCGCCGACGGGGTGGTGCTCCTCGCCGGGGCCGACGACCGCGCGGTGGCGACGCTCGCCGGCCTGCCCACGGAGTTCACCGCGAGCGCGGCCCGGCAGGCGCTGGGCACCAGCCGGCGGGTCGCCGTGCCGCTGCTGGAGCTGCTCGGGCGCACCGGACGCACCGTGCGCACCCCGAACGGGGCGCACCGGCTCCGCGCCTCGGGTGGCAGTGCACCCCCCTGAGCCCTACCGTGTACCGCGATGTCCGAGACGCGTGAGAACCCGACCCCCGACCCCGCCCCGATCCGTCGTGGCGGGGATGCGGACGACCAGATCAGCCTGGCCACACGGCCCGCCGGGCCCGGTCAGGTCGTGATCGAGGTCGGCGGCGAGGTCGACATGCTCACCTCGCCCCAGCTGCGCGCGGCCGTCCTCGACCAGTTCGCCCCGGAGACGGGCACCGAGCTGGTCGTGCTCGCCCTCGACGGCGTCACGTTCCTCGGCACCAGCGGGCTCGCCGCGCTGATCGAGGTGCGCGAGGCCGCCCACACCGCCGGCACCGAGCTGCGGCTCGTCTGCACCGCGCGCCGGGTCCTGCGCCCGCTGACGATCGCCGGCCTCGTGCCGCTGTTCGACATCCACGAGACCCAGGAAGCCGCGCTCGTCGCCACCTGAGATCGGCCCCGCCGGGCGTGATCCGCATCACACCTGCGTCCAGGGACCCCGTTCGGCGTTTGGTCCACCGCTGACGCGGGAATCAGTGCTCCGATCGCCCGGTAGTTCCCCGGGCACGGACGCATGTGAGGTGACTCCCGCGATGAGCGACGTTTCCCGGCTCCCCGGCCCGATGGACCACGCCTGGCAATGGCAGCGCCTCGGCTCGTGCCGCGGCATGGACAGCGCCAGCTTCTTCCACCCGGACGGCGAGCGGAACCCGTCACGCGCCCGGCGCACGGCACAGGCCAAGGAGGTCTGCCACCGCTGCCCGGTCATCGACATGTGCCGCGAGTTCGCGCTGGAGACCCGTGAGCCGTTCGGCGTCTGGGGCGGGCTGGCCGAGGCCGAGCGCCGCGTGATCCTGGAGCAGCGCGGGGTCCCGCTCGCCAGCTGATCCGGTCCGACACGGGAACGGGCCCACCCGCGGGGGGTGGGCCCGTTTCTTCGTGCCCGGGGCTCAGGAGTTCTGGTAGCCGATGTTCTGGGCCTGCCACATCCAGCGGGCCTTCTCCAGCTCGGCGACCATGCCGATGAAGAGGTCCTGGGTGACCGGGTCGGTCTTGTCGGTCTCCTCGATGCGCGGGCGCAGTCGTCCGACGACCCCGTCGAGGGCCTCGAAGACCTGCGCGATGACATCGCGGTCCTGGACCCAGCCGGCCTCGGGCGTCGCGATGCCGGTGGTGGCGGCGACGGTGGCGGTGCGGCCGTCCGGGGAGACGCCGACGGCAGCGGCGCGCTCGGCGACCGTGTCGGAGTAGAGGCGGGCGGTGTCGACCAGCTCGTCGAGGTGCAGGTGCACGTCGTGGAACTGGCGGCCGACGAGGTTCCAGTGCGCCTGCTTCGCGATCAGTGACAGGTCGATCATGTCGACGAGCGTGGCCTGCAGCGCGGCGCCGGTGACATCGCGCGCGGCATCGTCGAGAGTGCTGGGGATGGGGTGGGCCTGGGATGCACCCATGACGGGACCTCCGGGGGTGTGGTGGTGTCGGTCGTGCGTACCTGCACCCTTCAACGGGCCCGCAGAAACCGCCATTCCACCTCGCCCCGCGGAGTGGGCAGGGCCTCAGCCCGCGTCGACGACCGTCAGCTCGTGGCAGCGGTAGCGCAGCAGCGGGATGCCGTAGACCTGAGCGATCCGCTGGACCGCGCGGTCGACCACCGCCCGGTCGACGCCCGCCCGGCCCGGCTCGACGGCCGGCCCGAGGAGGTAGACGCCCGGCTCCGGGTCGAACCCCACCAGCTCGCTGAGCGCGGCCACGAGGTCGTCCTCGGCCCCCGGGCCGAGCGGAGAGCGCAGCCCGAGCCGGTGCACACCCAGGTCGGGGAGCCCGAGCTCCGCGGCCCGTGCCCGCAGCTCGCCGCCGTCGTCGCGGTCGTCGTCGTCGAGGTCGTCGTCGTGGCCGCCGAGCTCCACGGCGTCGCCCACGCCCAGCACCCCGACCGGGGCGGGGTCGCCGACGGGGCCGTCGTCACAGGCCACGAGCAGATCGACCGACCGGCCGCCCTCCAGCAGACGGACGAGATCGGACCCCGGCCGCAGCAGTTCGACGGTGCACACCGAGACGGCGACGAACCGCCGCTGCGTGACCGGTCGGACTAACCGGTCGGCGACGGAGGGGGTCTCTGGTGCGACGAGTCCGCCCACCGGTTCCGCGACCATCCACCGCCCCCTCAGACCATGCCGCCCGCGGGCTCCGTTGCCCGCCGATCCGGCCTTTCGGGAACGAGTGAACCGCGTCCGGCGGGTACCCGTGCACCGTGCACGGGTACATACGCCCAGCGGCCCGGAACGATCTCCGAGCGGCGACTTCACGCAGCCGTGACGCAACCGTTCCGTGATCAGGCCGTGAGCCGGACCGCCAGCAGCGCGACGTCGTCGCTGAGCCGGGTGGGCGCGCACGCGGCCAGCACGCCCTCCACCAGCTCCTCCGCCTCGACGCCCGGCCGCTGGGCGACGACGGTGCGCTCCAGCAGCGCCGTCCGCTCGTCGGCGTCGTGGCCCGCCATGTCGGTCAGCCCGTCGGTGTAGAGCAGCAGCACGGAGCCGAGCGGGCAGGACAGCTCCGCCTCGGCGCGCACCCGGCCCGACGAGTGGCCGAACATCGGGACCGCGCCGATCATCGGGGAGCGCTGCTCGTCGAGGCGGCGCAGCCCGCCGTCGGGCCCCAGCACGAGCGGCGCGGGGTGCCCGGCGTTGGCGTAACGGACGACGCGCACGCCGTCGGCGTCGGGCGGCTCGATGCGGGCGTAGAACGCGGTGGCCATCGCGGCCATCTCCAGGCCCTGCACGAGCTGGTCGCAGCGGTCGAGCACCGAGCCCGGACCGCGACCCTCCCACGCGTAGGAGCGGACGACGCCGCGCAGCTGCCCCATCGCGGCGGCCGCGGCGAGGTCGTGCCCGACCACGTCGCCCACCGCGATGCCGACGGCCCCGTCGGGCAGCGGCAGGACGTCGTACCAGTCGCCCCCGACCTGGTTGCCGTCGGCGCCGACGAGGTAGCGCGCCGCGACCTGCAGCCCGGCGACCTCGGGCACCACCGGCAGCAGGCTGTGCTGCAGCGTGGCCGCGGCGGCGTGCTCCACCTCGTAGAGCCGGGCGTTGTCGACCGTCAGCCCGGCGCGGCCCGCGAGATCGGCGGCCAGGTGCAGGTCCCGCGAGCCGTACCGGCGGCCGTAGGGCAGCTGGGTGAGCAGGGTCAGCGTGCCGAGCACACGCCCGCGCGCCCGGATCGGCACGACCATCGCCGACCGCAACCGCAGCTCGTCGTAGACCGCCGCGGACCCGGGGTCGTCGGGGTGCCGCTCGGCCCCCGTCTCGGGCAGTTCGGCGATCAACCGCGGTACGTCGCCGACCGGCACGCGGCCCGTGGCGCCCGCCTCGCCCACCGGATGGGCCCGGAACTCGCCCATGCGGCGCAGGCGGCCCTCGTCGGCGGCGTCGCGCGCGGCCACGGCCAGGCGGGTCGGCGCGCTCACCCCCGGCCGGTCGAACAGGTCGACCGCGCACAGGTCGGCGAGCTGCGGCACCACGATCCGGGCCAGCCGGGCGCAGGCGTCACCGACGTCGAGGGCCTCGGTCATCTGGGTGGTGGCCTCGGCGAGGAGGCGCAGTTGGCTGCGACTGGACTCCGCGTCGGCCAGCGCGGTGGCGCGCTCCTGCTCGACCGTCACCCGCTCGGTGACGTCGTTCTGCACGCCGACGAAGTTGATCAGCTCACCCGCGCCGTCGAAGACCGGGGAGATCGACACCTGGTTCCAGTAGGCCGACCCGTCCTTGCGGTAGTTGAGCAGGACCGAGGTGAACGGCTCGCGACGACTCAGCGCCCGGGAGATCCGCTCGATCTCCGCCCGGTCGGTGTTGGGGCCCTGCAGCAGCCGGCAGTTGCGGCCGACCACGTCCTCGTAGGTGTACCCGGTGAGCCGGGTGAACGACGGATTGACCCAGATCAGCGGGTCGTCGGGCCGGCGGGGGTCGGTGATGGTGAACGACATCTCGGTGGCCACGACGGCGCGGTCGCGCAGCACCTCGAGCTGACGTCGGTCGCCGTGCTCGGTGCCGGAGATCTGCAGGAACACCACCAGGGCCCGCGACTCCAGCCCGGCCCCCTCCGGCGTCGGCGCCACCCCTGCGAGCCCGAATCCGGTCACCCACAGCAACCGGCCCTCGCTGGCGTCGCGCTGCTCGTCGGTGACGGTCGACCCGCGCCGCGCGGAGTCGTGCACGGCCACCGGCTCGCCCGCGACCGGTACGCCGGCGGCCACCAGCGACAGCGGCGAGTTCGTCTCGCTCATCCGCTGCCCGCCGAGGTCGGTGAGCCCTGCGGCGTCCCCCCACGCGTCGACGTCGACGGGCAGGTGCACCCGGTCGCCGGTCAGCTCGATGGCGGAGGCGTTGGCGTACACGACCTCGCGGGTGGCGAGGTCGATCATCAGGACGGCGGCGGGCGCCCCGTGCACGACGTGCGGGAGTTCGGTGGCCGCGACCGGGGCCACGCCCGCGGTGCCGGAGATCTCGGTCACGGCGAACACTCTAGAAGAGGCCGCCACCCCGTGCCCGCGACGACCACCGACGGTAGGGTCCGGGGAAGACGCGGTTGAGCCAACAGCCGCCGTACGTCGCCGGCCGAGACCGGCGCGGTCGTCCGTGCGCACCGTCCGCGGACCGTTCTGCCGCCCGCGCGTGGAGGTACCCCGAGTGTTCGACACGATCCCGTCCACCACGGGTGACGGAGACGCCGCTCAATCCATCGACACCGTGCTGACCCGCCCCGCGCCGGGCACCGCGCTGCTGACGGTGTGCGGCGAGATCGACACCGTCACCGCGCCGCACCTCGAGGCGGCCCTGCACTCGTTGCTCGACACGGACGACGCCACGTTGGTGGCCGATCTCGACGGCGTCACGTTCCTCGCCTCCAGCGGTCTGGCCGTGCTGATCCAGGCCGCCCACCGCGCGGAGCGTTCCCGCCGCAAGCTGCGCCTCGTCGCCTCCGGCCGCCAGGTGCGGCGCCCGCTGGCGATCACCGGGACCGACCAGCTGTTCGAACTGCACGAGGACCGGGCGTCCGCGGGACTCCCTGGGCCCGCGTGAGGCGGGCCTCGATTGATCTCCCGGTGCCCGGGGTAGCAAGATGACCCCTCAGCACCACCACGACCGGTCCGGCACGACCGGCACCAGCACGACCCGGAAGGAGACCGGCAGCGTGTCCGATCTGGACTCCCCCCATCCCGCCGAGACGCTCGACGGGGTGTCCACCGTGGAGGTCCGGACCTCGGCCAGTGCGGCGCTCATCCCGACCATCCGGGCCGTCGCCTCCGATCTCGCCGCCCGCGCCGACTTCGATCTCGACGCGATCTCCGACCTCCGGATGGCCGTCGACGAGGCGTGCGCCACGCTCGTCGACGTCGCCGCCCCGCGCTCGGTCCTGCACTGCACGTTCCACGTCCGCGCCGACGGCATCGAGGTGCGCGCCGAGGTCGAGGTCGGGGAGCCGGCCCCCACCGTGTCGACCGACACCTTCGGCTGGCGGGTCCTGCAGACCCTCGCCGACGACGTCGACGTCCTGTCCGGCCCCGGGGTGAACGGCGGACGCCCCACGGTGGGCATCCGGTTGGACAAGCTCGCCGGCGACCCACCCCGGTGACCAGAGGCGACTCCGAGTACGGCCACCTGGCACCCCTGCTGGAGCGGTACGCCTCACTGCCTGCGGACGACCCGGCGCGCGAGCGGCTGCGCGACGAGCTCGTCACCGGTTTCCTACCCGTGGCCCAGCACATCGCCCGGCGCTTCGCGCACCGCGGCGAGCCCCTCGACGACCTGGTCCAGGTCGCGACCGTCGGCCTGATCAACGCCGTCGACCGGTTCTCCCCCGAACGCGGTTCCGACTTCTTCTCCTTCGCCGTGCCCACGATCAGCGGCGAGGTGCGCCGGCACTTCCGCGACCTCGGCTGGTCGATGCGGGTGCCCCGGCGGCTCAAGGATCTGCACGTGTCGATCAACGGCGCCGTGTCGCACCTCGCCCAGGAGATCGGGCGTGCCCCGCGGCCCAGCGAGATCGCGCAGCACCTCGGCATCTCCGTCTCCGACGTCCTGGAGGGCCTGGAGGCCTCGGAGGTCTACCGCAGCTCCTCGCTCGACGAGATGCTGTCCTCCGACGCCGGCAGCGCCACCGTCGGCGAGCTCGTCGGTGAGGCCGACGCCGAGCTCGCCCGCGTCGATTTCATGCAGGCCCTGCGACCGGTCATGAGCGAGCTGCCCGAGCGCGAGCGCACGATCGTGCTGCTGCGGTTCTTCGGCAACCGCACGCAGACCCAGATCGCCGAGGAGGTCGGGATCTCACAGATGCACGTGTCCCGCCTGCTGTCCCAGACCCTCGACCGGCTGCGCAGCCGACTGGACCCCGACACCCGCGTCGGCTGACCGGACGTGATCGGTCAGGATGGCCCCATGCAACCCGAGCACGTGCTGGTGGTGGGGGCGGGCCTGGGCGGGCTGCGCACGGCGGAGCAGCTGCGTGCGGCCGGTCACCAGGGCCGGATCAGCCTCGTCGGCGCGGAGTCCCACGCCCCCTACGACCGTCCGCCGCTGTCCAAGCAGGTCCTGACCGGCGACTGGGAGCCGGAGAAGGTCGTCCTCCGCGACGTCGACGCGCTCGGTGAGCTGGGTGTGCGAGCCCACCTCGGCACGTCCGCGGTCGCGCTGCGCCACGGCGAGCGCGGCTCGATCGCCCTCGAGCTCTCCGACGGGTCCTCGCTGCACGGCGACGCCGTCGTCGTCGCGACCGGGGTGGTGGCGCGGACGCTGCCCGGACAGCCCGACACCGCGTTCACGCTGCGCACCCTCGACGACTCCCTCGCCCTGCGCGCGGCACTGGCCACGGCGTCGTCGCTGCTGGTGGTCGGGGGCGGGTTCATCGGGGCGGAGGTCGCCAGCGCGGCGGTGGGTCGCGGGATCGCGGTCACCGTGCTGGAGTCCGCGGCCGTGCCCGCCGAACGCGCGCTGGGCGCGGTGCTGGGCGGGGTCGCCGCGCGGCTGATGACCGAGGCCGGCGTCGACCTGCGCACCGGCACGTCGCTGACGGGGTTCGTCGACGGCGGCGTGGTGCTCGCCGACGGCACGGAGCTCACCGCCGACGTGGTGGTCGTCGGCGTCGGGGGCGCCCCGGAACTCGGCTGGCTCGCCGCCGGCCGCACCCTGGACATCGCGAACGGGCTCGCCTGCGGGCCCACCGGGCGCGTGCACGGGCTGCCCGGGGTGTGGGCGGTCGGTGACGTCGCCGCCTGGGACGGGCACCGCACCGAGCACTGGACGAGCGCGGGCGACCAGGCCGCCGCGGTGGCCCACGACATCCTCGGCGTCGACCCGCCGCCGTCGACCGTGCCGTACTTCTGGTCCGACCAGTTCGGACTCAAGATCCAGCTCATCGGGCACCCCACCGCCGATGCGGAGGTCCTGCCCCTGCTCGGGGCGGGCCTCGACGGCGGCGCGGTCCGCGGCACCGTCGTCGGCTACGTCGTCGACGACCGGCTGGTGGCCGTCGCCGGGTTCGGCGCGGCCCGCCACCTGGCCCGCTACCGGGCGCTGGTCGCCGACGGCGCCGACCGGGCCGCGGCCCTCGAGCTCGCGGCCGCGCAGAGGGGCTAGCTGAAGAGCTTCTTCAGGATCGCGATGCCGACGAGCGCGCCGACGGCGATCAGGCCGTACTTGATCCGGGGGTCGGCGAGCCGGACCTGGACCGCCTGCTTGCCCTGGTCGGCGAACCGCTTGGGACTCGCCTTCTCGCCGAGGGCGTCCAGGCTCTCGGCGAGGGCGTCCCTGGCCTTCTCGATCTCACGCTGGATGGTGTCCGGGTCGCGGGCCACGACGCCTCCTGTGTAGTGCGGCAGTTGCAGGTCGCCACCGTAGATCACACGGTGTCGGGGCGTCGTGCCAGGATCGCGAGCATGACCAACCGCCTCTCCCCCGGTGACGCCGCGCCGGACTTCACCCTCCCCGACGCCGACGGCAGGCCCGTCTCGCTCGCCGACTACCGCGGCCGCCGCGTCGTCGTCTACTTCTACCCCGCGGCGAGCACCCCGGGATGCACGAAGCAGGCCTGCGACTTCCGCGACAGCCTCTCCCACCTCGGCGAGGTGGGCCTCGACGTCGTCGGCATCTCCCCCGACAAGCCCGCCAAGCTCGCGAAGTTCCGCGACAAGGAGTCCCTGACGTTCCCGCTGCTCTCCGACGAGGACCGGTCGGTGCTCACGGCGTGGGGGGCGTTCGGGGAGAAGACGATGTACGGCAAGACCGTCACCGGCGTCATCCGCTCGACCTTCGTCGTCGACGCGGAGGGGAAGATCGAGGTGGCGCAGTACAACGTCCGCGCCACCGGCCACGTCGGCAAGCTGCGGCGGGACCTGAACGTCTGAATCCCCCTCGGATGCCTCGACCCCGGAGCTGGACCGACGAGCAGCCCCGCCGCCACGGTCGCGGACGGCGGATCCGTGCACGATGTGCTCCGTCACGCGGGCCGGGTACCCAACGGTGGTCCGTTCCGGACCTCGTCGCACACAACCGGCGACACGACCTCGACACCGGCTACCTCGGCGGCGGGCAGGGAGGGGCACAGGGCCGACGATTCCCCGGCCGGGAGCCCGACCGCCGTCCGAACTGCTGGTAGCCGATTCGACCGCGGTCTCGTCCGACCGGCTGCGTCAGCGCGGGGACAGCCGCTCCCGCCGGCGCTCGACCACAGCAACGGCGACCACACCGACAACCGGCTGGAGAACGTCCGTATCCTGTGCCCGAACCGCCACGCACCCACCGACATGTGGTGCGGGCGCAATGCCAGCCGACGTAGCCCAACTGGCAGGAGGCCACCGGTTTAGGGCCGGGACAGTGCGGGTTCGAATCCCGCCGTCGGCACCGACCCACCCGCTACCGTGCGTCGTCAGTCCGCGGTGACGGCGACCGCCGGGCGGCGGGCCGCCAGCAGCGCGCCCCCGATGCCCAGCAGCCCGCAGACCAGCGAAACCGTCAGCAGGACCGGGTGGGGGCTACCTCCGGTCACGGCGTCGCCCAGGACCACCACGGCGACGGTGCCGGGCAGGATCCCGAGGACGGTGCCCAGCACGTACGGGACGAAGCGCACGCCGGAGAGACCGGCCGCGTAGTTCAGCACCGCGAACGGCACCATCGGGATCAGCCGCAGCGACAGGACGGCGAGCAGGCCGCTGCGGTCGAGGCGGGCGCGCACCCAGGTCACTCCGCGGCGGTGCGCGTGCCGCTCCACGAACGTCGCCCCGAGCAGGCGCACCAGCCAGAACGCGGCCGCGGCGGCGAGGGTGGTGCCCGCGACGGCCAGCAGGACGCCCGTGACCGAGCCGAACAGCACCCCGGCGGCGACGGTGAACACGGTGCGCGGCACCGGCGTCACGGTGACGGCGCCGGAGAACAGCACGAACAGCAGCGGCGCCCAGACCCCCGACGCCTCGACGGCCCCGCGCACGTCGGGCAGGCCCGCGGAGCGCACGGTGAGCACCACGACCACGGCGGCGACGAGCGCCACGAGACCGAGGGCCACACGCCGGGGATTCACGCCGTCGACGGTACCGGCGGACCCTCCCCCGTCGTCGCGCCGGGTGACGCGCACCCCACCCGTCACCCGGCCGCCACCCGCCCGTCATCCGGCTACGGTGATCGCCGTGACGACTGCATCCGATCCTGCAGGCCTCGACCTCGATCCCGACGGCCTGGCGGTGCGCCGCGAGGTGCTCGGCCCGGAGTACGTCGACGCCGCGCTGGCCCGCGCCGACGCCACCACGGCCGACTTCCAGGAGATGATCACGAAGTACGCCTGGGGCCACGTCTGGACGCGCCCGGGCATCGACCGCCGGATGCGCAGCGCCGTCACCCTCACCGCCCTCGTCGCGCACGGCCACCTCGCCGAGCTCGAACTGCACCTGCGCGCGGCCCTGCGCAACGGGCTCACCCGCGAGGAGATCGTCGAGATCCTGCTGCAGACCGCGATCTACTGCGGCGTTCCGGCGGCGAACTCGGCGTTCGGGGTGGCCCGCCGGGTGCTGGCCGAGGAACAGGCCCCGGAGGGCTGAACCCGGCGTCGGGTGGGCGCGCCCGCCCGTTGCCCCGCCCCCGTTGCCGTAGGGCCACCTTCCCCGCCGTCTCGTTGCGACAAGGTGGCTGTGCTGCAATCCGGCGCGGGCCGGGTCGGTGCGGCCGGGCGGGCGGGCGGGCGCGTGCGTCAGTCGGAGAGCGCCTGCAGGTGCGGGACGAGCGCGGCGAGGGCCAGTGCCCGGTGCGATGCCGCGTCCTTCTCGTCCGCGCTGAGTTCGGCCGAGGTGCGGTCGGACCCGTCGGGTACGAAGACGGGGTCGTAGCCGAAGCCGTTGGTGCCCCGGGGCGCGCGCACGATCGTGCCGGTCCACTCCCCGTGCACGACGGTCTCGGTCCCGCCGGGCACCACGAGGGCCGCCGCGCAGACGAACGCGGCGCCGCGGCGGTCGTCGGGCACGTCACCGAGCTGGGCGAGCAGCAGCTCGAGGTTGGCGATGTCGTCGCCGTGGCGCCCGCTCCACCGCGCCGACAGCACGCCCGGCATGCCGTTGAGGGCGTCGACGGCGAGACCGGAGTCGTCGGCCACCGATGTCAGACCGGTCGCCTCCGCGGCGTCACGGGCCTTGGCCAGCGCGTTCTCCGCGAACGTCGCGCCGGTCTCGGGCGCGTCGGGGAACTCGGGGACGTCGGCGAGCCCGACGATCTCGAACCCCGACAGCATCCGCCGCAGCTCGACGAGCTTCCCGGCGTTGCGGGTCGCGAGCAGGATCCGCGCGCTCACGGGAGCTCGCCGGGGTAGGGCGCGGCGAGCGCCTCGGCCTGCGCCGCGCACAGCCGCTCGATGCCGCCGAGCGCGGAGTCGAGCATGGCGTCGAGGGTCGCGCGGCTGAACGTCGCTCCCTCCCCGGTGCCCTGCACCTCGATCAGCGTGCCCCGGTCGGTGGCGACGACGTTCGTGTCGACCTCGGCCCGCGAGTCCTCCTCGTAGGGCAGGTCGAGGCGCACGCGCCCGTCCACCACCCCGACGCTGACGGCCGCGACCTGGCACGACAACGGCTGGGGGTCGGCGAGGCGACCGTGCGCGCCGAGCCAGGTGACGGCGTCGGCGAGCGCGACGTAGGCCCCGGTGATGGCCGCGGTGCGGGTGCCGCCGTCGGCCTGCAGGACGTCGCAGTCCAGCGCGATGGTGTTCTCCCCCAACGCCTTGAGGTCGATGCAGGCCCGCAGCGAGCGGCCGATCAGCCGGCTGATCTCGTGCGTGCGCCCGCCGACGCGGCCCTTCACGGACTCGCGGTCGCTGCGGGTGTGCGTGGCCGACGGCAGCATCGCGTACTCCGCGGTGAGCCAGCCCAGGCCCGAACCGGTACGCCAGCGCGGCACGCCCTGCGTCACGCTCGCCGCGCACAGCACCTTCGTGCCCCCGAACTCGACGAGCACCGAGCCCGCCGGGTGCGCCTGGAAGCCGCGGGTCAGCCTCACCGGGCGCAGTTCGTCGTCGGTCCTGCCATCGAGTCGGTTCACGCAGGACACCCTATGCGCGCCGCGGTCACGCCCGCCTCACCACCGTTCGTGTGGGATGTCCGGATGTACACCGTCGTGGGCCTGCCGCTGCACCCGCTGATCGTCCACGCCGTCGTGGTGCTGCTGCCGCTGGCTGCGGTCGGCACCCTGGCCGCCGCGGCGCGGCCGGCGTGGCGGCGCGTGCTCGCGATCCCGACCCTGCTGGTGGCCCTCGGCGGGGCGGTCGCGGTGCCGCTGGCGTCGTCGAGCGGATGGCAGCTGCGGTCGTCGACGGGTGGCGGGAGCCCGCTGGTGGCCGAGCACGCCGCCCGCGCGTCGTTCCTGCTGCCCGCCGCCGTGCTGTTCGTCGCCCTGCTCGCCGCGGTGGTGTACGCCGACCGGCGGGTGCCGGTGGCGGCGGGGAGCCATGCGGGGCCCGTGGCCGCGTCCCGGCTCGCGCCCGGCCTGGCGGTCGCCGCCGCGGTCGTCGGGGTGGCCGTGGCCGCACTCGTGGTCTGGATCGGCCACGCGGGGGCGTCGGCCGTGTGGTCCTAGACGTCGTAACCGGCGTCGGCCGCGACGACCTCGACCGGTCCGCCGAACGCCGCCTTCGCCTCGGCCGCCAGCTCGGCTGCGTCGAACCAGGGCGGGCAGTGGGTGAGCAGCAGGCGGCCCACACCCGCGGCCGCGGCGTGCTCTCCGGCCTGGCGGCCGGACAGGTGCACGCCGGTCGGCGGCTCGTCCCACACCGAGGTGACGTGCGGCCAGGTGGCCTCGCAGAGCAGGACGTCGGCGCCGCGGGCGAGCTCGACGAGAGCGTCGGTGGGGCCGGTGTCGCCGCTGTAGACGAGGCTGCGCCCGCCGTGCTCGACGCGCAGCGCGTAGGCCTCGCAGGGGTGGTCGACGGCCGCGGTGCGCAGCACGACGTCGCCGATCGCGGTCTCGGCGACGTGCGGGCGGAAGTCGAACGCGTCGGTCAGGTCGGTCTCGGCGCGCTCGGCGGCGTCGGGGGCGTAGGCGGCGGCGAAGCGGTCCGGCGCCTCGACGGGGGCGAACACCGCGAGTCGGCCCACGTCGGCGGGCGGGAACGGGTGGTAGCGGCGGTGCACGACGAGCGCGGTGAAGTCGGCGCAGTGGTCGGGGTGCAGGTGCGAGAACGCGACGGCGTCGAGGAACCACGGGTCGAGGTGGCGCTGCAGCGCGCCGAGGGTGCCGTTGCCGAGGTCCATCACGAGCCGGACGTCCCCGGCCTCCACGAGGTACCCGGACGCGGGTGAGGACGGCCCCGGGCCGCTGCCCGAGCAGCCGAGAACGAGCAGGCGCATGGCCGTCACGCTAACGCGATCGGGTGCGCCGCAGCCACCACAGACCGACCAGCGGCAGGACGAGCGGGATGTAGCCGTAGCCCCGGCCGAACTCCGACCACACCGTGTCGTCGGGGAAGTCGCCCGCGTCGAACACCGACAGCATCCCGACGACCAGCACCCCGGCCAGCTCGAACCCGACGGCCCCCCAGGCCAGCCGCCGCGCACCGGGGCCGCTGCGCGCGAGCCCGATCGTCGCGAGGATGTAGACGACGCCCGCGAGCGCCGAGAGCAGGTAGGGCAGCGGGGCCTCGGAGAAGCGGGTGGCGATCTGCACCCCCGCGCGGGCGGTCGCCGACAGCGCGAAGATGCCGTAGACGGTGATCAGCAGGCGGCCGAAGCCGCTCGACGTCCGTTCAGGCACCGGCGTCCCACAGCCCCTGGAGCCGGACCACCGCGACCGCCGTGCCGATCGCGCCCGCGGCGACGACCGCACCACCCCAGCGCGTCGGCTCCGCCGTGGCGAACTGCGTGGCGATCGGCAGCACGCACACCGACACGACGAGGTAGATGAGGAACGTCGACGTCTCGGGCAGCTCGACGCCGGAGAACACCCGCACCGCCGCGATCGCCGCCTGGACGACGAGCAGCGCGACGACCCCGGCGACGGCCAGGCGGGTCCAGCGGTCGGGCGGGCGGTTCAGCACGGTGGTGACGAGGCCGTACACGGCGACCGCACCGAGGGCCACCACCACGACCAGCACGAGCGCGTCGATCACGCGGCGACGCTACCGGGTGCGGGTTCCTGCCTCAGTGCCAGCACCAGGAGCCCCAGGGAGCCCAGGGAGAGGACGGCCCCGACGAGAGGCAGCGCCAGCACCCCGAACACGGCGACGACTCCCCCGCCGACCAGCCCGGCCAGCCCGATCCCCAGGTAGATCGCCGAGGCGTTGAGCGAGAGCACGAGCGCGCTGCCCGACGGCGCGAGCTCGATGAGCCGCGTCTGCACCGGCGCGTTGACGACGAACCCGCCGCCGAGCACGAACATCGCGATCCCCGCCCCGACGACCGAGGTGATCGTGAACGGCAGCGTCACCAGCGCGAGTGTGATCACCGGCAGCGTCATGAGCAGCGGGCGACGGCTGCCGAAGCGGTCGGTGAGCCGCCCACCGAGATCGTTGCCGATCAGGGCGCCGATGCCGTAGACGACGAGCAGCGCGCCGAGCAGCGGCCCGGTGACGCCCGCGGACTCGGCGAGCAGCGGGGCGATGTAGGTGTAGACCGTCAGCACGGCCATCAGCCCGAGCACGGTGATGCCGAGGATCGTCAGCACACGGCGGTCGGCGGCCACGGCGAGGCGCTCGCGCAGCCCCACCGGGGCCGGGGCGTCGACCGTCGGCAGCAGTGCGCGGACGCCGAGCGCCCCGGCCAGGCACAGTGCCGCGACCACGGCGAACACCCCGCGGTACCCCACGATCCCGCCGATCAGGGTGCCCGCGGGCACACCCACCACCAGCGACAGCGTGATGCCCGTGAACACCGCAGACACCGCCCGGCCGCGGCGCTCCGGCGGGCTCAGCAGGGTGGCGGCATGCGTCGCGGCCGGGGTGAACGCGGCCGCGCCCAGCGCCGTGAGCACCCGCCCGACCATCAGCAGCCCGTAGCTCGGCGCGAGCGCGGACAGCAGGTTGCCGAGCGCGGCGATCAGCAGCGCGGCGACGAGCACGCCGCGGCGATCCCGGCGGCCGAGGAGGGTGGCGAGCAACGGCGCGCCGAGGGCGTAGGCGAGGGCGAACGCCGTCGTCAGCTGGCCTGCCGCGGAGATCGAGACACCGAGCTCGGCGCTGATCTGCGGGAGCAGCCCGGCGACGACGTACGCGCTCGTGCCGACGGCGAACGCGCCGCCGGCGAGGAGGGTGAGGCGCAACGGCGAGATCACGAGGTCAGGGCCGCGACCGCGCCCACCTCGGGCCCGAGGAACCGGCGGCCCAGGCGGGCGAACGGCTCCGGGTCACCGGTGGCCAGGAACTCGTGCGGCCCGGCGAGCGGGCCGGGCTCGCGCGCGAGCCCGGCCTCCCACAGCACCCGGACCACGTCCTTCGCCGTCTCCTCCGCGCTGCTGACGAGCGTGACGTCCGGGCCCATGACGATCTGCAGCACCGCGCTGAGCAGCGGGTAGTGCGTGCAGCCGAGGACGAGGGTGTCGACGCGGGCGCGCTGCAGCGGCTCGAGGTAGCTCTGCGCGAGACCCAGCACCTGGCGGCCGCTGGTGGTGCCGCGCTCGACGAAGTCGACGAAACGGGGGCACGCGACCGCCGTGATCTCGACGTCGCGCGCCGCGGTGAACGCGTCGACGTAGGCGCCCGAGGCGATCGTGGCCCGCGTGCCGATGACCCCGATCCGTCCGGTGTGCGTGGCCGCGACGGCCCGGCGGACCGCGGGCCGGATCACCTCGACGACCGGCACGGGATAGCGCTCACGGATGTCGGGCAGGCAGGCGGCGGTGGCGGTGTTGCAGGCCACGACCAGCGCCTTGATGCCGCGCTCCATCAGGGAGTCGCCGACGGCGAGCGCGTGGCGGCGGATGTCGGCGATCGCCAGCGGACCGTACGGGCCGTGCGCGGTGTCGCCGACGTAGACCACGCGCTCCGCGGGCAGCTGGTCGATGATCGAGCGGGCGACGGTGAGACCGCCGACGCCGGAGTCGAAGATGCCGATCGGGGCGTCGAGGTCGGGCGTCACACCGCCGAGCCTACGTCGCCGGGAGCACCGGCTCGGGTCGGTCGGCGCGGGCCACCATCCACGCGGCGAGCACGCCCGCGGCCGCCCCGAACAGGTGCGCCTGCCAGGAGATCCCCGGCTGCCCGGGCAGCACGCCGAACAGGATGCCGCCCCAGACCAGGAACAGCACGATCGCCACCGCGATCTGGCGCCCGCTGCGGGCGAAGAACCCGCGCGTGAGCAGGAACGCGAGCCAGCCGAACACGAGCCCGGACGCCCCGATGTGGTAGCTGTTGTCGTCGCCGGTGAGCCACACGCCCAGCCCGCCGAGCAGCCAGATCGTGGCCGTGACCAGCACGAACTGCCGGATACCGCCCGCCATCGCGAGGAACCCGAAGATCAGGAACGGGAGGGTGTTGGCGGCCAGGTGCGCCCAGTCGTCGTGCAGGAGCGGGGCCCAGAGGATGCCGTCGAGATCCCCGGTGTCGCGCGGGACGATGCCGTTGAACTGCAGTGTCTGTCCGGAGATCACGTCGGCGACCTCGACGACGTAGAGGAACACCGTGAACACCAGCATCGTGACCGCCGAGCGGCCGGGGGCGGCGGGCAGCACGCGGCCGATTGTGCGGCGGGGCACCGGGGCGGTCATGGTTCCGAGGGTACCGACGGGACCGGGGGTGGGAGTGGGCCGAACGCCCGACCGGACCCCGGCGAGTTTGCCACCACCACCCGGCGAGTTTGCCGACGGCGCCCGGCGAGTTTGCCACCACCACCCGGCGAGTTTGCCGACGGCGCCCGGCGAGTTTGCCGCAGACGCTCGGCGAGCTTGCTGCATCGCCCGGCGAGTGAGCTGCAGTCGCCGGCGAGTGTGCAGGTGGCGCTGGGCGAGTTCGGCGACGGTGCTCGGCGGGTTCGTCGCTGCCGATCGACGTGATGGTCGGTAGGCATTCCGGGGCGTCTCAGACGCGCAGCCGGGTGCCGGTTTCGGCCGTGGTCCGGCTACCGCGGGCCAGGACGCCAGCCGGTCGGACACGCGGTCGATCCGGGCGGTGGGGTTGCGGTTCGGGACCACCGGACGTCTCGCCCCACCCGGCAGGAGGGCTGGGTCGGGAGCCGGGCACGTCGGTCGGGGACGGCCGCCGACCCAGCCAGGCAATCCGGTTGTTCCTCGGGCGACCCGCCACCCGGCCGGCACCCGCGCACCCGTACCGAGGAGGGCCACCGTCGATTGTTCGGCGACCGCCCGACCACGAACCCAACGATGCGCCGAACGGTCCCTGAGCTGCGACGATTCGCTTCTGCTCGAACACATGCCCCGGGCCGCCACCACCGCCGGACGTCCCCGGCGGCGGCTGGTTCGCCCGCGCCCAGGGCGCTAGGCCCAGAGGTGGCCCTCGATGCCGTCGGCGGCGTCGTCGAGCTCGCCGCTGTAGGCACCCGTCGACAGGTACTTCCAGCCCGCGTCGCAGACGATCAGCGCGATGTCGGCGCGGTCGCCCGCGCCCGCCGCCTTCTCCGCGACGGCCAGTGCGGCGTGCAGGATGCCGCCGGTGGAGATGCCCGCGAAGATGCCCTCGCGCTCCACCAGCTCCCGGGTACGGCGCAGGGCGTCGTGACTGCCGACGGAGTAGCGCGCCGTCAGCACCTCGGGGTCGTACAGCTCCGGCACGAAGCCCTCGTCGATGTTGCGCAGGCCGTAGACGACCTCGCCGTAGCGCGGCTCGGCCGCCACGATCTGCACGTCGGGCTTGTGCTCGCGCAGGTACCGGCCGGTGCCCATGAGCGTGCCGGTGGTGCCGAGACCGGCGACGAAGTGGGTGATCGTCGGCAGGTCACGGAGGATCTCCGGGCCGGTGGTGCGGTAGTGCGCGTCGGAGTTGGCCGGGTTGCCGTACTGGTAGAGCATCACCCAGGTCGGGTTCTCCGCCGACAGCTCCTTGGCCATCGCGACGGCCTGGTTCGAGCCGCCCGCCGCGGGCGAGGAGATGATCCGCGCGCCGTACATCTCCAGCAGCTGGCGCCGCTCGATGGAGGTGTTCTCCGGCATCACGCAGATCAGGTGGTAGCCCTTGAGCTTGCAGGCCATCGCCAGCGAGATGCCGGTGTTGCCCGACGTCGGCTCGAGGACCGTGCAGCCGGGGGTGAGCAGGCCGTCGGCCTCCGCCTTCTCGATCATGGCCAGCGCGGGGCGGTCCTTGATCGAGCCGGTGGGGTTGCGATCCTCCAGCTTCGCCCAGAGCCGCACGTCGGCACTGGGTGAGAGGTTCGGCAGCCCGACCAGCGGCGTGTCCCCGACCGCCGCGATCAGCGAGTCGTACCGCATCGGATGATCAGCCGCCCGCGACCGCGGGGAGGATCGTGAACGTCGAGTTCTCCTTGACGGGGGCGTCGAGGCCACCGGAGAAGCGGACGTCCTCGTCGTCGACGTAGATGTTGACGAAGCGGTGCAGCTTGCCGTCGTTGAGCAGGCGACCGGCGATGCCGCTGTGCTTGGCGTCGAGGTCGGCGATCACCTCGGCGACGGTGCTGCCCGTCGCCTCGACGGACTTCTCGCCGTCGGTGTGGGTGCGCAGGATGGTGGGGACGGACACGGTGGCCATGCGAATGCTCTCCAGGTGAAGGACGGACGGGGTCGAGACGGACGTCAGCCGAGGTCCGGGACGTCGTCCGCGCCGGTGTGCGCGAACATGTAAGTCTCCACGACGTCGACTTCTTCCTCGGTGACCACACCGTCCACGATCCGGAACGACCGCAGATCGTGCCCGCGCACCCGCGGCTCGGCGTCGGGACGCGTCGAGACGATCACGTAGTGGATGCGCGGGTCGTTGGCCGGGCCGGACGCCACGTCGATGTCGACCTGCGACGGGTACGCCTCGCTGCGTGTGTGCGAGTGGTAGATGACGGTCGGCCATTCGTCGGCGGCGTCCATCGCGCGCTGCGCGCGCAGCCGTTCCTTGACGTCCCACGTGTAGTACGTCAGTGACGAACGTCGCTCGCCCCGGTACTCCGCGTGCGCCTCGCCCAGCACGAGGGCGCGGTGGGCCTGCTCGCGCTCCTGCGCCTCGGCGTCGCCGGTCGGCTTCGCCGCGTTCGTCATCCGGAAGAACCGCTCGGGCCGCTCCGTGCCCTCGGCACCCGCGATCATCCCGCACGCCTCGTGGGGATGCTCCGCACGGGCGTGCGCCATGATCTCCTCGACGAGGTCGGCGCGGATCTGCAGCACCACGCCAGCCTACGTGGCGTTCCCGGGCGGTCGCACCCCGGCGGCGGATGCGGTCACAGGGCGGCGAACCAGGCAGGTGTCACCGGGCGGGGCGAAGCCGTAGCGGGTGTAGAGGTCGTGGGCGTCGTCGGTGAACAGCACCCAGCGGATCCGCCCCGGCCCGTCGAGCATCGCCTCGACCAGCGCCTTGCCCAGCCCGGCGCCGCGGGCGGAGCGGAGCACGAAGACGTCGGCGAGGTAGCCGAACGTCACGTCGTCGGTGACGGCGCGGGCGAAACCGACGAGCTCCCCCGTGTCGCGCCGGTACGCCCCGACCTGCCGCCGGGACGCGGCGAGCTGCGCCTCGAACCCGGCGCGGGTCCGTGAGCCGTTCCAGTAGGCCTCGGTGGACAGGAACGCCCACACGGCGTCGCGGTCGACGCGGCCCGGGTCGTCGTCGGTCTCGTACTCGCCGACCACCACGCGGGTGGAGCCCTCGGGCAGCCCCGCCAGCACCTCCATCGCGTCACCCGCCCGCTCGACGGAGACGAACAGGTGGTCGTGGTGGAACCCCGCGACCGGGTTGACGCTGATCCCCCGCGCCGCCAGCGCCGCCGTCACCCGGGCGAGCAGGCCCACGCCGTCGAGCGCGGTGTACGCGCGCAGGGTGATCCACGCGCAGCGGTAGGTCGCGGCCAGGCCGAGCCGCAGCGCGTCGGCCTCGGGCAGCACCACGGTCCGGCCCTCCCGCTCGACGATCGACGCCACCGGCTCGACGTCGATCGTGGTGCCGGGCGCGAGGGTGGCGAACACGTGCACCCCGTCGTTCAGATCGATGTTCACACCGCCGAAACTAGATCGCCCCCGTTCCGGTCGGCACGGATTTCCGGTCGCCGCGATACTCGCGCCCGTGCCGTCGCAGACCCGGAAGCTCTCGCGTCCAGCCGTCGTCGCTCTCGTCGCCGTCCTGGTCCTGGTCGTGGCCGGGATCGTCGCGCTGGAGGTGCGCAACGTGCGCGGTTCCGCGCCGGTCGCCGGCGGCGAACCGGTGCCGGTGCGGATCGTCGCGTTCAACGACCTGCACGGGAACCTGGAGCCGCCGTCGGGCTCGTCCGGCGAGGTCGACGACGCCGCGGGCACGTCCGTGGAGGCGGGCGGTGCGGCCTACCTCGCCGCGCACGTCGCGCGGCTGCGGGCCGAGGCCGCGAACACGGTCCTGCTGTCGTCCGGCGACAACGTCGGCGCCTCCCCCGTCGCCTCGGCGCTGTTCCACGACGAGCCCACGATCGAGGTCCTCGACGCGCTCGGGGTGGCCGCGAGCACCGTCGGCAACCACGAGTTCGACGAGGGCTCCACCGAGCTGCGGCGGCTGCAGGACGGCGGCTGCCACCCCGTCGACGGCTGCGTCTTCCGCCCCGACTTCGACGGCGCGTCGTTCCCGTTCCTCGGCGCCAACGTGCTCGACACCGCGGGCGCACCGGCCCTGCCGACGAGCACGGTCGTCGAGGTGGGCGGGGTCCGGATCGGCGTCATCGGGGTGACGCTGCGCGAGCTGCCGACCGTCGTCACCGCCGAGGCGGTGGCCGGCCTGACCTTCGGCGACGAGATCGCCGCCACCGACGCCGCGTCGGCCGAGCTGACCGCCCAGGGCGTCGCCGCGCAGGTGCTGCTCGTGCACCAGGGCGACGAGGGGGCGGGCGGCGGCCCGTCCGACTGCTCCGTCGAGCCCGGCGGCGCGGGCTCGGCGATCGCGCGGGGCGTGGGTGCCGACGTCGACGCCGTGTTCACCGCACACACCCACCAGCAGTACGTCTGTGCGCAGCCCGACCCGGCCGGGAACCCGCGCCCGCTGGTGCAGGGCCTGTCGTTCGGGCGGCTGCTGTCGGTGCTCGACCTGGTCGTCGACCCCACCACCGGCGACGTCGTCCGCGAGAGCACCACCGCCCGCAACGAGGTCGTCTCCCGCGACGTCGAGCCGGACGCGGCGGTGCAGGCGATCGTCGACGAGGCCGTCACCGACGCCGCGCCGATCGCGGACGAGCCCGTCGGCTCGATCACCGCCGACCTGCTGCGCAGCGGCGGGCCGTCGGGCGAGACCCCGCTCGGCGACGTCATCGCCGACGCCCAGCTCGCCGCCACCCGCGACGCCGGCGCCCGGGTCGCGATCACCAACCCCGGCGGGATCCGCGCCGACCTCCCGTTCGCCCCCGACGGCGTCGTCACCTACGGCGAGGCGTTCACGGTGCAGCCGTTCGGCAACATCATGCAGATCATCACGCTCACCGGCGCCCAGCTCGACGCGGTGCTGGAGCAGCAGTGGGCGGGTCAGTCGAGCCCGCGGATCCTGCAGATCTCCTCGACGCTGCACTACAGCTGGTCGAAAGCCGCGCCGGTCGGCGACCGCGTCACCGCGATCACGATCGACGGCGTCCCGGTCGACCCGGCCGCGCCGTACCGCGTGGCCGTCAACAACTTCCTCGCCGCCGGCGGCGACAACTTCACCGCGTTCGCCGACGGCACCGACCTCACCGGCGCGGAGATCGACCTCGACGCCCTGCTCTCCTATCTCGGCGCCAACCCCGGGCTGGCCCCGCCCGCGCAGGACCGGATCACGGTGACGGACTAGCGGACCTGCATGCGGCTCTGCACCAGTGCGTCCTGCACGAACGTCAGCCACTGGTAGACCCCGAGGTGCGACGAGCGGGGGTCGTCGGGGTCGAGCTGCTCGGGCATGTCCTCGCTGACGTCGAGCGCCGTGCCCAGCGCGAGGCGGACGTCGTTGAGGGCGGCGAGCCAGGCGTCGGCCTGCTCGACCGTCAGCTCGATCTTCCCGCCCGACTCGGGCAGCGTGTCGAGCACGAGCGTGGCCGCGGCGTCCTTGGCCTCGATCAGCTCCGGCTCGTGCAGCGAGCGCAGACCGGCGGCGAGGTCGGCGTCCTCGGTGGTGAAGTCGGGCAGCAGCCGGGCCAGCACGCGGTCGTCGGGGCGCGTCGACGGGCCGGTGCGGATGCCGGTGATCATCGCGAGCTCGTCGGTCGGGTTCTGCTCGACGCGCCCGGCGAGCATCTGCTTCACCTCGGCGACGAGCCCGCGCAGCACCGCGGCCTCCTGCGCCTCCAGCGACGCGACGAGCCGCACCTTCGACCCGCGACCGGACTTCTTCCACCCGTTCATCTACGACGCCTTCTGCATGGTCGCCCACAGCCCGGCCGCGTGGAGCTTCGCCACGTCCGCCTCGATCTTGTCCTTGTCGCCCGCCGACACCGCGGCCTTGCCCTTGTGGTGCACGTCGAGCATCAGCGCAGTGGCCTTCGGTTCGGGGTAGCCGAACAGCTTCTGCAGCACGTAGGCCACGTAGGACATGAGGTTGACCGGGTCGTTCCAGACGATCGCCTGCCACGGGACGTCACCCGCGACGTCCTCCTCGACCGCGGTGTCCGTCTGCCGAGTGGGGGCGGGAAGCGGCGCCGTCATGTCTCCCATGGTGGCACGGGACATAGGGTGCGTTCCCATGAGGAAGCGTCAGCGACCGGATCATCGGCGCAGCGTGGCCGCGCAGCGGGCGACCGAGGGCAGCGAGGGAGCACGATGAGTGGTGGCCCGCAGGCGGGCGGGGTCTCGACCGCCCTGCTCACCGACCGCTACGAGCTGACGATGGTGGCCGCGGCGCTGGCCGACGGCACCGCCGACCGCAGCTGCGTGTTCGAGGTCTTCGCCCGACGCCTCCCCGACGGGCGCCGCTACGGCGTCGTCGCGGGCACCGGGCGGCTGCTGGAGTCGATCACCCGGTTCCGTTTCGGCGACGAGGAGCTGGCCGCACTGTCCGGTGTCGTCGACGCCGCCACGCTCGACTGGCTCGCGGCCTACCGCTTCACCGGCGAGATCGACGGCTACCCCGAGGGCGAGCTGTACTTCCCGGGCTCGCCGATCCTCACCATCCGCGGCACGTTCGCCGACGCGGTGATCCTGGAGACGCTCGCGCTGTCGATCCTCAACCACGACTCGGCGATCGCCTCCGCGGCCGCGCGGATGGTCACGGCCGCGGCCGGGCGCCCGCTGATCGAGATGGGGTCACGGCGCACCCACGAGGCGTCCGCCGTGGCAGCGGCCCGGGCGGCGTACCTGGCCGGGTTCGGTGCCACATCGAACCTGGAGGCCGGGCGCAGCCACGCCATCCCGACCGCCGGCACCGCCGCGCACGCCTGGATCCTGCTCCACGACGACGAGCTGGGCGCGTTCCGGAGCCAGGTCGAGGCCCTCGGCGCCGACACGACGCTGCTCGTCGACACCTACGACATCCGCCGCGGCGTCGAGCTGGCCGTGCAGGCCGCGGGCACCGGACTGGGCGCGATCCGGATCGACTCGGGCGACCTCGGCGAGCTCGCCCGCCAGGCCCGCGAGCAGCTCGACGCGCTCGGCGCCGTCACCACGAGGATCGTCCTGTCCGGCGACCTCGACGAGTACGCGATCGCCTCGCTGCGCGCCGAACCCGTCGACTCCTACGGCGTCGGCACGTCCGTCGTCACCGGGTCGGGGGCGCCGACGGCGGGGATGGTCTACAAGCTCGTCGAGGTGGACGGGCGGCCGGTCACGAAGCGCAGCGCGGCGAAGGAATCGCGCGGCGGGGCGAAGTCGGCGGTGCGCCGGTTCAAGCCGACCGGCACCGCGGTGGAGGAGGTCGTGCACGCGGTCGGCTCCCGCGTCCCGGTCGGGCCGCACGACCGCGTGCTGCCGGTGCCGCTGGTCCGCGGCGGCGAACCGGTGCCCGACCTGCCGACGCTCGACGAGTCCCGCGAACGCCTGCGCGGCGCGCTGGTGTCGGTGCCGTGGGAGGGCCTCAAGCTCTCGCGCGGCGAGCCGGCGATCCCCACGGTGTTCGCGTGACGAGGGCGTTGATCGTCGTCGACGTGCAGAACGACTTCTGCGAGGGCGGCTCACTGGCCGTCGCCGGGGGTGCCGCGGTGGCCGCCGCCGTCTCCGCGCGGATGGGCGGGTACGACGTGGTCGTCGCCACCCGCGACCACCACGTCGACCCGGGCGACCACTTCTCCGACACCCCGGACTTCGTGCACAGCTGGCCGCCGCACTGCCGCGTCGGCACGCCGGGGGCGTCGTTCCACCCGGCGCTCGACGTGGGGCCGGTGCAGGCCGTGTTCTCCAAGGGCGAGTACACCGCCGCCTACTCCGGCTTCGAGGGCGCCGACCCGTTCGGGGTGACGCTGCGCGACTGGCTCGTCGAGCGCCGCGTCGATGCCGTGGATGTGGTGGGCGTCGCCACCGACCACTGCGTGCGGGCCACCGCGCTCGACGCCGCGGCGGCCGGGCTCGACACGACCGTGCTGCTCGACCTGTGCGCGGGCGTCGCCCCGGACTCGACCGCCCGCGCGCTCGACGAGCTGCGGGCGGCCGGAATCTCGGTCTCCTAGACCTTCCGCATCCGGAAGGGCTCCAGCGTCGCCGACAGCTCGACGAGCCCGCCGTCGACCGCCTGCGCGTGGTGGGCGCCGGTCGCCTGCGCGAGCCCGATGCAGCGGGGGCCGTCGAAGAGGCCGCAGGCGTAGGTGACGGTCTCCGCGTCGAGTTCCAGGACGCCGACGCGCAGCTGGTAGATGCCCGGGTAGTGCACCTCGGCGAGGTACTGGACGGTGAGCGAGCTGGGCTGCAGGCCGTCGAGCGGGCCGCCCGTCGGGTAGCCGAGGACGTCGAGGTGCAGCTCGGCGAGCGCGTCGAGGTACCAGCCGGCGAGCGCGACGTTGTTGACGTGGCGGTTGGTGTCGATGTCGCCGAAGCGGGTGCGGATGTCGAGCCGGAACGGGTAGGCCTCGCGGACGACGAGGTCGCGGCCGCTGCGCGGGGACGGGTCGCCCACCACCCGCAGCCCCTCCAGCGCGGCGCGCACGGGGTCGGGCAGCGGGGTCGGGCCGTCGGCGGTGGCGTGCACGCTGACCGACTCCCCGGTCGCGACGCACTCCTCGCCCGCGAACACGGCGTAGACGTAGGTGAACGAGGTCGACCCGACGTGCGTGACACCGAGCCCGATGCGGTACTGCCCGGCCACCCGCAGCGGGGCGAGGACGTCGACGCGGACCGCGGCCAGCAGCAGGCGCATCTCGCCGCTCAGGCGCGTACCGAGGTCGCCGCCGAAGGTGTCGCGCTCCACGGCGACGCGGGCGTCCTCGAACCAGCGGACGAGGGCGTCGCGCCCGATCCGGCGGCTGGGGTCGAGGTCGCTGTAGCGGGCCGGGTGCTCGACGAGCACGGGGAACGAGGCGGGTTCGAGGCGCAGCTGCGTGGCGGTCACTTCGTCCATTGTGCCTTCGCTCGAACAGGTGATGGCATCGGCCCCGGACAGCCGAACGCCGCCTGCGGTGGACACAGGCGGCGTTCGAGGACACGAGTCAGCGGGCTACCAGGCGTGCGCGGTCGGCCGTGTGGGTGGTCTCGGCATCGAAGGACGGGTGTCGCCGTCCGATGCAGACCCACGGCCTGGTGCCTTCGCGGCGTGCTCCGCGTGGGTACCCGGTGCTCGTGCCGGGAACTGCGACCGGGAGGACGGATCTTCTCCACCGATCCGGCCTTGGCCTGTCGCCGTTCCGTGACACGATTTCTACCCGGGTGTGCCCATGGTCACAAGGGGTGTGCGTCGAACGGTTCCGGTCCGGGTTCCCCCACCGCCGAGTAGCCTCCTCCGGGTGCCGGCCAAGACCTCCCTCCCTGGTGTCGCCGAGCTGCTGGAGGCCGCGGTCGATGCCGTCGGCGGCACCCGGCGCGAGGGCCAGGACGCGATGGTCCAGGCCGTGCGCACCGCCCTGAGCAGCGGCGAGCACCTCGCCGTCCAGGCCGGCACGGGCACCGGCAAGTCGCTGGCCTACCTCGTGCCCTCGATCCACCACGCGATCGCCAAGGACAGCACCGTCGTCATCTCGACGGCGACGATCGCGCTGCAGCGCCAGCTCGTCGACCGCGACCTGCCCCGCCTGGCCGCGGCCCTGAAGCCGCTGATCGGGCGCGCGCCGACGTTCGCGATCCTCAAGGGTCGGCGCAACTACCTGTGCCTCAACAAGCTGCACGGCCCCGACGACGTCGACCCCGAGGACGAGCTGTTCGACCCGTTCGCGGTCTCCGCGATGGGCCGCGCGGTGAAGCGGCTGCACGAGTGGGCCGACACCACGAAGAAGGGCGACCGCGACGAGCTCGTCCCGGGCGTCACCGAGGCGGTGTGGCGGCAGGTGTCGGTCACCGCGCGGGAGTGCGTCGGTGCGTCGAAGTGCCCGGTGGGCGACGACTGCTTCGCGGAGCTGGCGAAGGCCGAGGCGGGCAAGGCCGACATCGTCGTCACCAACCACGCACTGCTCGCGATCGACGCGCTGGAGGGCCGCCCGGTCCTCCCCGAGCACGACGTGGTGGTCGTCGACGAGGCGCACGAGCTGGTCGACCGCGTCACCGGCGTCGCCACCGCGGAGCTGACGTCCGGCATGGTCGGCGCGGCCGCGCGGCGCCTCGGCAAGCTCGTCGACCAGGCCGTCGCCGACCGGCTCGCCGAGTCCGGCGAGGGCCTGGCGATGGTGCTCGACGACCTGCCGCCCGGCCGCTGGGACGCCCTGTCCCCCGCCGCGTCCGGGGTGCTCTCGACGATCCGCGACAGCGCCGGGGAGTGCCGCCAGTCGCTCGGGCCCGAGCGCAAGGACGACCCCGACGCCGCCGTGGCGCGCAAGCTGGCACTCGCCGCGCTCGACGAGGTGTCCGAGGTCGCCGTCCGGCTGATCGAGGCGTTCGCCGAGCCCGACCCGTCCAAGCGCCGCGACGTCGTGTGGCTGGGCGAGCAGGGGCCCGACGGCTCCCGGCACAAGGTGCTGCGCGCCGCCCCGCTGTGGGTGGGCGGGCTGCTGCGCGAGCGGCTGTTCGGCCGGTCGACGGTGGTGCTGACCAGCGCCACGCTGGCGCTGGGCGGCAACTTCGACGCGCTGGCCCGGCAGTGGGGCCTGCCGCCGTCGGACGCCCCGTCCGACGAGCTGGGCGCCCCGAAGTGGTCCGGGATGGACGTCGGGTCGCCGTTCGCACACGCGAAGAGCGGGATCCTCTACGTCGCGAAGCGGCTGCCGCCACCCGGGCGCGACGGCCTCGCCCCCGCCACCCTCGACGAGATCGCCGGGCTGGTGGAGGCCGCGGGCGGTCGCACCCTGGGCCTGTTCTCGTCCACCCGTGCGGCGAAGCAGGCCACCGAGGCACTGCGCGGTCGGCTGGGCACCCCGCTGCTGTGCCAGGGCGAGGACTCCACCATGCAGCTGGTGAAGAAGTTCGCCGAGGACGACGCCACGTCGCTGTTCGGCACGCTGTCGTTGTGGCAGGGAGTCGACGTGCCCGGCCCGTCGCTGAGTTGCGTGATCATCGACCGCATCCCGTTCCCCCGGCCCGACGACCCCCTCGTCGCGGCGCGGCAGCGCGCCACCGACGCCCGCGGCGGCAACGGCTTCCTGTCCGTCTCCGCCACCCACGCCGCCCTCCTGCTCGCCCAGGGCGCCGGGCGGCTGCTGCGGGGCATGGACGACCGCGGTGTCGTCGCCATCCTCGACTCCCGCCTCGCCACGGCCCGCTACGGACGCTTCCTCCGCGCGAGCCTGCCCCCGTTCTGGGAGACCGACGACCGCGACAAGGTGCACGCGGCCCTGAGGCGCCTGCGCGGAGCCTGAGTGCGCCTCGCGGCGGCGCGCAGACGTCGTCGCCACGCACGTCCGGCCGTCACGCCCGGCCGCCGCGCGCACGTCCGGCCGCAACGCGCACGCTCGAGGGTGCGCGTCGGGGCACGAGGTGCGCGTGGGCCCGTCGGGGAGCCGAGCACGCTTCCCACGCGCACCCCCGACCGTCACGCGCACGCTCGACGGTGCGCGCGAGGGGGGACGGTGCGCGCGCGGCGAGGCGGTTATCCACATCGGACCCGGTTGTCCACAGCTGCGGCGTCGGGGGTTCCGCGGGGTGCGGGCGTCCCACCAGAGTCGTGGCCATGAGCATCCCCCCACTCACCCTCCGCCGTGAGCTCCTGGGCGCGGGCTGGACCAGTGCCGAGGTGCAGCGGATGCGGCAGTCGGGCGTGCTGAGCCCCGTCCGCCGTGGCAGCTACGTCCGGCCACTCGATCCGCAGCCCGACACCCCGGAGGCGCAGCACCTCCTCCTGATCCGGGCCACGCTCCCCCACCTCGCACCGGGCTGGGTGCTGAGTCACACCTCCGCAGCAGTGGCCCTCGGACTCCCGGTATGGGGCCAGGACCTGACCCGGGTGCACGTCTCCCGCGACGGCAGCGGTGGCGGCCGGCTCACCCGCGGGGTGCACCGGCACGTGTCGCCCCTGGTCGAGGAGGAGGTGACCGTCGTCGACGGGTTGCGGGTCACCACGCCGGCCCGCACCGTCACCGATGTGGCGCGGACGGTGCCGTTCGAGCAGGCGGTGGTGGTCGCGGACGCCGCGCTCGCGATGCTGCCGCTGGACCGTCCGGCGCTGCTCGCCGCGCAGACCCGGGCCGAGCTCTGGCGGGGGGCCCCGCAGGCTCTGCGTGCGATCCGGTTCGCCGACGGCGGGGCGGGCAGCCCCGGTGAGTCCCGCAGTCGGGTGGCGATGCACCGGGCCGGCCTGCCACCGCCGGTGCTCCAGTACGAGATCCGGACGGGCGACGGCGCGGTCGTCGGGCGGGTCGACTTCGCCTGGCCGCAGCTACGGACGGTCGGCGAGTTCGACGGGAGGATCAAGTACGGCAGGCTCCTCGATCCGGGCCGGTCCGTCGGTGACGTGCTCTTCGAGGAGAAGGTGCGCGAGGACGCGATCCGCGCCTGCGGCTGGCGCATGGCCCGCTGGATCTGGCGCGACATCGGTTCCTTCGACCCGGTCGCGACGCGGCTCCGGCAGTTCTTCACCACCGGCGGGTGAGCAGGCGTCGCCCTCGGCCCGGAGGCACACCCGTCGCCGTCGTGGGTGGCGACGTCGCTCGCCGTCCCCTGCACCCCACGCGCAGGTTCACGCCCGCCGCGCACTCTCGACAGTGCGCGTAGCGACAACACGTGCGCGCGGAGCGGCGCGCGGGTTCCGGCCGCACCCCACGCGCACCTTCGCCGCCCACGCGCACCCTCGACGGTGCTCGGGGCGTAGCGAGGTGCGCGGGCGTAGCGACGGCGTGCGCGCCCGCCGTCGGCGTGGGCGGTCAGGTCGGAGCGGGGGTGAGCGGGAGGTGGGTCGCGGCCCAGGCCAGCAGTGGTGACGGGTCGCCCACGTCGAGGAGTTCGCGCAGGTCGGACTCCGCGGCGGGCGGGACCGGGAGCACCGCGCCGACGAACCGGTGCCCGCCGCCGCCGTCGGGCACGGCGCGGGCGCAGAGCAGCGCCCCCACCTCGACCGTGGTGCTCGCGGTGCGCTCGGTGATCGTGACGGCTTCCCCACCCCGACGGTCGCGCACGTCGAGCCCGTCGCCGGGTCGGACGGCGAGCACCTCGTAGAGCGCGCGGTCGGCGTCGAGCCAGGACGCACCCAGCGCCGCCTCGTCGGCGGGGAGCAGCGGCCCGCGCTCGGTGAGGAACTGTGCGAACCATCCGCCCTCGTGCAGCGCGGCGTCGGCGGTGAACGGGTCGACGTAGGCGGCGTCGAGATCACCCGCGTCGCCCGCGCGCCAGGACGCGTAGTCGATCAGGTCCTCCTCGGCCGTGCCCCCGCGTCGCTCCAGGTACGCGATCGACTTGCGCCACAGCCAGCCCACGCGTTCCGCGAGCGGCGGCGACATCGGCCGCCCGCTGTGGCACTGCTTGTACTTGCGCCCCGACCCGCACCAGCACGGTTCGTTGCGGCCCGGCTCGGCGCCCAGCCCGGAGGCGGCGCGCGCGGCGAAGGCGAGATCGGGGTCGTCGTCGGGGGTGCCGATCGAGCGCCAGCGTCCGGTGGCCGCGGCGGCGTGGCCGCGGTCGGACTCGTACCAGGCCAGGCGGTCCTCCACGAACGGCCAGCCCTCGGCCTCGCTGCACGCCGCCCGAAGGTGCGACTCGGCGTCGAGCACCCGTCCGTCGCGCTCGGCCGCGGCGGCAGCCATCCACCGCGCGACGGCGGCGCGGGGCGAGGTGCCCGCCGCGGCGACCATCCGGTCGGCGAGCACGACGTACGCGGCGAGCCGCTCCGCGTCGCCGTCGACGAGCAGTTCCTCGGTGACCGCGACGAGGACGTCGGGCTCCTGCAGCAGTTCCAGCGCGCGGCGCAGGGTGCCGGGATCACCCGCGGGGTCGGCGAGCAGGTCGAGCGCCTCCAACGCGGTGGTGGCGGCGCCGTCGGTGCCGAGGCGGTCGATCAGGCGCCAGTGCCGGTCGGCCTCCTCCCCCGCGGCCCACACCGACTCCGCGTGCGCGAACTCGGGCCCGCGCCGCTCCAGCCCCGCCGCCGCAGCCAGCTCCGAGAGCGGTGGCACCGGGGAGGCGAAGACCGCGCGGTCGGCGACACGCGCCCCGAGCACGAGGTTCTCCGCCGACACCGGCAGCCCCGGCTCGTCGGGCGAGTCCAGCTCGGCCTCGTACGCGGTACGCACCCGCGCGAGGAGGTCGGGCGGGACCACCGGGTCGGCGTCGAGGACGGAGAGCTCGACTCCCCCGTCGGCGGTGACCCGCACCGCGAGCAGCGCGTCGGCCGGGAGCGCGGCGAGCCAGTCCTCCGGGCCGATCCACGACAGCTCCCCGTCGACGTCGTCGACGTCGAGGTGCTCGTCGCCGACGTGGGGTGCGGGCACGCGCACGAACCCGGCGAGGTCGACGTCGAGGACCAGGAAGCCGCCCTCACGCTCCTCGGCGGTGAGCCGGTGGGTGAGCACCGCACCGGCCATGAGCTCGGGGGCGTGCACCACGACCTCGGGCGCCAGCAGCGTGATCGGCGACGACGGGTCGAGCATCGCCTCGTCGCCCGCGTCGAGCAGCAGTTCGTCGTCGGCGGGGAGACCGAACCGGGTGGCGAGCTGCGCCTCCAGCTCCTGCGCCCCGAGCACGACGCGGGTGCGCGCCAGCTCGACGTAGGCCGCCGTGACGGTCTCCACCGGCGGCCGCTCCACGGCCGCGCCCGGGCGCCCGCGCCGGGTACCGCCCCGGGCCAGGACCCGCTGTCTCGACGTATCCACCCCTCAACCCTGGTTCACGCCATGAGCTCGGCCTGCACCGGGGCCGGGTAGCGCACGGCGAACCGCACGTCGCCGAGCAGGCCCTCCAGCTCGTGGGCGTGGCGCTCCAGCTCCGCGACGGCCTCCGCCCCGACGTCGGCGAGCAGCCGCATCGCGATCACGCCGTCCCTGCGCTGCACCCAGCTGCCGACGATCCGCCCGTTCACCCACAGCATCGGGCCGCCGTTGCCGTTGCGGTCGAACAGGAGCGGCGCGTGCTCGGGATCGAGGTGGAAGCCCCGCTGCTTCCACCCCATCGTCGACGGGTCGAGGCCGGGCAGGAGCCGCGCGGAGGGTTCCGGCGGCGCCACCGGGTCGACGTCGTCGGGCAGCACGTAGCCGGTGCCCTCGTCGAGCTCCACCTGCACCGCCCCGACGTCGGCGAGCGCGGTCTTCGTGGTGGCGACCGTCCAGCCCGCCCACCACGCCACGTCGGTGCGGGTGGCGGGTCCGAACGCGCGGAGCCAGCGCCGCACCAACCCCGCCGCCGACTCACGCACGTCGGCCTCGCCGAACCCGCCGGGCAGCCACGGGTCGGCCGCGGCCCAGCGGTACTGGCCGTTGATCCACGTCCCCGTCGGGCGGGCCCGGATGACGTGCCCGGTGAAGCCCAGTACGAGCAGGACGCGGGAGTGCGCGGCCTGCGTCGCCGCGAACTTCCCGGCGCCGATCGTCAGTGGCCGCGCCAGCTCGGGCAGCCGCGTGCCCACCTCGCGGGCGGTGAGCGGGCCCTCCGCGGCGAGCAGCGCGTGCACCCGCTCGTCGGCGGCGGCCAGCCACGCCCCGGGGTCGGCGATGCCGCTCGCGCCGATCGACGCCAGCAGGTCGCGTCGCTGCACCCGCGCGACGGCCAGGGTGGCCCCGTGGTGGGCCAGCCGGGCCGCGTCGTGGCCCAACACCCACAGCGTGCGGCGCATCGCGTGGTGGCGGATCAGCGTGCGGTCGTCGTAGAGCGCGGCTGAGAGCGGCTCCAGCGCAGGCGTGCGCATGCGCGCCGCCACCGACAGGTAGACCGTGACGGGGTCGGTGGAGTGCAGCGCGACGAGGTCGTCGGTGATCGCGACGACGTCGTCGGTGCGCGCGGACGGCACGTGCCGGTGCCGCAGCGCGAGGCGGGCGCGGCGCTCGGCGGCGTCGATACGGCGGGCGGTCACCGGCGCAGCATGCCAGCGACCCCCGACATCATCGGGCGATGCAGGTGATCGTGCCCGGCGCCACCTCGGTGAACCCGGCGTCGCGCACCGGCACCCCGGCGGGGTCGGCGCACAGCCGTTCCCACTGCTCCGGCTGCACGGAGCGCACGGCGAACGCCGGCACCGCGGTGAGCCCGCGCGCCGCCGCGTACAGCATCGACGCGTGCCCGACCTGCGCCGCGGCCTTGCCGACGGTCATCTCCAGCGCGGCGTTCACCCAGATCACCGGGCCGTCGGGGGCCGGACCGGGCGAGTCGGGCTCGAGGTCCGTGCCGCCGATCTGCAGCCGCCCGAGGACGCGCGGCACGTCGTCGACGGGGCCGGGCAGCAGCGCGCGGACCTGCGCGTCCCCCACCGTCCACGTGACGCCCGGCAGGTCCTGCACCGCCGCCCAGTGGGCACCGCGGGCCCGGCGGGCGATCTTGCGGATCCGGCTCGCCACCCACGTCGACACGGCCTCGTGCCACTCCCCCTCCGGCTCGGCGCGCGGGTCGAGGCACAGGGCCAGAGCCGCGGCGGCGGCCGCCTCCAGCACCGGTGTGCGCGACGCGGGCGGCTTCTCCAGCCGCAACACCAGCGGCATCGCGCGGACGACGCCGTCGGGTTCGGGCGGGACGACGACCCGCGGCCCGGTGAAGCGGCCCACCAGCGGCGCGAGCGCGGTCACGCGATCGGCACGCGCCGCGCGATGCCTTCCGCGGCGTCGGCCCGCTCGATGTCGTCGCGGGTGATCCCCAGCACGAACAGCACGACGTCGAGGTAGGGGTGCGACAGCGCGGTGTCGGCGACCTCGCGCAGCGCGGGCTTGGCGTTGAACGCGATGCCCAGCCCCGCGGTGGCCAGCATGTCGATGTCGTTGGCCCCGTCGCCGACGGCCACGCACTGCTCCAGCGGCACCCCGTACGTCTCCGCGAAGCGCCGCAGCGCGACGGCCTTGCCCGGCCGGTCGACGACCTCGCCGAGGACCCGGCCGGTGAGCCGCCCGTCGGCGATCTCCAGCTCGTTCGCCGCGCAGAAGTCCAGCCCCAGCTCCTCGGCCAACCCGGAGATGACGCGCGTGAAGCCGCCGGAGACCACCCCGCAGCGGTAACCCAGGCGCTTGAGCGTGCGGATCGTGGTGCGCGCGCCCGGCGTCAGCTCCAGCTCCGAGGCGACCTCGGCGAGCACCGACTCGGGCAGCCCTGCCAGCACCGCGACGCGGCGGCGCAGGGACTCGGTGAAGTCGAGCTCGCCCGCCATCGCCGCCTCGGTGACGGCCCGGACCTCGTCCTCGGCCCCGGCCCGCGCGGCGAGCATCTCGATGACCTCGCCCTGGATGAGCGTGGAGTCGACGTCGAACACGATCAGTCGTTTGCTCCGCCGCGCCAGCCCCGCCCGCTCGACGGCGACGTCGACGCCCGCGGCGCGCGCCACCTCGACCAGCTTCGTGCGCAGCGTGCCGGGCGGGTAGTCCTGCGAGCTCTGGCCGGGCACCGGGGAGACCATCAGCTCCAGGCCGGTGACCGGGTAGTCGGCGACGCGGCGGATGGCGTCGATGTTGGCGCCCGCGTCGGCCAGCGCCTGCGCGATCGACCCGAACGCCCGCGCGGAGATCGGCCGCCCGGTGACCACGACGACGTGCGTGGAGTGCCGGACCGACGGGTCGGCCCCGATCGAGGTCTGCACCTGCATCGAGATGCCCGCCATCGCCTGCTCGACGGCCTCCTGCAACCCCTCGGGGTCGTGGTGCGCCGTGACCAGCGCACCCAGGGTGAGCCGGCCACGGATGACGACCTGCTCCACGTCGACCAGGTCGACGCCGTGCCGGGTCAGCGCGGCGAAGAGCACCGAGCTGACACCGGGACGGTCGGGTCCGGTGACCGTGATGAGGACGCTGGTGTCGGCCACCGCGTCAACGGGACTTGGGGTCGCCGTTCGGCTGCTCCTCGCGACCGACGGCCTGGGTGAGCATCTCCGACGGGGCGGCGTGGCCGCCGACGTGGGCCTCCTCGCGGAAGCGCTCGACCAGGTGCGGGTAGTGCAGCTCGAACGCCGGGCGCTCGGAGCGGATCCGGGGCAGCTCGGTGAAGTTGTGCCGCGGCGGCGGGCAGCTCGTGGCCCACTCCAGGGAGTTGCCGAAGCCCCACGGGTCGTCGACGGTGACGACGCGCCCGTAGCGGTAGCTCTTGAAGACGTTCCAGATGAACGGCAGCGTCGAGGCGCCGAGCACGAACGCGCCCACCGAGGAGAACGAGTTGAGGAACGTGAACCCGTCCTGCGGCTGGTAGTCGACGTAGCGGCGCGGCATGCCCTCGTTGCCTACCCAGTGCTGCACCAGGAACGTCATGTGGAAGCCGACGAACGTGGTCCAGAAGTGGAACTTGCCCAGCGTCTCGTCCATCATCCGGCCGGTCATCTTCGGGAACCAGAAGTAGATGCCGGCGTAGGTGGCGAACACGATCGTGCCGAACAGCACGTAGTGGAAGTGCGCCACCACGAAGTAGGTGTCGGAGACGTGGAAGTCGATGGGCGGCGACGCGAGCAGCACGCCCGTCAGGCCACCGAAGAGGAACGTGGCGAGGAAGCCGACCGAGAACAGCATCGGCGTCTCGAACGTCAGCTTGCCCTTCCACATCGTGCCGATCCAGTTGACGAACTTGACGCCCGTGGGGATCGCGATGAGGAACGTGGTGAAGGAGAAGAAGGCCAGCAGCACCGCACCGGTGGCGTACATGTGGTGCGCCCAGACGGCCACCGAGAGGACCGCGATGGCGATCGTCGCGTAGATCAGGGTCTTGTAGCCGAAGACCGGCTTGCGGCTGAACACCGGGAAGATCTCCGAGACGATGCCGAAGAACGGCAGCGCCACGATGTAGACCTCCGGATGGCCGAAGAACCAGAACAGGTGCTGGTAGAGGATCGTGCCGCCGTTGGCGGGGTCGAACACGTGCGCGCCGAGGTGCCGGTCGGCCAGCAGCCCGAACAGGGCGGCGGTCAGCACCGGGAACGCAATGAGGATGAGCAGCGCCGTCACGAAGATGTTCCACGTGAAGATCGGCATCCGGAACATCGTCATGCCGGGCGCGCGCATGCAGACGATCGTGGTGATGAAGTTGACGCCACCGAGGATCGTGCCGAGACCGGAGACGATCAGGCCGACGATCCATAGGTCGCCGCCGGCACCCGGGGAGTACGTCGCGTTGCTCAGCGGGGTGTAGGCGAACCAGCCGAAGTCGGCGGCGCCACCCGGCGTGAGGAAGCCCGAGATGACCGTGAGGCCGCCGAAGAGGAACAGCCAGTAGGAGAACGCGTTGAGCCGCGGGAACGCGACGTCGGGGGCGCCGATCTGCAGCGGCACGATGTAGTTCGCGAACCCGAAGAGGATCGGGGTCGCGTACAGCAGCAGCATGATCGTGCCGTGCATGGTGAAGAGCTGGTTGTACTGCTCGCTGGACAGGAACTGCTGCCCCGGCACGGCCAGCTCACCGCGCATCAGCAGGGCCATCGCGCCACCGGCCAGGAAGAAGCCGAACGACGTGACCATGTACAGGATCGCGATGTCCTTGGGGTCCGTCGTCCTGAGCATCTTCAGGAACGTGGAACCCTTGCCGGTGCGGCGCGCCGGGTACGGGCGCGACGTGATCGGCTTGGGGGCGACGGCTGTCACGTGTTCACTCCCTGCGGTGGTCTGTTGAGCTCGGGTCGGAGCTTAGCTCTACTCGCTGTCGAAGGCCCACCGGGCGTCGCACCGAACCTGTGACGACGGCCGTCCGGGGCGTCCTGCACCCGTTCGGAGGATGCCGCGGTGGCGCGGTCCGGCCGCGCCGCACAGGATCTCGTCACGTGAACATCGTGATCGGCCCGGCCCTGGCCGTGGCCATGGTGGTGGCCGTGCTGTTGGGTGCGGCAGTGGCCTGGGCGGCGCGGCTGGGCACCTCGCGCGCCACCGTGACCGCCGCCCTGCGCGCCACGCTGCAGCTGGGCGTGGTGTCGATGCTGATCGGCGGCATCGTCGGGTCGTTCGCGCTGAGCGCCCTGTTCGTCGCCGTGATGGTCGTGGTGGCGGCACGCACCGCAGGACGGCGGATGACCGGCAGCGGCAGCGGCTGGTGGGCGGCGTTGCCGGTCGCGGTCACCCCGCTCCCGGTGGTGGGGGCGCTCGTGCTGGCCGGGGTGGTACCGGCGAACGGGATCTCGGTGATCCCCACGGCGGGCATCCTCATCGGCGGCACGATGACGGCCACCGCGCTGGCCGGGAAGCGGGCCCTGGACGAGCTGGAGGCCCGTCGCGGCGAGGTCGAGGCGGCGCTGTCGCTGGGGTTCGTGGCCCGGGACGCCGCGATCGAGATCGCCCGGCCGTCGGCGGCGTCGGCGCTGGTTCCGGTGACCGACCAGACCCGCACGGTGGGCCTCGTCACGCTGCCCGGCGCGTTCGTGGGCATGCTGCTCGGCGGGGCGTCCCCGGTCCAGGCCGGAGCGGTGCAGCTGCTCGTGCTGGTGCTGCTCCTCGCCGTGGAGACCGTCGCGGTGGCGCTGGCCGTGGAACTGGTGTGCCGGGGCCGGATCCACCGCGACACCGAGCCCGCGGCGATCCGGGCCGAACGGGCGCACCCCGGGCGCTTCAGCGCAGGGGGAGGAACAGCTCCTCGAAGATCTCCGGCGCCGACGCCGGGTTGATCGGCGGGTCGACGATGTAGAACTCCGTGCCCATCCCGAGGGCGAACATGGGGTCGGGCATCGTCAGCATGAAGTGGTCGGGGCCCATCTGGCTCGCGTGGGCCCGCATCGACGCGCGCTTCTGCTCGACGAAGTCGACGGCGTCGACGCGGTGGGTGATCTCGGCCTCGGCCTTGCCCATCGTGTCGAGGCCGGGGGGCGGGGTGAAGTCCGGGTTCTGCGCCTTGAGGCCGCGCAGCATCCAGTCGCGGTTGATCGTGCCCTGCACGACGACCGGCACCGCCGACAGCTCCGCGGCCCGTTTCCCCACCCGGTGCACCTGGATGTGGTCGGGGTGGCCGTAGCCGCCGTTGTCGTCGTAGACGGTGAGGACGTCGGGCTCCTCCTCGTCGAGGATCACGGCGAGCCGCCGGGCCGCGTGCTCGACGTCGGCCTGCCAGAAGCAGTACGGGGCCTCGTTGCTCGGCTCGCCGATCATCCCGGAGTCGGTGTAGCCGAGGAACTCGACGCGCTTCGCGCCGATCACCGCGGCGGAGGCGTAGCACTCCGCGGAGCGCCGCACCGGCAGCTGCTCCCCCGGCTCGAGCACGCCGGGGACGGGTTCGCCCAGCTCACCGCGGGTGGCGAAGACGAGCACCACCCGGTGCCCTGCCGCGGCGGCCCGGGCCAGGGTGCCGGCCGAACCGATCGACTCGTCGTCGGGATGGGCGTGAAAGGAGACGATGGTTCCCACGTCACCGAGCCTACGGCCCCGGCCCGACCGCCCGCGTAGAGCCGTGCGCGTGCACCTGCAGATCGTCCCGCCCGACGAGCACTCCACGACGTGCGCGCGTTCACCGGCGCCGGGGCGGACGCGGTGGCCGTCCACCTCGGCCCCACGACGGCACGGCGGGGCGGAGGGCCGAGTTCGCGCGCCGCGCCGGCCTCCGAGACCGGCGCGCGCCGCACGCCACGGCCCGCGGCGGGGCGACGACGTGCGACGAGCAGCGATCAGGCCAGGATGCGGGTCAGCGCCGGGGCGATCTCCGCCAACCGCTTGACGACCTGCGCCCGTCCCCCACCCCGGGTGGCCAGCGGGAACGCCGCGGCCTCGGCCTCCGGCCCGCCGAGCGGGACCAGCACGTGCAGGCGGTCGATGCCGCCCAGCGCCTCGGCCGGGTCGTCGCCCGCGGTGTGCAGGCAGTCCGACAGCAGCACGACGAACCGCTCGTCGGCCACCGCGGACGCGAGCTGCTTCGACGCCTCCCGCAACCCTGCCGCGAGGTCGGTGGTGCCGTGGCCGCGCAGCGCGATGAGGTCCGACAGCAGGTCCTCCGGTGGGCGCCGCACCCCCTGCGCCTGCAGCACCTTCACCCCCGCGCCGAACGCGAGCACGGACGGCTGCAGCTGCGGCGGCCCGTTCTCGTTGGCCACCACCACCCCGGCCGCGGCGACCGCGGCCAGCGCGACCGCGAGGCCCTTCATCGACCCCGAGATGTCGACGACGAGGCAGACCGCGCGCCGGTGCGCGGTCCACGTACGGGTGACCAGCTCCTCGGGCCGCCGCGACGCCGACGGGTCCCACGCCTCGAGCGTGCGGTCGAGGTCCAGGTCGCCGTCGAGGCGCCGCGACGGACCGAGCCGCCGCGTACCCCGCGCCTTCGCCGGACCGACCCGCCCGAGCCGGATGAACACCCGTCCCGCGAGCCGGCGCGCGGCCGCCCGCAGCTGCACGTCGGTGGCCACGGCCATGTCGGCGAGCATCGCCGCCGCGCCCTCCGGGTCCTCGCCGGCGAGGCGGTCGAGGGCGTCGACGTCGAGTTCGCCCGGCTCGGGAGAGACCTCCTCGAACGACGGGTGGTTGGCCGCGATCTGCTGCCGACCCTGGGTGCGGCCCGGCTGCTCGCGGCCGGGGCGCGACCGCTGCTGGAAGCCCGGGTTGTGGCCCGGGCTAGGAGCTTTTCCCTCTGCGTCCGGGGACTCCGTGTCGTCAGGGGACTCGGTCGGGTCCTCGTCGGTGGGCCAGTGCGCGTCGAGCAGCTCGTCGATCACCGACTCGGCGGTGCGGTCCACACCGTCGACGATCCGGATGCGACCCGACAGCGCGGCGTAGGCGGCGTCGCGCGCGGTCTCCCTCGACGGTTCGGTCTCCTTGCGGAGGTCGGCCAGCCCGGTGAGCACGAGTGACAGGTCGATCGCGCCACGGACGGACGAGCCCATCCGCACGTCGCGGTGCTCGCGGGTCGCGCGGGTCAGCGTCACCGACAGATCGACCCACGTGCCGGCCAGCCCGCTGACCGATGCGGTGATCGCCCGCTCCCCGTCGAGGTCCTGGTAGCCCAGCACGACGCGGCACATGCGGTCGGCGATGGCCTGGCTGACGCGCGCGGTGCCGACGGCGTCGAACGGGTTCATCGCGGCGATCAGCCGGAAGTCCTTGCCCGCGTGCACGGTGCCCAGGCGCGGGACCGCGATCTCGCCCTCGGTCAGTACGGTGATGAGGACGTTGAGCGTCTCCTCGGGCACGCGGTTGAGCTCCTCCATGTAGAGCAGCCCGCCGGTGCGCATCGCGGTGATCAGCGGGCCGTCGACGAAGGAGTCGGGCTGGTAGCCGGTGGCGAGCACCTGCGACGGGTCGAACTGGCCGACCAGCCGCGCGGGCGTCAGCTCGGCGTTGCCCTCGACGAACACGACCTCCTGCCCGGTGTCGCGGGCGATCGAGCGCAGCAGCGTCGACTTGCCGGTGCCCGGCGGCCCTTCGATGACGACGTGCCGGCCGGTGACGAGCGCGACGGTGAGCACCTCGCGCTCACGGCGCAGGCCGACGACGGGGGTGGGCGTGGTCACTCTGTTCCTCTCGTGGACACACGGGAACGGCACCCCCGTGGGGGTGCCGTTCACCGGTGGGGGAAGTGCGGGACGTCAGCTGTAGACGATGACGCCCTTCTGGTTCGTGCCCGCGTGCATGGCCTCGTAGCCCTCGGCGACCTGGTCGAGGGTGTAGGTCGTGGTGATGACCTCGTCGAGCTTCAGCACGCCGGCCCGGTAGAGCTCGATCTGACGCAGGATGTCCCAGTTGGGGTTCGACTCGCCGAACAGCGAACCCTGGATGCGCTTCTGGAACAGCGTGACGTCGGCCAGCGAGACCGGCAGCGGGGTGGTGTCGGCGATGTTGCCCAGCGCGGTGACGACGACGGTGCCCGCCTTGCGGATCGACGCCATGGCCTGCCCGACGTACTCGGGCTTGATGACGCCGACGGTGATGATCGCCGAGTCGGCACCCTGGCCGTTGGTGAACTGCTTGGCCAGCTCGGTGGCCTCCTCCATCGTCTCGACGCCGTGGGTGGCACCGAGCTGGGTGGCGTTCTCGCGCTTCAGCGCGATCGGGTCGACGGCGATGATGTTGGCCGCACCCGCGTGCGCCGCACCCTGGACCGCGTTGATGCCGACGCCGCCGATGCCCATGACGATGACGGTGTGTCCGGGCTGGACCTGCGCCGAGTTGACCGCGGCGCCCCAACCGGTGCCGACGTTGCAGCCGAGCAGGCAGACCTTGTCCAGCGGCAGGTCGCTGGGGACCTTCACCACGGAGTCGGCGGAGACGGTGGTGGTCTCCACGAACGTCGAGATGCCGCACATCTGGCCGACGGGGGTGTCGGTGCCGGCGAGCTTGAGCCGGAAGCTGGAGGTGTCCTCCCAGCGCGAGCCGGCGAGCAGGCCCGCGCCGAGGTCGCACAGGTTCTGCTGGCCCGAGGCACACCAGCGGCAGTGACCGCAGGAGGGCAGGAACGAGAAGACGACGTGGTCGCCCTCCTTGATGCCCTTGTGGTTGGCCGGGGCCTTGGTGACGATGCCCGCGCCCTCGTGGCCGCCCGCGAACGGGTAGACGCCCACGGGGATGTCGCCGGTGGCGATGTGGTCGTCGGAGTGGCACAGGCCGGAGGCCACGAGCTTGACCTGGACCTCGCCGGGACGGGGGTCGTCCACCTCGAGGTCGACGACCTCGTACTTGCCGGGTGCCTGACGGACGATCGCTCCGCGAGTCTGCATGTGTTCTCCCTTGAACAGTCGGGGGTTCGGTAGCCGCATTGCGGCGCGCCACACGGTTCATAGCAGGGTGCGCATGTCTTGGGAAGATCTACGGAAACGTTGACGGCCGACCGCCCACCAGTAGAGTCCGGTGACCCCGAACACGGAGCGCCACCACCATGACGGATTCGTTCAACGCCGCCACGTTTCTGACCGAGGACCGCGTCACCGCGGGGGACGCGGACCGGGTGGCGATCCACCACCCCGGCGGGTCCCTCACCTACCTCCAGCTCACCGAGGAGGTCCGGCGCGTCGCCGCCGGGCTCGTCGCGATCGGGGTGCGTCCCGAGGAGCGGGTGCTGCTCGCGATGGTCGACGACGTCGAGCTCGCCACGGGCATCCTCGCCGCGATGTACGTCGGCGCGGTCGCCGTGCCGTCGTCGACGATGCTGACCGGGCCCGAGCTGGCCAAGCTCGTCGTCGACTCGCGCGCCCGCGTCCTGCTGGGCAGCAGCGAGTTCACCGCCTCGGTCACCATCGCCGCCACGGGGGCACCGGACCTGCGTCACCTCGTCCTCACCGGCGACACCGCACCGGAGGTACCCGGCGTCACGACGCTCACCTGGGACGAGCTGCGCACCGCCGAGCCCCTCGACGCGCCCTACCCGACCTGGGAGGAGTCGCCCGCGCTGTGGCTCTACACCTCCGGCACGACCGGCACGCCGAAGGGCGCGATGCACCGGCACGCCGACATCCGCTTCGTCTGCGACACCTACGCACGTGAGGTGCTGCGGATCGGGCCCGACGACGTCTGCCTGTCCGGCGCGAAGCTGTTCTTCGCCTACGGCATCGGCAACTCGCTGTTCTTCCCGCTCTCGGTCGGCGCGGCCACGGTGCTCGAGCCCGCCCGCCCGAACCCGGCGCGGTTCGGCGAGCTCACCGCGCAGCACGGCGTCACCCTGTTCTTCGGCGGCCCGAGCTTCTGGGGCCCGCTGATGGCCGCCGACCTGCCACGCGAGCAGTTCGCCACCGTCCGCAACGGCGTGTCGGCGGGCGAGGCCCTGCCCGCGCGGATGTTCCACGGCGTGCGCGACCAGTACGGCTTCGAGATCCTCGACGGCATCGGCTCCACCGAGGCGCTGCACATCTTCATCTCCAACTTCCCCGGCGCCGTGGTGCCGGGCAGCTCCGGGTTCCCCGTCCCCGGCTACCGCGTGGAGCTGCGCCGCACCGACGGAACGGTGATCGACGGACCCGACGAGCCCGGGATGCTCTACATCGCGGGCGACTCGATCTGCACCGGCTACTGGTGTCGCACCGAGGTCAACCGCATGGTGTTCCAGGGCGAGTGGATGCGCACCGGCGACCAGTACGTCCGCGGCGCCGACGGCAGCTACACCTGCCTGGGCCGCGCCGACGACGTGCTCAAGGTCGGCGGAATCTGGGTCAGCCCGTCGGAGGTGGAGACCCGGTTGATGGAGCACCCCGGCCTCGCCGAGGCCGTCGTCGTCGGGGTGCCCGACACCGACGGGCTCGACAAGCCGGTGGCCTACGTCGTCCCGAAGCCCGGGGTCGTCGTCGACGCCGACGAGGTCATCGCGTTCTGCCGGGCCGGGCTGGCGGCGTTCAAGCGGCCGCGGCTCGTCGTCGAGGTCTCCGAGCTGCCGCGTACCGCGACCGGGAAGATCCAGCGCTTCCGGCTGCGCGAGCTGGCCGCGGCCACCGTCGCGCCGGCCCCGCAGGCCGTCACCGACGTGGCGGAGGCGCAGGGCTGAGCGGTCCCCGCTCGACGTTCTACACCGATGGCGCGGATCGGTCGAATCTTGTAGAGTGATGCCCGACCAACGGAGGACGGATGACCACCACCGCAGATCCCGACCAGGCCGAGATCCCCACGGTCTCCTTCGACGCGGAGCCCTCGACGTACCGCCACTGGAAGCTCGACGTCCAGGGCGAGGTCGCGTACCTGCGGCTCGACATCGACGAGACCGCCGGCATCGTCCCGGGCTACGAGCTGAAGATGAACAGCTACGACCTGGGCGTCGACATCGAGCTCTACGACGCCACGCAGCGGCTGCGCTTCGAGCACCCCGGCGTCAAGGCGGTCGTGCTCACCAGCGCGAAGGACCGCAACTTCTGCGCGGGCGCGAACATCCGGATGCTCGCCCAGTCGAGCCACCCGTGGAAGGTGAACTTCTGCAAGTTCACCAACGAGACCCGCAACGGCATCGAGGACGCCACGGCGAACTCCGGCCAGACCTGGATCGCCGCCGTCAACGGCACCGCGGCGGGCGGCGGCTACGAGATGGCGCTGGCGTGCGAGCAGATCCTGCTCATCGACGACAACTCCTCCGCCGTCTCGCTGCCCGAGGTCCCCCTGCTCGGCGTGCTGCCCGGCACCGGCGGCCTCACCCGTGTGATCGACAAGCGGAAGGTCCGCAAGGACCGCGCCGACGTCTTCGCCACCAAGTCCGAGGGCGCCCGCGGCAAGCAGGCCGTCGAGTGGAAGCTCGTCGACGAGGTGATCCCCAAGCGCGCCTGGGACGAGACGGTCGCCGAGCGCGCCGCCACCGCCGCCGCCGCGTCGGACCGCCCGTCCGACGCCACCGGCGTGCCGCTCCCGCCGCTGCAGCGCGAGGAGGACGCCGACGGGATCCGATACCGCCACGTCACCGCCACCTACGACCGCGACGCCGGCCTGGTGAACATCACCGTGCACGGGCCGGAGGGCGACGTGCCCGACACCGTCGAGCGCGTCCACGAGCTGGGGGCGCAGTTCTGGCCGCTGGCCATGACCCGCGAGCTCGACGACCTGATCCTGCGGCTGCGCGCCAACGAGCTCGAGCTGGGCACCTGGATCATCCGCACGAAGGGCGACGTCGAGGACGCGCTGGCCTTCGAGCGCGTCATCGAGCAGTTCTCCGGCTCCGACTGGCTCGTCAACGAGATCCGGCACTACTTCAAGCGCGTGCTCAAGCGCCTCGACGTCACGTCGCGCTCGCTCATCGCGCTGATCGAGCCGGGGTCGTGCTTCGCGGGGGCCCTGCTGGAGCTCGCGCTGGCGTGCGACCGCCAGTACATGCTCGACGGCTTCATGGAGGAGGCCGACGAGGAGGGCGAGCCCGCGCAGCTGGTGCTCTCGGCGTCGAACTTCGGCACGTTCCCGATGCCCAACGGCCTCTCGCGACTGGGCTCGCGCTTCTACGGCGACGACGACACCCTCGCGAAGCTGCGCCAGGAGACCGGCCGCCGGATCGACGCCGCCGAGGCGATGGAACTGGGGCTGGTCACCGACGCCCCCGACGACATCGACTGGGAGGACGAGGTCCGGATCATGCTGGAGGAACGGGCCTCCCTGTCCCCCGACGCGCTGACCGGCATGGAGGCGAACCACCGGTTCGTCGGCCCGGAGACGATGGAGTCGCGGATCTTCTCCCGGCTCACCGCGTGGCAGAACTGGATCTTCGTTCGACCCAACGCATCCGGCCCTGAAGGTGCGTTGCGCAAGTACGGCACGGGACGCAAGGCGGAGTTCGACAGGAAGCGGGTCTGACCATGAGCATCGACTACAGCGAGAAGATCCCCAACAACGTCGATCTCGCCGGCGACCGCAAGCTCCAGCGCGCACTGGAGAGCTGGCAGCCCAACTTCATCAACTGGTGGAAGACGATGGGCCCGGCCGTCCCCACCGAGGACGTCTACCTCCGCACCGCCGTCGACGTCGGCCGCGAGGGCTGGGCCTCGTTCGGCCACGTCGCGATGGAGGAGTACCGGTGGGGGGTGTTCCTCTCCGAGCACAACGCCGACCGCAAGATCGCGTTCGGCGAGCAGAAGGGCCAGCCGGTCTGGCAGCAGGTGCCCGGTGAGTACCGCGCCGACCTGCAGCGCCTCATCGTCATCCAGGGCGACACCGAGCCCGCGTCCGTCGAGCAGCAGCGCCGCCTCGGCGAGACCGCGCCGTCGCTCTACGACCTGCGCAACCTGTTCCAGGTCAACGTCGAGGAGGGCCGTCACCTCTGGGCGATGGTCTACCTGCTGCACGCCTACTTCGGGCGCAACGGGCGCGAGGAGGCCGAGGCACTGCTGCAGCGCAACTCCGGCGACCTCGACTCCCCCCGGATCCTCGGCGCGTTCAACGAGGAGACGCCGGACTGGCTGTCGTTCTTCATGTTCACCTACTTCACCGACCGGGACGGCAAGTACCAGCTCGGCACGCTCAAGGAGTCGGCGTTCGACCCGCTGTCGCGGACGTGCGAGTTCATGCTCAAGGAGGAGGCCCACCACATGTTCGTGGGCACCACCGGCATCGACCGCGTCGTCACCCGCACCGCGGAGCTGATGCGCGAGCACGACACCGACGACATCGCCCCGCACGGCGGCATCCCGCTCGACGTGATCCAGAAGTACATCAACTTCCACTACTCGGTCTCGCTCGACCTGTTCGGCTCCGAGAAGTCGACGAACGCGGCCAACTACTTCACCGCCGGCCTCAAGGGTCGCTGGCAGGAGGAGCGCCGCAAGGACGACCACCTGCTCACCGAGGACGCCTCGCACGTCGACCTGGTGCGCGACGGCGTCGTCACCACCGAGGAGGTCTCGGCGCTCGTCGCGCTGAACCACGACCTGCGCAACGAGTACGTGCAGGACTGCGCCACCGGCATGAAGCGCTGGAACCGCGTGCTGGAGAAGGCCGGTGTCGACCGCCGGCTCGCGCTGCCGCACGTCGGCTTCAACCGCGAGGTCGGGCTGTTCCGCGGGCACCACGTGACGCCGAAGGGCGACGTCGTCGGGCCGGACGTGTGGGAGGCCAACAAGGACCGGTGGCTGCCGAGCGACGCCGACAAGGTGCACGTCCAGTCGCTGATGCGCCCGGTCTACGAGCCCGGCAAGATCGCCGGCTGGATCGCCCCGCCGAGCACCGGCATCAACGACAAGCCGTTCGAGTACGAGTACGTGCACTTCGCCTGATCGAGACCGGATCGCGTCCCATGTAGACCTACCGGTGGACGCGGTCCGGTGCCAGTCTGTCGCTTCCGATGCCCAACTGGAGGCGACATGAACTGGTACGTCAAGGTGATCAAGCAGTACGTCGACTTCTCCGGCCGGGCCCGGCGCACCGAGTACTGGATGTTCGCCCTGTTCAACGCGATCGCCGTGATCGTGCTGTCCGCGATCGACGGGTTCGTGCTCGGTTCCGGTGCGTTCGCCGCGTCGGCCGGGGCCGGCTCGGCGGGGCTCTCGTTCAACCTGGGCATCCTCGGCACGATCTACTCGCTCGCCGTGCTGCTGCCGGGCCTCGGCGTCGCCGTCCGGCGGCTGCACGACACGAACCGCAGCGGGTGGTGGCTGCTGATCGGGCTCATCCCGGTCATCGGCGCGATCGTGCTGATCGTCTTCCTGGTGTCGGAGGGCACCCGCGGCCCGAACAGCCACGGCGCCGACCCGAAGCAGGCGTCCGCGGGCGCGTACGCCTGACCCGCCCCAGGCGAACGGCCCGCTCACCGCGATCCTGTCGGGCGAGCGGGCCGTTCGTCGTGCGGGGTCAGGAACCTGCCGGCGCCGGGACCGTGGGGTCGGGCTGGGGCAGCGGGTCGCACTGCACGTCGGACACGTCGCTCTCCGGCTTGCGCTCGGGCAGGGCGCCCGTGGCCAGGTAGTCGGCGACGATGGTGTCGGTGCACGCCACGCCGGACAGCGAGGCCGAGTGTGTGTACCCGCCGACGCCCTCCACCAGCACCGCGTTCGGGAACAGCTCGCGGGCGTTCAGCGCCCCGTCGAACGGCGTGGCCCCGTCGAAGGTCTCGCTGAGCAGCAGGGCGCTGTCGACGCCGCTGCCGTCGACCTCGACGGGCGTGCCCGCCTTCGCCGGCCAGAACGAGCACGGCCCGTTGAACCAGGCGTTGGCCCAGGTCTCGAACGGGGCCTCGGCGTCGACGCGCTCGTTGTCGGCGCGGACCTGGTCGTAGTCCTGCGGCCACTCCAGGTCGGTGCACTGCACGGCCAGGTAGATCGCGTACCCGTTGTCGTCGGGAGCGGCCGGGTCGAAGCCGTACGCATCGACGATCGCGGACACGTCGCCGTTGTTGACGTAGGCGGAGAACGCCTGCGCGATGCCGGGGTAGGCCAGCACGTTGTAACCGGCGCTGAGGAACAGGTCGTTCCACTCCGACGGGCCGATGCCCTCCGCGGGCGCGGCCCGGAGCTGGTCCTGCACCGTGTAGTAGAGCGCCTCGACCTCGTCGCCGGTGGCACCCAGCTCGTAGACCGAGTCGTACTTCGCGATCCAGTCGAAGAACGCGCCGATGTTGCGCTCGAACGCGACGTCCTGGTTGAGGTTGGCCTCGTACCAGATGTTGCGGACGTCGACGACGCCGTCCATCACGATGCGGCGCACGCGGTCCGGGTACAGCGTCGAGTAGACCTGGCCGAGGTAGGTGCCGTAGGAGAAGCCGTAGTAGTTGATCTGCTCCTGGCCCAGCGCGGCGCGGATGAGGTCCATGTCGCGGACGGTGTCGATGCTCTTCAGGTGGTCGAGCAGCTCACCGCCGTCGGCGGCGCACGCGTCGGCGTAGGACGTCGACAGGTCCAGCCACGCCTGCTCGGTGCCGGCCTCGGGCTGGTAGTCGGGGCGGTTGAAGCCCGCGTAGTCGGGGATGCAGCTCAGGGCGGGCTCGCTGGAGCCGACGCCGCGGGGATCGAACCCGATCCAGTCGTAGGACGCACCGGCACCGTTCGGGACGGCACCACCGAGCAGGGCCAGCGTGAGGCCCGACCCGCCGGGCCCGCCCGGGTTGACGAGCATGACGCCCTGGGACTCCGGGGTCGTGTGCACGACGCGCGACACCGCGAGCCTGATCGTCGTGCCCATGGGGTCGTCGTGGTCGAGCGGGACCTCGACGAACCCGCACTCGGCCCCCGCCGACACGAGCGCCGACGCCGTGCACGGCCCCCACACCACCGGCGCGGGAGTGAAGCCCGGCGGGGGCGTCGACGCCTGCGCCCCGGGCGCCACCGCCATCCCCGCCGCCAGCAACCCGGCCGTCACCGCCGCCGTCACGATTCTCCGCACGTTCCCCCCGATCTCGTCACCGGGGGTCACTGCGCGACCGCGCCGACCCCCGACCGTGAGGAGCCTGTCACCTGATCCGCACCAGAGCCAACACCAACTCGACTACTTCCCGAACGTGTCGATCGCGGCGTCGACGCGGTCACCGATCTCCGACGCCGAGAGGCCGTAGCTGGGGATGTAGCAGAGCAGGCGGTCGTAGAGGCCGTGGAACGCGGGCATCCGGTCGCGCACCTCGTCGGGGGTGCCGGCGACGGCCATCCGGTCGAGCATCGCGGGGCTGACGGCGGCGATCATGGCATCGTGGTCGCGGGCCTTCCAGGCGTCGCGGATCGCGGCGACCTCGCTGGTGAACCCCTCCAGCTCCACGAGCGGCGCGTACGTGCGCACCACCGTGTAGAACGCGATCTGGGCGGCGGCGTCGCGGCGGGCGCGGTCGCCGTCGTCGGAGACGCTGGTGATGACGTACCCGGCGATCGGGACATCGTCCGTGCGGCCCGACCTCGCGGCACCCGCGGCCAGCGCCGGGCGCACCACGTCGTCGACGTAGCGGCGGGTGAAGATCGGGTGCCCGACCAGCCCGTCGGCGACGGCGCCCGCCGCCTGCACCATCCGCGCGTTGAACCCGGCGAGGTAGACGGGGATCGGGTCGCGGGGCGTCATCTCCGCGGTGGGGTGCAGCGCCATCCGGTAGAAGCGGCCCTCGTGCTGGACCCCGGACGCGTCCATCGCCCAGATCCGGCGCAGCAGCGGCACCAGTTCCTCGACGCGCGGGGCGGGCGAGGCGCCGTCGACGCCGTGCCAGTCGCGCTGCATCGTGCGCGTGCCGGTGCCCAGGCCGAGCACGAGCCGGCCGTCGGAGAGCTCGGCGAGGTCGCGGGCCTCGGCGGCGAGCACCAGCGGGCTGCGGCCCACGGCGTACGCGATGCCGGATGCCACCGTGATCGTCGAGGTCCGCAGCGCCATCGCCGCGAGCGACACGGTGGCGGAGCGGTCGTAGAACTCGGTGGTCCAGACGGACTCGAACCCGCGCTCCTGCGCCCGCACCGCCGCACCCACGGCGGTCGCCAACGTGCCGCCGTGGACCGCCACACCCATCCGCTCCGTCATGCCCCGCACCCTAACCACCCGCGAGTCGCTGTCTCCCCGCCCGCGAGTCGCGTGATTCCCGCCCGCGAGTCGCGTGATTCCCGCCCGCGAGTCGCGGCTCTTGACCCCCGTCCGGCCGACCGAGAGCATCCGCGCCATGGACCTCCTCCCGGGCGTGAGCTCCGCGACGATCGACACCGACCGCCTCCGCACCCACTACCTGGAGTCCGGCCCGACCGACGCCCCGGTGATCGTGATGGTGCACGGCAACCTGTCGACGGGCCGGTTCTACGAGCACCTCATGCCCGCCCTGCCCGAGTACCGCGTGCTCGCGCCGGACATGCGCGGTTTCGGCCGGTCCGAACCGGCCCCGATCGACGCCACCCGCGGCCTCGACGACTGGGCCGACGACCTCGACGCGTTCCTGCGGGCCCTCGGGATCACCGCGCCGACGCACCTCGTCGGCTGGTCGACGGCCGGTGCGGCGATCGCCCGCTACGCGACGGCCCGCCCCGCCGCCTCGCTGACGTTCGTCGACCCGGTCTCCCCGCACGGCTTCGGCGGGACGTTCCCCGACGGCACCCTCTGCTTCCCCGACGCCGCCGGCTCCGGCGGGGGTGGCGCGAACCCCGAGCTCGTGCAGCGCCTGCGTGACGGTGACCGCGGCACCGACAGCCCGTTCTCGATCCGCAACGTCATGAGGGGGCTGTACTGGGCGCCGGAGCACACCGAGGCGCGCGAGGACGTGCTGGTCGACGAGGTGCTGCTCACCCTCGTCGGCGACGGCGGCTACCCCGGCGACTCCACGGCGTCGCAGAACTGGCCGGGCCTCGCACCGGGCGTCACCGGGATCCTCAACGCGCTGTCCCCGAAGTACTGCGACTGGACCGGGCTGGTCGACGTCGCGGAGAAGCCGCCGGTCCTGTGGACGCACGGCGGGCGCGACCTGGTCGTCGCCGACGGGTCGATGCTGGAGTTCGGCACGCTCGGCGAGGCCGGGATCGTGCCCGGCTGGCCCGGCGCGGACGTCTACCCGCCGCAGCCGATGGTCGGCCAGATCCGGGCGCTGCTGGAGCGCTACGCGGAGGCGGGCGGGTCGGTGCGGACCGAGATCTTCCCCGACTCCGGCCACGGCCCGCACCTGGACGCCGTCGACCGCTGGCTCACCGTCTTCCGGGACTTCCTGGCCGGGCGGTGATCCGGCGACTCGGGGGCGCGGAAACAGCGACTCGCGGGCGCGGAAACAGCGACTCGCGGGGACGGGCCCGCGAGTCGCCACTTCTCCGCCCCCGAGTCGGTTGCTCCGATCGGGTGATGTGCCGACGGAGTCCGCGGCCCCCGCGCGACGGAGGGACATGAGCCCCGCAGCGGTCCGGCCCGAACCGGGTCCCGCGCTGCTCGCGCTCTACGACGACGCGCTCCCGCAGGTCTACGGCTACCTGCTCGCCCGCTGCGGGCGTCGCGCACTCGCCGAGGACCTGACGGCGGAGACGTTCCTGGCCGCCGTCACGGCGAGCAGGCGGCATCCGCCGCCCGCGATGAACGTCGGCTGGCTGATCGGGATCGCTCGACACAAGCTCGTCGACCACTGGCGGGCCACCGAGCGCGAGGAGCGCGGTCTGCGGGCCGTCGAGGAGATCACCGAGACGTTCGAGGACCCCTGGGAGGAGCACGTGGACGCCGTGGTGGCCCGCGAGGTGCTCGACACCCAGACCGCGCTGCACCGCGCCGCGCTGACCCTGCGCTACCTCGACGGCCTCCCGGTCGGCGAGGTGGCCCGCGCGCTGGGCCGCACCGTGCACGCCACGGAGTCGCTGCTCAGCCGCGCCCACGCCGCGTTCCGCCGCGGCTACTCCGACGGTGTGCGATGACCGATCCGCTGGACGCCCTGCGCATCCCCGTTGAGGCCGTCGACCCCGACCCCGCATTCGCCCGTGCCCTGCGCGCCCGCCTGGAGCGCGCCCTGCTCGACCCGAGGGAGGACCCCATGACCACCACGCTCGAGGCACCCCGCACCACCGCCCGCATGCACGCGCTGACCCCGTACCTCGCCGTGACCGACGCCGTCGCGGCCGTGGACTTCTACGTGACGGTGTTCGGCGCCGTCCGCCGCGGCGACCCGATCGTCATGCCCGACGGCCGCACCGGGCACGTCGAGGTGGCGCTCGGCGACAGCGTCCTCATGCTGGCCGACGAGTTCCCCGAGATGGGGCTGGTGGCGCCGGCGACCCGCGGCGGGGTGAGCCAGTCGCTGCGCCTCGAGGTGGCCGACCCGGACGCCGTCGTCGCGCGGGCGGTCGCCGCGGGCGGCACGCTGGAGCGGGCCGTCACCGAGTCACCGTACGGCCGCGGCGGGACGGTGCTCGACCCGTCCGGGCACCGCTGGATGGTCTCCCGCGACGTCCCGGCCGCGCGGCACGGCGACGTCGTCTACGCATCGCTGTGGTCACCCGACGCCGACCGGGCACGCGCGTTCTACGGCGCCGTGCTCGGCGACCTCGGCCGGCTCGGGATCTCCTCGGGGTCGACCGCCGGGCTGTTCTGCGGCTACGCCGTCGACGACCTGGACGCCGCCGTCGCCGTGGTGCGCGCCGCGGGCGGCACCGCGACCGAGCCGGTCGAGGACCACGGTGGCCGGGTAGCCGACTGCGTCGACGACCAGGGCCTCGCGTTCGCGCTGTTCGAGGGGCCCGGCGCGCCGGTGACGGTGCCCGAGTACGCCGAGCTGCGACTGCCCGACGCCACCCGCGCCCGCGCCTTCTACGGCACGGTGCTCGGCTGGGGGTTCTCCCCGGGCCGCGGCCGCCCGGGCTACTGGAACGGCACCGTCGACGGCGAGCGCACCCGACCCCGCACCGGGCTCGACGGCGGCCACGAGGTGCCCTCGGTGGTACCGACGTTCACCGTGCCGGACCTGGCGGCCGCGACCGCGGCGGCCCGGGCGGCGGGCGGAACCGCGGAGGAGCCCACCACGGCCCGGTTCGGTCCGGTCGCCCCCTGCGTCGACGATCAGGGCACCCGGTTCCTGCTGCTGCAGCGCTGACGCGCCCGTGCGCGGGTCGGTGCGGCTCCGCCTCGATCAGGTCCGCCGCCCGGGTCGCCCCGCCTGCGGCCCGCAGCTCGTCGCGGAGGGCGGCGGTGCGGGCCCGCACCGCCGGGTCGTCGAGGGACGGCCGCGCGCCGCCGGACCGGGCATCCCGGGCCCATGGACCGCACCGGGCTCGGCGCCGCGCTTCGCACCTGGCGCGAGCGGCTGCGCCCCGAGGACGTCGGGTCGCCGGCCGGGCTGCGCCACCGGACCCCGGTCTGCGCCGCGAGGAGGTGGCGCAGCTCGCCGGGATGTCCGCCGTCTACCTGACCCGGCCGGAACAGGCCCGCGGGCCGCCGCGCCGCTCGGCGGCTCCTCCGCGCTGCCGCCCGCCGAGCGCAACCTCGCCCGCTCCTCGTTCACCGGCCCGCACCGCGACCAGACCGACCCCGACCGTGAGCGGCCCGACCGCGCACCGGTCTCCGACCTGCGGCGCACCGCCGCCCGCTACCCCCGCCGACCCGGGCCTGCGCCGGCTCTCGTCGCCGACCTGCGCGCAGCCGGCCCGGTGTTCACCCGGCTCTGGGACCTGCGCGAGCTCGGTCCACTTCTCCTGGACTGCAACTCCCAGGCCGTCGACGCCGACGACCAGCGGCTGCTCGTGTACTCCGCGGCGCCGGGGTCGGGGGGCCGAAGCGCTGGAGCTCTTGCGCGTTCTCGGGCTGCAGCGCGTCGGCTAGTCTCCACACGTGGCCTCCGACCTGGCTTTCGACGCGCTCGCCGATCCGGTGCGGCGCGAGATCCTCGCCGTGCTCGCCGAGCACGACGAGTGCAGTGCGGGCGAGCTGTCCGCGGCGATCTCCCGGGTCGGCCGCACCGCCGTGTCGAGCCACCTGCGCGTGCTGCGCACCGCCGGTCTCATCACCGAGCGGCGCACCGGCCGCTTCCGCATGTACGCCGTCGACCCCACGGGCCCGGCGCAGGACGTCATCCGGCTGCTGCAGGAGCTGTTCCAGTCCTCCCTCGACGCGGCCAGGGTCGCCGCGGAGTCCACCTCCGGTACGGACAGCCGAGCCATGTGATGGGCGGCCTCGCCGTTGCGGCACAGACGAGCATCGAGGCCCCGCCCGCGGCTGTCTTCGCACTGTTCGGTTCCGAGACCGGGGTGGGCTGGCTGCTCGACGCCACCTGTGACCGGGTCGCCGTCGGGGCCGTCGTCGCACTGCAGGCCCCGCTCGGCGGGGAGCGGGTGGCGCTGCTCGGCCGGATCACCGCACTGCGGCCGCCCGGCCCGTCCCGGCCGGGCCGGATCGAGATACGGCTCGACCAGCCGTGGCGGGGCCGGCTGCGCGTACTGTTCGAGAGCGACGGCGCCGGCACCCGGGTGCGGATCGTCGCCGACCTCGACGACACCGGACTGGCCTGGCTGATGCGCCGCCGCGGCCATCCGGTGCCCGAGCAGCGCCACAGCGGGGAGCACCTCGTCGGGCTGCTCACCAGCAAGTCCGGGCCGGGGAGCGTGTTCGCCGCGGCCACCGAGAACCTGGCGACGATGGCCGTCGACGAGGTCAACGCCGACGGCGGCGTCCGCGGGCGGCGCCTGAGCCTGCTCGTCGGCGACGACGGCACCGACGCCGCGACGGGTGCCGCGGAGGCGAGGCGACTGGTCCGGGCCGGCTGCCGCACGATCCTCGCGACCACCACGTCGGCGACGTTCGTGCGCACCGCGGCGGAGCTGCGGGGGTCCGGCGTGCTGCTCGTGCAGACGCTGATGAACGAGGGCGGGCTGGGCGGCGAGCTCTGCCTGCAGCTCGGGGAACGGCCCGCCGACCAGCTGCGCGCCGCCGTCACACCGCTGATGCGCGCGGCCGGCGGGCGCCGCTGGTTCCTCGCCGGCAACGACTACGTGTGGCCGCACGTCGTGCACGCGATGGCCCGCCCGGTGCTGGCCGAGCACCGGGCGTCGATCGTCGGCGAGGGGTTCGCCGCGCTGGGCACCCGCGACTTCACCCCGCTCATCGAGCGGATCACGGCCACGGGCGCCGACGTCGTGCTGTCCTCGTTCGTCGGGGCCGATCTCGTCGCGTTCGAGCGCCAGTGCCACGCGATGGGGGTGCGCGACCGGTGCCGCACGCTCGCCCTGACCCTCGACGAGCCCACCCGCGAACGGATCGGCGACGCGGCGTCGGTCGGCATGTGGGGCGTCTCGGGCTACTTCGAGCAGCTCGACGGCGCCGCCAACACGGCGTTCCTGCGGCGCTACCGCGACGCCTACGGCCGGTTCGCCCCGCCGGTGTCGAGCATCGCGGAGTCCGCGTACGAGGCGGTGCACCTCTACGCGGGCGCGGCGCGGCGCGCCGGAGAGGACGAGCCGCGCACGATCGCCAGGGAACTGCGGTCGAGCCGCTCGGAGTTCCCGCGCGGACCGGTCACCGTGACGGGTCCGGAGACCGTCCGGCAGGACCTGTTCGTCGCGGAGGCGGTGGCGGGTGGTTTCGCCGTGAGTCCGCCGCGTCAAGGATCTTGACAACGCGCCACTACCTATTGACATGTGGTGATTCGAATCAATAGCGTCGCGCTCTCACCGGTTGCCGGAGGTAGAGAGCCATGCCCGTACGTCCCCCCGATCCCGACGATCTGAGCGCGGTCTCCGCGCACTACGGCCTCGGACTCGACGCCGTCGCCGTCGAGTCGTTCTCCCCCATGGTCAACGGCCTGCTCGCGTCGTGGGACGTCGTGGAGGAGCTCTACGACGCGTCCGCGCCCACGATGCCGGAGCGGGCCTGGACCCGCCCCGAGCCGGCCGACAACCCGTACAACGCCTGGTACGTCACGACGTCCATCACCGAGGGCGGCACCGGCCCCCTCGCCGGGAAGACCGTCGCGGTCAAGGACAACACCGCCGTCGCCGGCGTCCCGATGATGAACGGCTCGAAGACGATGGAGGGGTACACGCCGCTGCGCGACGCCACCATCGTCAGCCGGATGCTCGCGGCGGGCGCCACGATCGCGGGCAAGTCGGTCTGCGAGGACCTCTGCTTCTCCGGCGGATCGCACACCTCGCGCACCGGCGCGGTCCGCAACCCCTGGGACGAGACGCGCTCCACCGGCGGATCCTCCTCGGGCACCGCGGCCCTCGTCGCCTCCGGGCTCGTCGACGTCGGCACCGGCGGCGACCAGGGCGGCTCGATCCGGATGCCCGCATCGTGGTCCGGCATCGTCGGGCACAAGCCGACCTGGGGACTGGTGCCCTACACCGGGGCGTTCCCGATCGAGCAGTCGATCGACCACGTCGGCCCGATGACGCGCACCGTCGCCGACGCCGCACTGGTCCTGAACGTGATCGCCGGACCGGACGGGTTCGACCCGCGCCAGCCCCGCGACCTCGTGCCCGACGACTACGTGGCCGCGTTGGGCCGCGGAGCCGAGGGCCTGCGGGTCGGGATCCTCACCGAGGGCTTCGGCCTGGCCAACTCCGATCCCGGCGTCGACGCCTCCGTGCGCGCGGCGGCCGAGTCGCTGCGCGACGCCGGGCTCGTCGTCGAGGACGTCTCCGTCCCGTGGCACCTGCACGGCGCGAAGATCTGGGACGTCATCTCCGTCGAGGGCGCCGCGTCGCAGATGGTCGACCTCAACGGGTACGGCCTGAACTGGAAGGGCCTCTACGACCCCGAGGTCATGGAGCACTACGGCAACCAGTGGCGCGCCGACGGCAGCCAGTTCTCCGAGACCGTCAAGCTGGTGCTGCTGGCCGGGAAGCACGCGCTGAACACCCAGCAGGGCAAGCACTACGGGATGGCGCAGAACCTCGCCGTGCAGCTGCGGGCCGCCTACGACGAGGCGCTCTCGCGCTACGACGTGCTGGTCCTGCCCACCACGCCGATGCACTCCACGGTCATCCCCGACCCGGACGCGCCGCGCGAGGAGATCATCGGCCGCGCACTGGAGATGGTGGCCAACACCTGCGTCACCGACGTCACCGGGCACCCGGGATGCAGCGTCCCCGCCGGTCTGGTCGACGGCGTCCCCACCGGAATGATGATCATCGGCAAGCAGTTCGACGACGCCACGGTGCTGCGTGTCGCCCACACGTACGAACAGGCGGTCGGGGGCTTCCCGACGCCGGCAGGAGCTACCGCAGGGAGCCAGGCATGAACGGCGTGCACGACCTCGGGGGCACCGACGGTCTCGGTCCCGTCGAGATCCCGGAGAACGAGCCGGTGTACCGGGCGGAGTGGGAGAAGGCGGCGTTCGCCATGTTCTCCATGACCTTCCGCGCCGGGTTCTTCGGCATCGACTCCTTCCGGTACGGCATCGAGCAGATGCACCCGGCCACGTACCTGCTCTCGCCCTACTACGAGCACTGGGTGCACGCCGTCGAGCACCACGGCTTCGCCAAGGGCCTGCTCGACGAGGCCGAGCTCGACAGGCGCACCCAGTACTACCTGGACAACCCCGACGCGCCGCTGCCGGAGGAGAAGGACGACCCCGACCTGCTGGCGTTCGTCGACGGCGTGGTCAAGGCCGGGGCCCCGGCGGGCCGCCCGTCGGACAAGGTCGCGCGGTTCTCCGTCGGCGACCGGGTCACCGTCGCCTCCGACGTCCCGTACGGCCACACCCGCAAGGCCGGCTACATCCGCGGCCGCACGGGCGTGATCGAGCTGGCGCACGGAACGTTCATCTACCCCGACAGCGCCGGCAACGGCGGCCCGGACGCCCCCGAGCACGTCTACACCGTCAAGTTCACCAACACCGAGCTCTGGGGCGCGGAGGCCGCCGAGCCCAACGGCGTCGTGTACTTCGACGTCTGGGAGCCCTACATCACCCTCGCCGCCACCACCGGGAAGGCCGCCTGATGACCGCCACCGTCCGCACCCAGGAGGAGATCGCCGCCCGCGTCAAGGCGCTGGAGGCGATCCTGATCGAGAAGGGGATCATGACGACGAAGGCGATCGACCGCCTCGTCGAGATCTACGAGAACGAGGTCGGCCCGCAGCTCGGCGCCGCCGTCGTCGCGAAGGCCTGGACCGACCCGGAGTTCAAGGCGCGCCTGCTCGCCAACGGCACCGAGGCGTGCGCGGAGATGGGCATCGGCGGGCTGCAGGGCGAGGACATGGTGATCGTCGAGAACACCGACACCGTGCACAACGTCATCACCTGCACGCTGTGCTCCTGCTACCCGTGGCCGGCTCTCGGGTTGCCCCCGAACTGGTACAAGGACCCGGCCTTCCGTGCCCGGATCGTGCGCGAGCCCCGCAAGGTGCTGCGCGAGGACTTCGGGTTCGACGTGCCCGACTCCGTCGAGGTGCGCGTCTGGGACTCCTCGTCGGAGATGCGCTACTGGGTCCTCCCCCAGCGCCCGGCCGGCACCGAGGGCCTCGACGAGAAGGCGCTCGCGGCGCTCGTCAGCCGCGACTCGATGATCGGCGTCGGCGCCGCGAAGGCCGCCTGATGGCGTTCCGCCAGGACGCCACCGAGCTCGGTGACGCCCGGCGACGCGTGGAGACGCTGGTCTGCGACCTCCCCGGCGGCGGTGACGCCGAGCGGTCCTTCGACCAGCCGTGGGAGGTGCGGGCGTTCGCCATGGCCGTTGCGGCGTACCACGCCGGCCAGTACGAGTGGTCGGAGTTCCAGCTCTCCCTGATCGACTCGATCAAGAAGTGGGAGACCGACGGCGGCGCGGAGCCCTGGTCGTACTACGAGCACTGGCTGGAGGCGCTGGAGACCGTCCTCGCGGGCAACGGCGCGCTGTCCGACGCCGCGCTCGACGAGCAGACCAGGTCGGTGCTGGCCACGCCGAAGAACGCCAACCACCACGAGGCCCACCGCGAACCGGTGGCGGTCGACCCGGCCCGATAGCTGGCGCTGCGGACTCGTGCGCGGTAATCCTTGCTCCGGCAACGGTTGCCGCGTACGAGTCCGACGCAGGAGGCACCATCTTGTCCGGGTACTACACCGATGACGTCCATGGTCCGCACGAGTACTTCGAGCTGGGCAACTTCGCCCTCACCACCGGCTACACCCTCCCGAACGCCCGCCTGGGCTACAAGACGATCGGCACGCTCAACGCCGCCAGGGACAACGCCGTGCTGGCGCCCCACATGTTCTCCGGCACGTCGGCGTTCATGGAGGCCTACGTCGGCGAGGGCCGCCCGCTCGACCCCGCGACGCACTTCGTGATCCTGCCGGGCCAGTTCGGCGGCGGCTTCTCCTCCAGCCCGTCGAACACGCCCGCGCCGTTCGATCGCGGCCAGTTCCCCCTCGTCGCCATCGCCGACGACGTGATCGCGCAGCACCGCCTCGTCACCGAGCACTTCGGCATCACGACGCTGCGGGCCGTGCTCGGCTGGTCGATGGGTGGCCAGCAGACCTACGAGTGGGCCGTGCGGTTCCCGGAGATGGTGCCGCGCGCCGCGGTGTTCGCCGCCACCGCGCGCAACCCCGTCCACAACCAGATCTTCATCGACACCTGGAACGAGCTGCTGACCTCCGACCCCGCGTTCCGCGACGGTTTCTACGACGATCCGGCCGAGGTCCGGCTCGGGCTCCAGCGGCTCGCGGTGTCGTTCTCGCTGATGGGTCTGTCCTCGGCGTTCTTCCGCCAGGAGCTGTGGCGCGGCCTCGGGTTCGCGTCCTCCGACGACTTCCGCCAGGGCTTCATCCGCGGCTACTTCGCGCCGATGGACCCCAACAACCTCATCGCTCAGGGCCGCAAGTGGCGCGCGAGCGACATCTCCGCCCACACCGGGGGCGACCTCGCCGCCGCACTCGGCCGGATCACCGCGCAGTTCTTCGTCGTGCCGTTCACCGAGGACCTGTTCTTCCCCCCGGAGGACTGCGAGGCCGACTGCGCGCAGATCCCGAACGGTCACTACCGCCCGATCGAGACGCCGATGGGGCACTTCGGCATGTTCGGGCTCCGCCCGGAGGACCCGGCCGCCGTCGACGCGGTGATCGCCGAGATGCTCGCGAGCTGACCTACGTCGAGGGCACGGGCGCGTCCCAGTCGACGTGGTGGTGCTGGATCCGGCTCTGCGCACCGGGACGCCCCATCCGCAGGGCCAGGGGCATCAGGGCGTCGCGCAGGACCCGTCCGACCGGACCGGCCGCCTTCTGGTCGCCGGTCCGGGCCCCGGCCCGGACGATGCGCTGCACGCGGTCGCGGCGCAGGCCCTCGTCGGCGGTGAACGCCGTCCCGGGGTCGGGGGGGTCGCGCAGGCAGCGGGCCAGCTGCACCGCGTCCTCCGCCGCCATCGACGCCCCCTGCCCCGACGCGGGCGACGTCGCGTGCGCGGCGTCGCCGATCACGACCATGCGGCCGCCGTGCCACCGGCGCACCGACGGCAGGTCGCGGGACTCCCATCCCCGCAGCTCGCCGGGGGTCGAGTCGACGATCGCCGTCGCGGGCTCCGGTCGCCCGCGAACAGCTCACGCAGACAGGTCCGCCACTGCAGGTCGGTCAGCCCGGCCGCGTCGGCGTGCCAGGGCGGGTTCGCGAACCACCAGACCCCACCCGTCCGGGGCCACCGCCCAGCCGAAGAACGCGCGACGACCGAAGACCATCTCGTAGACGCCGGGCTCCGCACCGGTCTCCTGCGGCGGGGCGAACCCGCCCACGTTCAGCACCGGCAGCAGCCGCGGCGCGGTGGCCCCGGGTCGATCAGCGTGCGCACGCGGGAGTTCACCCCGTCGGCCCCACCAGTAGGTCCGCCGTCGCCGTGCTGCCGTCGGAGAAGACGGCGCGGGTGCCGTCACCGTCGGGCAGGGCGTCGACGAGCCGGTGGCCGTACTCGACCGCGATCCCCCGCCGCTGCGCCTCCTCGCGCCGGACACGGTCGTCCCGAACGGGTAGGACAGCACGGTGAAGCTCCTGGTGGGGCGTGTTGATCTAGACGATCGCCCGTCCACCAGACTGCCCGCCCAGTGCGGCGAACGTCATTCGGTACTTCTCGCGTCATGGCGCGCCAGCAAGTACCCGGCGGGGGGCTTGCCTGGCGCCGGAGCAACGATTCGCAGGCGTCCGAGCTCGGCGAAATCGTGCTCGCGCAGTCGGTCAGCGAGCGCGTCGAGGGTCCACAGATACGCCGGTGAGGCTCTGTGGTCATACGGGACCCAACCGTTGGCGTCTGCGGTGTCGGTGATCTGCACACCGATCAGCAGGGGTCCGCCCGGCTCCACCACGCGGGCGAACTCGCTCAGGACGCGCGGAAGCAGGTCCGGCGGCGTGTGGATCAACGAGAAGTGCGCCAGGACGCCCGCGATCGACTCGTCCCCTGCGTCGAGATGGAGCAGGGAACCGACCTCGTAGCGCAGGTCGGGACGATACCGGCGGGCGATCGCGACCATGGCCGGTGACAGATCGATCCCGTAGGCCCGGATACCGGCTCGATCCAGGTGATCGGTCCACTGTCCGGGACCGCAACCCGCATCGACCACAGCACCCACCGACCCACCGGCGCGGACGAGCTCGGCGAAGGCGTTGATCATCGCCGCTGACAGCGCATCGATGACCTGGTCGCCCTGTCGCACCATGTCGTCGTACAACTCGGCGACCTCGTCATAGTCCCGGCGGGTCCGATCCAACGCCTCGTTCTCACTCACCCGCCGGACTCCAGGGAACAGCTCGGAGGTAGGAGTGTCGGACAGATCCCTCACCAGGTTGGCACTCGCCGGGCGCGATCAGCCGACTCGCCACGCCTCAGCAGCGCTCGACGAGCACCAGCAGGACACCTCACCGCGACCAGCGCCAGGGCTCCCAGCGCAGACTCCCCGTGCACCGGCAGCGAACTCGCCCGGCGGCGCCGGCACCCTCGCCGGGGGTACTACGGTGCGCCGGGGAACACCTGCTGGAGCTGACCGAACCGCACGAACCCGTAGACCACCAGCGCCAGGAACACCAGGCTCGCCAGCGAGGTGAGGACGTAGCAGGTCGCCCGCAACCCCCGCATGAACCGGCCGTCCGGACGTGCCGTGTAGCTGCGGCGCGAGCGCGGGGTCGGGCCCCAGCCGACCCGGTCCCCGACGGCGTGCATCGGGCCGGTCCGCGTGCTCTGGGCGGGAATCGTCTTCATGGCTCGCGTCCCCCGACGTCGGATGTGCTGGTCGATCCGTTGTAGCGGAGCGCAGCACCCGTGACACCGACGGGAGTGACGGTCCACCCGAACGTGGCGACGAACGCGATCCCTAGGGTGGAGGCCATGAGTCACCTGCTGGTGATCGAGGACGACGCGGAGATCGGCGAGCTCCTGCGGTCGAGCCTCGCGCTGCACGGGCACACAGTCGACTGGGAGCGCACCGGGCGCGGGGGGCTCGACCGGGCGTCGGCCGACATCGACCTGGTCCTGCTCGACCTCGGCCTCCCCGACCTCGACGGGCTGGAGGTCTGCCGCCAGCTCCGGCTGGTCCTCCCCACCACCGTGATCGTCATGCTGACGGCGCGGGCGCGCGAGATGGACGTGGTCGTCGGGCTGGAGGTGGGCGCCGACGACTACCTGGTCAAGCCGGTGCCGCTGGCCGAGCTCGTCGCGCGGGTGCGCGCCCACCTGCGCCGCACCGAGCCGGCGAAGACGGCCGCGACGCACTCCGTCGGCGACCTCACGGTGAGCGTCGAGAGCCGCCGCGCGACCGTCGACGGGAACGAGCTCCCGCTGCGGCCGCGGGAGTTCGACCTGCTCGCGCGGCTGATCGTCGAGCCGGGGTCGGCGGTGAGCCGCGAGACGCTGATGTCGGAGGTCTGGGACCAGCACTGGTTCGGCTCCACGAAGACGCTCGACGTCCACGTGGCCGCGCTGCGCCGCAAGCTGTCCGAGACCGGGCGCACGGTGCCCCAGATCGTCACCGTGCGTGGGCACGGTTACCGGCTCGAGGCACCCTGACGGTCAGTGCATCGACGCCGCCCGCAGCAGGAGCGCGAACTGCGGGGGCGACGGCCGGGCCAGCCGCAGGTGACCGCCCTCGGCCTCCGCGAGTCGCCGGGCCAGTGCGAGGCCGAGCCCGTGGCCGGTGGCCGACGGCGAGCGCCGGGTGAACAGCTCGGAGTCGGTCAGCGTGATGCCCGGGCCGCGATCGCTCACCTCGATGCCGACGGCGTCACCCGCGTCGCGGGCGGTGACCTGGACCGGCCCCGAACCGTGCACCAGAGCGTTCTCCAGCAGCACGGCCAGCACCTGACGGACGGCCGCGCCGGAGGCCAACGCGGGTGGGGTCTGCGGATCGACGACGAGGATCAGCGGGCGGCCCTGCTTGTCGAACTGCGCCGCCCACTGCCCCCGCGTCTCGGCGAGCAGCGCGCCGACGTCGAGCGCGTCGACGGCACCGTGGGTGTCGCGGGCCAGCTCGAGCAGCTCCTCGACGGTGCGCTCGATCCGCTCGGTCGAGCGCAGCCCCTGCTGCAGCGCGGGGCGCGGATCCTCGCCGGGGCGCTCCAGTGCCGACTCCAGGCCCAGCCGCAGGCTCGTCAGCGGGGTGCGCAACTGGTGGGAGGCCTCGGCGGAGAACGCGCGCTCGCGGGCGAGGAGGTCGTCGAGCCGGGCGGCGGTGCGGTTGAGCGAGGCGCCGACGGCGTCGATCTCCGCGTACGCGACGGGCGGCAGCCGCACCGAGAAGTCGCCGTTGCCGAGCCGCTGCGCAGCGGTGCTGAGCTGGTCGAGCGGCAGCGCCATCCGGGCGGCCTGCCGACGGGCCAGCAGCCACACCGCCCCGATCGCCACCCCGGCCAGCGCGACCATCCCGATCCAGGCCAGCCCGACGGGCCACAGCAGCGTGCTCGACGACCCGGAGACCCGCACGACGCCGACCACGTCGCCCTGGTCGATCACGGGGACGGCCGCGACCAGATCACCGTCGCTCGACCCGGTGGCCACCCGCCCGCGGAGCGCCTTCAGGACGAACTCGTCTGCCGTCATCGGTCCGCGACCGAGCAGCCACTCTCCGTCACCATCGTACGCAGACCGGAACGTCAGATCGGCGAAGTCGTCGAGGTCGCCCCCGTCGGGCGTCTCACCGTCGGCGAGCGAGTGCGACACCCGCATCGCGGACCGTTCGGCCTGTCGTTCCAGGTCGAGGACCTTGTACTGCTGCGCGTACAGCGCTCCGGCCACAGCGAGGGGCAGCCCGAAGAGCACGATGGCCACCGCGGCCGACGCGACCGCGAGCATCACGATCCGTGTTCGCACCTCGACTCCTCCCTCTGCTGTGACCTTGCCGGAGCGACGTTAGCCGTCTCCTAACCTTGCATGCACCGGACGCTTGCCGGTGCCTCTCTAGCGTGGATCACGTGAGTCCACGAGTGCGCGTCGTCTACCGGTCGTCGGAGGCGGAGAACACCAAGCCCCGCCCCGCCTACTACAGCAAGACCCTGGCCCTGGCCTCGGTGCTGCGCGCCGCGGAACCCCTGGGGTCCGACATCGAGTTCGTCTTCGTCAACGACGGCGGCATCCCGGCCGACCGGTTGGCGCTCATGGAGGCCCACGGCACGGTCCGGCAGATCGACGGCGGTAGCAACCGCGCCTCGTTCCGCGCCGTCGTCGCCCGCGAGGCCGCCCTGTCCGGCGGCCCGGACGACATCGTGTGGTTCGCCGAGGACGACTACCTCTACTCCCCCGACACCTTCACGACGCTGCGGTCCGCCGCCACGGCCTTCCCCGAGGCCGCGTACTTCACGCTCTACGGCTCCGACGCGCTCGACGTCGAGGCGTCCGGTTGCCGCGCCGTGCGGCGGAGGCAGCCCGGCACCGACGGCATCACCGACGCGCCACGCGTCGGTGCGGCATCCTGGTACCGGTCCTATGCCACCACCAGCACGTTCGGGGTGCGGGGCGACGCACTGCGCGTCGACGCCGGCATCCTGCGACTCATGCCCTACACCGGCGGCGCGTGGGACATCGCGACCTGCCTCGCGTTGCAGGGCTACCGCCCGTTCGGGCTCGCCGACCTCGCACCCGACCCCGGCGGCTCGGTACTGCGCGGCGCCGTCCGCGGACTCGTGCGCGCCGCCGTCGGTGCCCGGGCCACGCGCCGCGCGGCCCGGCGCCGGGTGATGCTCGGTTCCGACCCGGAGCTGGTGTGGCACATGGAGGTCCACGACGACTCCACACGCTCGGCGCCGAGCAGCACCACCTCGGCCGTCGACTGGGACGCCGTCGCCGTCGACACGATGTTCTGGGCCGCCGACCGTGGCATCCCGGTCCCCACCGGGTCCGCGGTCGCCACCCGGTAGGACCGCTCACCGGGCGCGGTGGGCCGGGCAGTCCATCAGCTGCCGCACGGTGACCGTGGTCCCGGTGCGGGCGCGGTCGACCTCGAGCGCGTCGACGAACGCCTCGATCATCCGCAGCCCGCGGCCGCGGTCACCGGGCTCACGCGCGGGCTCCTTCCACCGGCCGGAGTCGCCGATGGCGAGCTCGATCCGGAACGGGCCGAGGCAGCCGACGCGGGGGGACCGCGCCCCGCCCAGCCGGACGATGTGCCCGGTCACGGTCACGGTCACGGCCCCGGGCCCGTCGCCGGAGTAGGCGTGGTCGACGCAGTTGGCGACGGCCTCGCTCACCGCGTAGACGAGGTCCTCCCCCGTGTCGCACAGCGGGGACACGCCGCAGAGCCCGCCGAGCCAGTCCGACACGGCCCGGCGCACCCGCCAGGGCGCACACGCCTGCGCGGGAATCGCCATATCGAGGACGTCGGCCACGATGGAGCAGTACCCGCATCCGGATGCCGCTGAACCCCCGGCCGTTCGGCTCAGGCACCCACGTACGCGGCGAGGTGTTCACCGGTGAGTGTGGAGCGGGCGGCGACGAGGTCGGCGGGGGTACCTTCGAACACGATCCGCCCGCCTGCGTGGCCGGCGCCCGGGCCGAGGTCGATGATCCAGTCGGCGTGCGCCATCACGGCCTGGTGGTGCTCGATGACGATCACCGACTTCCCGTCGTCGACGAGCCGGTCGAGGAGCCCCAGCAGTTGCTCGACGTCGGCCAGGTGCAGGCCGGAGGTCGGTTCGTCGAGGACGAGGACGTCGCCCTTCTCCCCCATGTGCGTGGCCAGCTTGAGGCGCTGCCGCTCGCCGCCGGACAGCGTGGTGAGCGGCTGGCCGATGGTGAGGTAGCCGAGCCCGACGTCGACGAGGCGCTGCAGGATCTTCGCCGCGGCCGGCGTCTTCGCGTCGCCCGCGGCGAAGAACCCCGCGGCCTCGGCGACCGGCATCGTGAGGACCTCGCTGATGTCCTTCCCCCCGAAGGTGTACTCCAGCACCGCCGTGTCGAACCGCCTGCCCTCGCACACCTCGCAGGTGATGGCGACCCCGGCCATGACGCCCAGGTCGGTGTAGATCACGCCGGCACCGTTGCAGTTGGGGCAGGCCCCTTCGGAGTTGGCGCTGAACAGGGCCGGCTTGACGCCGTTGGCGCGTCCGAACGCCTTGCGGATGGGTTCCAGCAGCCCGGTGTAGGTGGCCGGGTTGCTCCGGCGCGAGCCGCGGATCGCGCCCTGGTCGATCGCCACGACCCCGTCCCGGCCGGCCACCGAACCGTGGATGAGCGAGCTCTTGCCCGACCCCGCCACCCCGGTGACGACGACGAGCACGCCGAGCGGGACGTCGACGTCGACGCCGGTCAGGTTGTGGGTGGCGGCGCCGCGCACCTCCAGCGCCCCCGTCGACGTCCGCACGGACGGCTTGAGCGCGGCGCGGTCGTCGAGGTGGCGGCCGGTCAGCGTGCCGCTGGCGCGCAGCCCGTCGAGGGTGCCCTCGAAGACCACCTCGCCACCGGCGGACCCGGCGCGCGGGCCCAGGTCGACGATGTGGTCGGCGATCGCGATCGCCTCCGGCTTGTGCTCGACGACGAGCACCGTGTTGCCCTTGTCGCGCAGCTGCCGCAGGAGGTTGTTCATCCGCGCGATGTCGTGCGGGTGCAGGCCGATGGTGGGCTCGTCGAAGACGTAGGTGACATCGGTGAGCGACGAGCCGAGGTGGCGGATCATCTTGGTGCGCTGGGCCTCGCCGCCGGACAGCGTGCCCGACGGCCGGTCCAGCGAGAGGTAACCGAGCCCGATCTCGACGAACGAGTCGAGGGTGTGCCGCAGCGTGGTGAGCAGCGGCGCCACCGACGGCTCGGCGAGGTCGCCCGCCCACGCGGCGAGGTCGCTGATCTGCATCGCGCAGGCGTCGGCGATGCTGATGCCCGCGATCTTCGACGAGCGGGCCAGCTCGGAGAGGCGCGTGCCGTGGCAGTCCGGGCAGGTCGTGAACGTGGCGGCCCGTTCCACGAACGCGCGGATGTGCGGCTGCAGCGCGTCGATGTCCTTGGACAGGTACGACTTCTGGATCTGCGGGATCAGGCCCGTGTACGTCAGGTTGATGCCCTCGACCTTGATCTTCGTCGGCTCCTTGTGGAGCAGGTCGTGGAGCTCCTTCTCGGTGAACTTCGTGATCGGCTTGTCCGGGTCGAAGAACCCGCAGCCGCGGAAGATGCGGCCGAACCAGCCCTCCATGCTGTAACCGGGGATGGTGATCGCGCCCTCGTTGAGGGTCTTGGTGTCGTCGTAGAGCGCCGTCAGGTCGATGTCGTTGACGGAGCCACGGCCTTCGCACCGCGGGCACATGCCGCCGGTGATGCTGAACTCACGCCGCTCCTTGATCTTCTGCCCGGCGCGCTCCATCGTGACCGCGCCCGCCCCGCTGATCGAGGCCACGTTGAACGAGAACGCCTGCGGCGAGCCGATGTGCGGCTGCCCGAGCCGGCTGAACAGGATGCGCAGCAGTGCACCGGTGTCGGTGGCGGTGCCGACGGTGGATCGGGGGTCGGTGCCCATCCGCTGCTGGTCGACGATGATCGCCGTCGTCAGGCCGTCCATGACGTCGACCTCGGGCCGGGCCAGCGTCGGCATGAAGCCCTGGACGAACGCGCTGTACGTCTCGTTGATCATCCGCTGGGACTCGGCGGCGATCGTGTGGAACACCAGCGAGCTCTTGCCGGAGCCGGAGACGCCGGTGAAGACCGTGAGCCGCCGCTTCGGGATCTCGACGCTGACGTCCTTGAGGTTGTTGACGCGTGCACCCTGCACGCGGATCAGGTCGTGGCTGTCGGCGGCGTGCACGGGATCAGTTCACCTCGAAGATGCGGATCATGTTGCCCGCGGGATCGCGGAGGGCGCAGTCGCGGACGCCCCACGGCTGGTCGGTCGGTTCCTGGACGACGTCGGCGTCGCCCGCCTGCAGCTTCTCGAACGTGCCGTCGAGGTCGGTGGTGGCCAGGTTGATGCCGGCGTAGGTGCCCTTGGCCATCATCTCGGAGATCACGCGGCGCTCGTCGTCGGTGACACCGGGGTCGGCGGCGGGCGGGTGCAGCACGATCGACGTGCCGGGCTGGCCGACGGGGCCCATCGTGAGCCAGTGCAGCCCGCCGTACTCGACGTCGTTGCGGAGCTCGAAGCCGAGGGTGTCGCGGTAGAAGGCCAGCGACGCCTCGTGGTCGTCGTGGGGGAGGAAGCAGTTGTAGATGCTGAGGTCCATGGCGATCACGCTAGGTGCGGCGCGGCGACCGGTGCTTCTCGATTCCTGACCGGTCGCGTCACCTGCTTCGCGACGCACGGGGACATGCCCTCCGTCGCGTTCCCCTCCTCGCGCCGGTAGACGCTGGGGGGCACCCCGACCAGCTCGGTGAAGCGGGTACTGAACGTGCCGAGCGACGAGCAGCCGACGGCGAAACAGACCTCGGTGACGTTGAGGTCGCCGCGGCGCAGCAGCGCCATCGCGCGCTCGATGCGCCGGGTCATCAGGTAGCTGTACGGGGACTCCCCGTAGGCCTGCCGGAACTGCCGGCTCAGGTGCCCGGCCGACATGTGCACGCCGCGGGCCAGCGCCTCGACGTCGAGCGGGTCGGCGTACTCCCGGTCGATCCGGTCGCGCACGCGCCGCAGCCGTGCGAGGTCGCGCAGGTGCTGCGCGTCGTCCGGTCTGCCGGTCACCCGGGAGATCGTGCCACGTCGGGCAAGCGACGGGCCCGGCCGAACCTGCCGGCCGGGCCCGTCGCGCCCGCATCCACGCGACGCTCGCCACCCTCCCGGTTGGTACCGACCGGGGAGCAGCTCCGTAGGCGTAGTGCTCCGTCAACGCGCCCGACCCGTCCGGGGATACACCGTCCGTCCCATCGACATCACATCGTGTACGCGTAGCCGGATCGTCACGCTGCGTCGATCATGGCTCCGCTCAGCGACCGGGCCGCTCGTCGACGACGCGGCGGGCCTTGAAGGTCGTCTCGGGCAGGGTCCCGGGGTCGAGCAGTTGCACCGGCACCCGGATCGCGACCGTGCGCCGCAGGGCGTCCTCGGCCCGGCGGACGATGTCGGCGCGCCGCGCGTCGCCGTCGGCCGGGGCCAGCGCGTCCAGCTCCGTGACGGCCGGGTGCCCCAGCTCGGCCTGGACCGTCAGCTCGTCGAGCGCCCCGGCCCGGCTCACCCGGATGCGGAACTCGGGACCGAGCTCGGTGACGGTGCGCAGGCCGGTCTCGATCGCGCTGGGGAACACGTTGGCCCCCCGGACGACGAGCATGTCGTCGAGCCGCCCGAGGATGCCCTCGGGCAGGCGCGGGTAGGTGCGCCCGCACGGGCACGGGTCGGTGTCGAGGTAGGTCTCGTCGCCCGGGGCGAACCGGATCATCGGCTGGGAGTCGCGCCACAGGTGCGTGTAGACGACCGCGCCGCGCCGCCCGACCGGGATCGGGACGTTGAGGTCGGCCGCGTCGACGACCTCGGTGAACACCTCGTCGGTGTAGAGGTGCGTGCCGGTGCCCTCGGTGCAGCCGACGCTGGTCTGGAACGGGTACATCTCCGAGGTCGAGCCGGCGTCGGCCGCGGTGGCGCCCCAGCCGTCCTCGATGATCTTCCGGGTGCCCGGCAGGCTCCCGCCGGGCTCCCCGCCGACGAGCAGGTGCCGCACCGTGTTGCCCCGCAGGTCGATGCCCATCTTCTCGGCCACCGACAGCAGGTGGATGCAGTAGGACGGGGTCGCGCTGAAGATCGTCGACCCCAGACGGTCGATCAGCTCCAGGTGCCGCTCGGAGTCGGTGATGCCGAGCGGGAACAGCGTGGCGCCGATGCGCTCCGCCCCCTGCACCACGCCCCAGCCCCCGAAGAACAGGCCGAACGGGAACCCGACCTGCACGATGTCGTCGGGCCGCACGCCCGCGCACCACTGCGCCATCGCGTGGACCTCGCCCGCGCGCTCCCAGTCGGTGCGCGACACCGCGTACATCGTCGGCACGCCCGAGGTGCCCGACGACCCGTGGATGCGGGCAATCTCCCCGGGCGGCACCGGACGGCTGTAGCTGCCGAACGGCGGGTGCTCGCGCTGGTCGGCGACGAGCATCTTCTTCGTGATCACCGGGACCTTCGTGGTGAAGTCCTCGATCGCGCGCACCTGGTCGGGGTGGAACCCGTGTGCGTCGTAGTGCCGGCGGTAGAACGGCAGCTCCGCGTAGACGTGGTGCAGCTGGTGCTGCATCCGCGCCAGGATCACGCGGTCGCGCTCCGCGGGCGCGAGGGTCTCGCGCTCCTCGTCCCAGTAGCGGGGGAAGCCCCGCGGACCTGCCGTGCTGCTGCCCATGTGCCGTTCCTCGTTCCGTTCCCGGTTCCTCGTGCCGTCAGGGGCGGGCGACGAGGCCCTGCGCCTCGGCCACGTCCCAGTAGGAGTGCAGCCCCCGCACGTGCTGCCCGCCGTCGACGGGCACGAAGTGTCCCGTGATCCGCCCGGCGGCGGGCGAGAGCAGGAACAGCGCGACGTCGGCGATGTCGGAGGGCTCCTGGTGCCGCGGCGGCGCGACCAGCGTGCGGTCCAGGAACTCCTGCCCGATCCGCCCGACGGTGAACCCGGCGCCCAGCGGGGTGTTGACGGTGCCCGGCCCGATCGAGTTGGCCCGGATGCCGTGGCGCCCCAGCTCGCCGGCGCAGACCTGGGTGAACTGCATGATCCCGGCCTTGGCCGCGCAGTAGTGGCCCAGGCCGTCGGTGGCCGCGACGGCGTTGAGCGAGGCGATGTTGACGATCGCCCCGCCCGAGCCCGCCGCGATCGCCTGCCGCGCGAACGCCCTCGTGCACAGGAACGTGCCCTTGAGGCAGGTGTCGACGATCAGGTCCCAGTCGTCCTCGGAGGTGTCGACGACGAGCGACAGCGACGCCGTACCCGCGTTGTTGACCAGGTACTGCGCCGGGCCGTAGCGGTCACCGGCGAGCGCGAAGGTCGCCTCGACGTCGGCGGCGACGGCCACCGAGCCCTCGTACCAGGCCAGGCGGTCACCCCCGTCCAGCTCCTCGGTGGCCGTCTTGATGTTGTCCGGCGAGACCTCCAGCGAGACGACGTTGGCGCCGTCCTCCAGCAGTGCCGCCGCGATCGCCTTGCCGATCCCGCTGCCCGCGCCGGTCACGACGGCGGTCTGTCCGGAGAGGTCCATCAGCCGGCGCTCCCCTTGGCGTTCCAGCCGCCGTCGACGGGCATGGCCTGCCCCGTGCAGAAGCTGGCGTCGTCGGAGAACAGGAACGCGGCCGCCGCCGCGATGTCCTCCGCCCGGCCCAGGCGCGGGATCATGTGCGCCGCCACGAAGTTCTCGCGCATGCCCTCGGTGATGCCCGCCAGGATGGGGGTGTCGATCGTGCCGGGGCAGATGCAGTTCACCCGGATCCCGCGCGGGCTGTACTCCATCGCCACCTGCTGGGTGAGGCTGACGACCCCGCCCTTGGCCGCGGAGTAGGCGGCCAGGTTCTCCAGCCCCTTGAGCGCCGCCATCGAGCCGATGTTGACGATGCTGCCCCCGCCGCCGTCGAGCATCCGCGGGATCGCGGCCTGCATGCCCAGCCAGACGCCCTTGAGGTCGGTGCCGATGACGTGGTCCCAGCCCGCGTCGTCGAGGTCGACGACGTTGTCGGGGCCGAGCGTGTTGGTCACGCCGGCGATGTTGCCCAGCAGGTGCAGGCCGCCGAACCCGCCGACGGCCTCGTCGACGAGCCGCTTCCAGTCGCCGCGCTGCCGCACGTCCATCGTGATGTGGACGGCGCGGCCCCCGGCGGCGGTGATCTCCTGCGCCGTCGAGTCGTCGTCCTGCAGGTCGCCGATCACGACCGCGGCGCCCTCGGCGGCGCACCGCAGCGCGACCGCCCGGCCGATGCCCTGCACGCCACCGGTGATGACGGCGACCTTGCCCGCGAGCCTGCTCATCGCCGCCGCCATCAGGCGATGCCGAGCGCCACGTTGGCCATGCGCTGGCGACGGCCCATGCGCTCGCGCGCGGTGAACTGCGGCGTGACGTAGCGCGCGAACAGCTCCAGCGAGCGGTTCCACTTGTCGGTGGTGACCCAGTCGCGGCAGTTGATCAGCAGCGTGCCGAAGCCGCCGGTGGCCTCCTCCATCTCCTTGAGCTGGCGGATGCAGTCGTCCGGGCTGCCGATGATCCAGGGGATGTTGTCGGCCATCCACTCGAAGGTGAGGTCGGGGTCCTCCATGCCCTCGCCCTTCTTCATCAGGGCGCCGAGCCCGAGCCCGAGCAGGTAGTCGTAGGAGCGCTTGACGCCCTCGCGGATGTCGCGCATCGCCTGGTTCTTGTCGTCGGTCACGTAGACCTCGCGCACGACGCGCCAGTTCTCCCGGGTCACGGCGGGGTCGATGCCCGACGCCGCGCCGGCCTCCAGCATCGCCTTGCCCATGCCGACGAGGTCGGGGGCCAGGTCGTAGGTGCCGTTGTCGATCGGGGCGAAGTGCACGCTCAGCGGCTTCCAGCCGTTGGCGCCGCACTTGGCGTAGTTGTGCAGGCCCGTGAGGCCGGCGATCGCGAACGGGGGGACGTCCTGGTACGGCCCGACCTGGAGCTGGCGGTTCTCGTACTTCCAGTACACGCCCTCGTAGGTGACCGGGTCGTCGGACGTCAGGAGCTGCCAGATGATCTCCAGCGCCTCGTTGGTGCGCGGCGCGGCCTCGGAGGGCTCCAGGCCGAACAGCGCCTTGTCGGTGGGCAGCCCGCCGCCGCCGAACCCGTACTCCAGGCGGCCGTGGGTGAGGTGGTCGAGGAACGCGAGGCGCTCCGCCACCATGAAGGGGTCCTGGTAGGGCAGGTTGACGACGCCGGTGCCGAGGCGGATCCGGCTCGTCACGGCCGACGCCTTGGCGATCATGTACTCCGGGACGGGCACGTTCTCGTAGCCACCGGTGTGGTGCTCACCGATCCAGAACTCCGAGAACCCGAGCCGCTCGGCCTCCACGATGGCCGCGATGTCGCGGTCGTAGGACAGCGTCCAGTTCTCGATCGGCGGGTGCTCCGGCATGGTGAAAAAGCCGAACTTCATCGATCGGTCCTCCTGAGTCAGGTCCCACAAGTACAAACCGCGGTTCGGTAACAGCGGTGCGAGTAATGTGGCCTGGACCACCCGGACTGTCAAGAGTCGACGTCGATGCGCCTGTCGGCCTGTTGATAACTGGACCCACGTTTGCTTACATGGCGGCGTGACGCACCCAGCCCTCGCCGACCCGCGACCCGTGGTGCAGACGGGTCCCGACGGCCTGCACCGCGTCGCCGGACGGCTCTGCCCGGCGTGCGGCGGGGTCGCCGCGTTCGCCTGGCCGCGGTGCCCGGCCTGCCGCGGCGAGGTCGGCCCGGCCGAGTTCGGCCCGGACGGCACGGTGTGGAGCGCGACCGTCGTCCGCATCCCGGTGCCCGGCCGGACCCCGCCGTACGTGCTCGCCTACGTCGACCTCGACGACGGCCCGCGGGTCCTCGCCCACCTCACCGGCGACGCCGCCCCGCCGATCGGCGCCCGGGTCCGGCTCACCGCACCGTCGGCCGACGGCGACGTCCGGGTGGAGGTGCTCGCGTGAGCGCCGTCGCCGTGCACGGGGTCGGCACCTCCCACTTCGGCCGCCAGCCCGAGCGCGACCTCGTCGGCCTCGCCTTCGACGCGGTGCACGAGGCGTTCGCCGACGCCGGTGTCGACGCGGTCGACGCGGTGTGGGTCGGCACCGTGTTCGGCCCCGCCGGGGTCGCGCAGCGGGTGCTGCGGGCCATGGGCGTCACCGGTGTCCCGATCGTCACGGTGGAGAACGCCTGCGCCAGCGGCACCACCGCGTTCGCCGAGGCCCACGAGGCGGTCCGCACCGGCCGGTACGGCCGCGTGCTGGCTCTCGGCGTCGAGCAGATGAGCACCGCGTTCGCCGGGGCCATCACCCCCGAGCCCACCGACCCGGAGGGCCGCTCGGGGCTCGCGCTGCCCGCCCTCTACGCCATGGCCGCGGCCCGCTACCTGCACCTCGGCGCCGTGACGCCCGAGCAGCTCGCGGCGGTGTCGGTGAAGAACCACGCGCACGCCCTGCACAACCCGCGCGCCCAGTACTCCGGCCGCCACACCGTCGAGGAGGTGCTGGCCTCGCGCATGATCGCCGACCCGCTCACGCTGCTGCAGTGCTGCCCGACCTCCGACGGCGCCGCGGCCGCCGTGCTCGCGCCCGCCACCGGCGGGGCCCGCGAGGTGGCCGTCCGCGGGGTCGCGATGCGCACCGGCGCGCCGTGGAACCACGCCTCACCGCACGTCTGGGGGCACGACGTCGTCCGCGACACCGCCGCCGACGCGTTCGCCGCCGCGGGCCTGGCCGGGGCGTCCGACGTCGACGTCCTGGAGGTGCACGACGCCTTCACCATCGGCGAGATCGTCACGACCGAGGCGCTGGGCCTGGCCCCTGCGGGCGGGGGCGGCGAGGCCGCGGCGGCCGGGGTGACCGCGCTCGGCGGGGCGCACCCGGTGAACCCGTCCGGCGGCCTGCTGTCCCGGGGTCACCCGCTGGGGGCGACGGGGCTGGCCCAGCTCGCCGAGATCACCTGGCAGCTGCGCGGCGAGGCCGCGGGCCGCCAGGTCGAGGGCGCCCGCATCGGCGTCGTCGAGACCATGGGCGGCGGCGTGTCCGTCCTCGACGGCAACGCCTGCGTCGTCGCCGTGTTGGAGGCACCGTGAGCGCGTCGATCGACCTCGCCCGCGCGGACCTGCTCGGCGACGACGCCGTCCGCGACCCCTACCCGCTGCTCGCCGCGCTGCGCGAGCACGATCCCGTGCACTGGAGCGAGAAGTACCGGTCCTGGTTCGTCACCCGCTTCGACGACGTGTCCGACGCGCTGCGCGACCCGCGGTTCTCCTCCGACCGCATCTCCCCCTACCGCAGGGCCAAGCTCGACGGCCCCGACGCCGACCCGGCGGTCCGGGCCGCGTTCGGCGTCCTCGAGGACTGGATGGTGTTCCAGGACCCGCCCGACCACACCCGGCTGCGCAAGCTGCTCAGCCGCGCGTTCACCCCGCGCGCGGTCGACCGGGTGCGGGCGCGGGTCGTCGACGTCGCCGACGAGCTGCTCGACGCCGCACTCGCCGCCGGCACCGGCACGACCGACCTGATCGCCGACTACGCCTACCCGCTCACCGCCGCCGTCATCGCGGAGATGCTCGGCGTGCCGCGGCGCGACCACCCCCGGTTCAAGGACTGGTCCGACCAGATCACCGGGCTCGTCTTCGGCGGCATGGGCGACCCGAACCGGCACACGGCGGGCGCCAACGGCATGGCGGAGCTGACCGAGTACCTCACCGGCCTGGTCCGCGACCACGAGCGCGACCCCGCCGACGACCTGCTGTCCGCGCTGATCAGCGCCCGCGACGACGACGACGCCCTGAGCCAGGACGAGGTCATCTCCACCGGGGTGCTGCTGCTGTTCGCCGGCCACGAGACCACGACGAACCTGATCGGCAGCGGGCTGCTGGCCCTGCTGCGCGACCCCGGGCAGCGCGCGCTGCTCGCCGCCGACCCGGCCCTCGTCGGGGGTGCGGTGGAGGAGCTGCTGCGCTTCGACGGGCCGGCCAAGACCGTCGCCCGGCTGATGGCCGACGACGTGGAGCTGCGCGGGCGCACGCTGCGCCGCGGCGAGCGGGTCTTCCTGTGCCCGTCGTCGGCCAACCGGGACCCGGCCGTGTTCGAGGACCCGGACCGGCTCGACATCACCCGCCGCCAGGGCCGACAGCTGGGCTTCGGCGTCGGGATGCACTACTGCCTCGGCGCGCCGCTCGCCCGGCTGGAGGCCGCCGTCGCCATCCCCCGCGCGCTGGAGCGGCTGCCCGGGCTGCGGCCGGCCGAGGACGAGCTGCGCTGGCACCCGGTGCTGCTCTCGCGCGGGATGCTGCGCTTCCCGGTGGTGTTCGACCGGCCCTGACCGCTCCGGTCAGTGCATCGTCCACCCGCCGTCGACGCACAGCGTCGCGCCGGTCATGTACGAACCGGCGTCGGAGGCGAGCAGCAGCAGCGGGCCGGCCAGCTCGTCGAGTCGTCCGACCCGGCCCAGCGGGGTGCGGGCGACGACCGCCGCGAGCCCGTCATCGCGGGTCAGCAGCGGCGCCGTCAGCTCGGACTCGAAGAACCCGGGCGCGAGCGCGTTGACGCGGATGCCGTGGCGGCCCGACCACTGCTGGGCGAGGTCGCGGGTCAGCCCCAGCAGCCCGGCCTTCGACGCGGAGTACGCGGCCTGCGGGACGTCGCCCGGCCCGAGGCCGAGCGCGGAGGAGATGTTGACGATCGACCCGCCCACCCCGCGGGCGATCATCGACCGCCCGACGGCCGCCGCCATCCGGTAGGCGGCGAGCAGGTTCACCTCGATCAGCCGGGCGGCGCGGTCCGGGTCGTCGCGCTCCGCCCGGGCCGCGTAGCCCGTCCCCGCGTTGTTGACCAGGACGTGCACGCCGCCGAGCTCCTCGGCCGCGGCGACGAGCGCCGCGCAGTCGTCCGCGGCGGTCACGTCGGCGGCGACGGCGACGCACCGGCGGCCCGCCGCGAGCACCGCCTCGCGCACCGTCGCCAGCTCGGCGGTGCGCCGGGCCCCGATGACGACGTCCGCACCGGCACCGGCGAGCACCCTCGCGAAGTACGCCCCGAGTCCCGACGACGCCCCGGTCACGACGGCGACCCGGCCGTCGAGCCGCCAGGCGGGAACGGGGTCGTTCACGGGCGCGTGGGCGCGGCGGGGGCCGGCCGGGGCGACCGGTTGAGCGCCCGCATGCTGCCCCCCGCGATCAACCCGCCGAGCGCCATCGCGAACAGTTCGTCGGCCAGCTCGAGGTCCTCGACCTCGCCGCGGGGGGTGAACCAGTGCTGCATCCAGTCGAGCATGCCGACGATCGCGCGGGCGACCGTGCGCGGCTCCGCGGCGAGCGAGAACTCCCCCGACGCCGCCCCCTCGGCCAGCAGCCCCTCGACCGCGGCCATGTAGCGCCCGTCCATCTCGCGGAACTCGGCGAACTTCGGCGACTGCACGACGTGGCCGAGGTGGCGCAGGTAGACGAACGCCGCCGGGTACCACTCGCTGAAGATCCGGACCTGCATCCGGATCAGCTCCTGCAACCGCACCGTCACGCTGCTGTGCGTGTCGGCCCGCAGCAGGTCGAGCTCCGCGAGCAGGGCCCTGGCCGGCTGTTCGACGACGGCGAGGAGGAGCTCCTCCTTGCTCCCGACGTAGTTGTAGATACTGCCCTTGAGGATGCCGACCCGCGCACCGATGCTCTCGAGCGTCGCGTTCTCGTAGCCGTGCTCGCGGAACTCCTCGCCCGCGGCGAGCAGGATCTCCGGCCGGCGGCTGGGACGGGGCATGGACGGCTCCTCGGTCGGGAACCGCCAGCGTACCCAAACGTCAGGTCGGTCTACACGACCGAACGCCTCTCGCCGCGCCGGATGCCGCGCATGGAGGTCCTCTTTCCCGAACGTCGGTCGGCTACCCGGCCGGCACCCGGTCGCCGAACCAGCGGCCCAGCCGGTCGTCCAGCTCCTGCTGGTCCTCCCCGACCCACACCACGTGGCCGTCGGGCCGCAGCAGCGCCGCGGGCACGTCCGGTTCCGCACCGCCGTCGACGACGTGGTCGACCCGTTCCGCCCAGCCCCCCACCGCCAGCCGGCCGGTCCGGTCGAGCAGCAGTCCGCGGCCGCCGTGCATCCGCCCGTAGAGGCTCCCCCGCGCCAACCCGACGTCACGGAGCCGGCGGCCGACGAGGGGATGGTCGTCGCCGAGGTCGTAGCGGATGCCGATAGCGATGATCTTCTCGGTCAGGAACCGGTTGACCTCCTGGAACTCCATCAGCTCCGACAGCAGCCGCCGCACGGCCTGCGGCCCCGGCTCGACGGACATCAGCTCGGTCTGGGCGCGCACGTTCGCCAGCACGTCGGCGGCGACCGGGTGCCGCTCGGAGTGGTAGCTGTCCAGCAGCCCCTCCGGCGCCCACCCGTTCGCCTCGGCGGCCAGCTTCCAGCCCAGGTTGAACGCGTCCTGGAGGCCGAGGTTGAGCCCCTGCCCGCCCACCGGCGGGTGGACGTGCGCGGCGTCTCCGGCGAGCAGCACCCGGCCGGTCCGGTAGCGCTCGGCCAGCCGGGTGGCGTCGCCGAAGCGGGAGAGCCAGCGCGGGGAGTGCACGCCGAAGTCGGTGCCGGCGACGGCGCGGAGCCGCCGCGCGACCTCGTCGAGCGTCGGCGGGGTGCGGTCCCCGGCCAGTCCCTCCGCGGGCACGACGACGCGGAACACCCCGTCCCCGATCGGCCCGACGCCGAACCACCGCCGCGTCCTCCGCACCTCCGCCACCACCGCGGCCACCGTCTCGGGCGGCACGCCGACCTCCATCTCCCCCAGCAGCGTCTCGATCCGGGTGGCCTCCCCGGGGAAGCCGACGCCGAGCAGCTTGCGCACCGTGCTGCGCCCGCCGTCGCAGCCGACGAGGTAGCGCGAGCGCAGCGTCGAGCCGTCGGCCAGCTCGACGGACACGCCGTCGTCGTCCTGGGCGATCCCGACCAGCTCGCACCCGCGCCGCACCTCCGCCCCGACCTCGGCGGCGTGCTCGGCGAGCAGCCGGTCGGTGACGGGCTGCGGGATGCCGAGGACGTAGCCGTGCGCGGTGTCCAGCCCCTCCGGCGCGGGCGCGGTGATGCCGGCGAAGAACCCGCCGACCGGGTACCGCGTGCCGTGCTCGAGGAACCGCTCCAACAGCCCCCGCTGGTCGAGCACCTCGATGCTGCGCGCGTGCAGGCCCAGCGAGCGCACCACCCTCGTCGGCTCCGCGTCCCGCTCCAACACGACCACCCGCACGTCGTGCAGCCGCAGTTCGGCGGCCAGCAGCAGCCCCGTCGGGCCACCGCCCGCCACGATCACGTCAATCATCGATTCCCCCGTCTCCCCAGGTCCTGGGCATCGGCGGGAGAGTCTGCGGCACGACGGGGGTCTTGCCGCAAGACCCCCGGTGCGCTATACGTTGGAGGAGCCGGAGAGTGCGGCGTACGCCCCCGGTTCCCAGGTCGGTCCGCCGCCGGGACGGCCGAGGCGCCCGATCCCGATCCGGCACTCCCGCACGCGGTCGGCGCCCGGGCGGTCGCCGAGCCGCCACTGCCGGTCGTCCCGGCCGCCGTCGAGATCACCGACGGTCCTCCGATCGTGTGGAGCTTGACCGTGCCGCAGCGGCACGGTGTTCCGTGGGGGTCGCAGCACGGTTCCACCCCCGACACCGGACCGGAGTGATCATGCCCGCCCTGATCGACCTCGACGACCTGTTCGCCGACCCCGAGTTCGCCGCGCCGTCGCTGTCCGCCGACGGGACGCGGATCGCCTACCTGGCCCCGGCCCACGGGCGGCGCCAGGTCTGGGTGCGCGGCATCGACGAGACCCACGAGGACGCGGTGTGCGTCACCCGCGACACCCGGCGCGGGATCACCACCTACTACTGGACCGACGACCCGCGCCGGCTGCTGTACCTGCAGGACACCGACGGCAACGAGGACTGGCACCTCTACCGGGTCGACCTCGACACCCCGGACGAGCCCGCCGTCGACCTCACCCCGATGGGCCCCGGATCGCGCGTGTTCGCCGCCGACACCGAGACCACGGTGCCCGGCACCGCGATCGTCTGGATGAACCCCCGCCCGCTCTACGTCGACGTGTTCCGCATCGACCTGGCCACCGGCGAGACCACCCCGCTGGTCGAGCGCACCGACCCGTCCGAGTTCTTCCTCCTCGACCGCGACGGCGCGGCGACCTGGTTCATCTCGCGCGCCGACGACGGCACCCACGAGGTCTTCGCGGTCGACCGCGACACCGCCGAGCGGCGCCTGCTGCACCGACTCGGTGGCCCCGAGCACCCGATGGGGGTGTTCCTCCTCCCCCTTCCCGACGGCAGCGGCGCCCTGCTCGGCGACTACCACGGGTCCGACGACCTGTGCCTGGTGCGCCTGGACCGCGACACCGGCGGGCGGACCGTCGTCGCCGCCATGGAGGGGCACAGCCTCGACACGCTCAGCTCCGTCGCCGACACCCTGCCGCCGACCGTGTTCGCCAGCCGGCGCACCGGCGAGGTCATCGCCGCCCGCTTCACCGGCGACCGGCCACAGGTCGTGGCGATCGACCCGCACTTCGCCGAGATCCAGACCGCTCTGGAGCAGCTCACCGACGGCGTGCTGGGCTGGGTGAGCTCGGATCTCGACGAGCAGCGCTGGGTCGCGACCTTCATCCACGACCGCGAACCCCCGACGACGTGGTTCTACGACCACACCAGCGGCGACGCCCGCCTGCTGTTCCGCGACGGGAGCCGCGACCCCGCCGACAACCCATCGACGACCGCGGTCCGGTTCCCGGCCCGCGACGGCCTGCCACTGCACGCCTTCCTCACCCTGCCGGTCGGCGTCGAGCCGCGGAACCTGCCGCTGGTACTGCTCGTGCACGGCGGGCCGTGGATGCACGACACCTGGGGCTACACCGCGGCGGTGCAGTTCCTGGCCAACCGCGGCTACGCCGTGCTGAAGGTGAACTTCCGGGGGTCGACCGGCTACGGGCGCCGGCACCTGACCGCGGCGATCGGCGAGTTCGCGGGCGCGATGCACGACGACCTGATCGACGCCGTCGAGTGGGCGGTCGCGCAGGGGTATGCCGACCCGGACCGCCTCGGCATCGTCGGCGGCTCCTACGGCGGCTACGCAGCACTCGTCGGGGTCACCGTCACGCCGGAGAGGTTCGCCGCCGCCGTCGACTACGTCGGCATCTCCGACCTCGCGAGCTTCCTGTCCGCGCTGCCCCCGTTCGTGCGGGCGAACATGACCAACAACTGGATCGCCTACGTCGGCGACCCCGACGACCCCGAGGCCCTGGCCGACATGCGCCGCCGGTCGCCGGTCACCCTGGTCGACCGGATCCGCACCCCGCTGCTGGTCGCCCAGGGCGCCAACGACGTCCGCGTCGTGCAGTCCGAGTCCGACAACATCGTCGCCCCGCTGCGCGCCCGCGGTGTGCCGGTCGAGTACCTCGTGGCGCAGGACGAGGGCCACGGGTTCGACAACCCGGAGAACCAGGTCAGGCTCTTCCGCGCGATCGAGCGGCACCTCGCCGCCCACCTCGGCGGGCGCAGTGCGGAGAGCACCTGATCCACGTCATCGCCCGAAAGCCCGCCGACGCCCGCTGCACGCTCTGACGCCGCACGACCCGACTCCTATGCAGGCCCCTGGTGACCCATATAGGGTAAGCTTACCTAACTTCTCCCAGGAGATGAGCGCACCAGGCATGAACACCCTCACGACGTGCATGGCGACGGTTTCCCTGGGCGGGAGCCTCGAACAGAAGCTGGATGCCGCCGCCGCCGCGGGATTCGACGGCATCGAGTTGCTCGACGACGACCTGCGCACCTCGGGGATGACCCCGGCGGTGTGCGCGCAGCGCTGCGCGGACCTCGGCCTGACCATCGACCTGTACCAGCCGTTCCGGCGCGCGGAGGGGGTCTCCCCCGACGAGTTCGGCGCCGTGCTGACGCGGTTCCGGCACCACCTCGGGGTGATGGGCGAGCTCGGCGCACGCTCGATCCTCGTCGTCTCCAACACCGACGACGACGCCGACCCCAGCCGCGACCTCTCGGTCTCGCAGCTCGTCGCACTGACCGACGCCGCGGCCGAGGACGGGATGGAGGTCGCGTTCGAGGCACTGGTGTGGGGCACGCACATCAACCGCGTCACCGACGCGTGGGACGCGGTGCGGACCGCGGCGCACCCGGGCCTGTCGCTCGTCGTCGACACGTTCCACCTCCTCGCGGGCGGCGAGACCACCGCCGACCTGGAACTGCTGCCCGACGGCGCGGTGGGGTTCCTCCAGCTCGCCGACGCCCCCTGGCTCGCCCTGGACCTCGTCTCGTGGAGCCGCGGGCACCGGTGCTTCCCGGACGAGGGCGAGATGGACCTGCTGACCCCCGTTGCGTCGGTCGTGTCCGCGGGTTACGCGGGGCCGCTGTCGCTGGAGATCTTCAACCCCGGGTACCGCACGCGTCCGCCGCACGAGGTCGCACGCCAGGGCGCGGAGGCCCTGGCGCGGTTCGCCGGTCGGCTGCAGGACGCGGTGACCGCTCATCCCGCGGGTTCGCCCACGCCCTGGAGCCCGGCGAGCACCGCGGCCCAGCGCGCGAGCCGCTGATCCTCGGCGAGCACGACGTAGTCGAGCCCCTCGATCCCGTCGCCGCGCCACTTCTCCACCAGCTCCATGACCCGCACGGAGTCCATGCCCTGGTCGCGGAGGTCCGACTCGCCGTCGAGGTCGGCCACCTCGGCGAACAGGACGTCGGCGACGTCGGCCGCCACCTGCTCGGCACTGAGAATGATCGGGGTTCGGGGGTTCATCGGTGTTCGACTCCTTCTGTCGGAACGGGGGAACGGTCGGCCAGGTCGACGAACGCGGGCACCCAGCGCTGCGCCTGACCTGCGCCGAGCACGATCTCGGAGTGCGGGGTGTCCACCCGCACGGTCTCCAGCCGCGGCAGGAACGCGGACCACATGCCCTCCAGCTGCGCGGTGTAGGAATCGGGGCGGTCGTCCTCGCCCGCCGCCGCGACCAGTAGCGCCGGCACGTCGAGGCGGCCGTCCGTCGGAGCGGTCAGCAGCAGGTCGACGCGGGTCGCCGCGACCGCGATCGCGCGGCGCTGCGTGGCGTCGAGGCCGCCGAACATCCGCTCACCCAGCTCGGGTCCGACCTCCTCCTCGATCGTCGCGGCGATCCGGTCCTGCAGCCCGGTGTCGCTCCGCAGGTCGGCCATCGTCACCGTGACCGGCTCGACGTCCTCCTGCAGCGGCCCGTCGGCGATCGGGATCGCGTCGATGATCGCGAGGGCGCGCACCCCCAGGCCACGCCGGTCCAGCTCCTGGGCGACGCCGTACGCGAGATGCCCGCCGTAGGACCAGCCGAGCAGGTCGTACGGGCCCTCCGGCCGCTGCGACACGACCGCGTCGGCGTACGCGCGGCAGGCCTCCGCGAAGTCCGCGAAGTCGACGTCCGCGCCGCCGTGCACCGGATCCTGGATGCCGTACACCGACCAGTCGGCGGGGAGCAGCGGCACGAGGTGCGAGTACATCGTGGCGACGCCCGTGTACTCGTGGAAGCAGAACAGCGTCGTGTCGCCCGGGACCTCGCGCAGCGGGAGCAGCATCGCCTCGCCCACCGTCGGGCCCGCCGTGCCCGACCACCCGTCGAGGTGCTCGGCCAGTGCCACGACCGTCTGGTGGGCGAAGACGTCGCGGACCAGCAGGCCGTGGTCACCCCCGTCCGGACGCTGCACCGCGTTGACCCGCGCGACCAGGCGCATCGCGAGCAGGGAGTTGCCCCCGCTCTCGAAGAAGTTCGCGGCCACCGAGTACCGGTCGAGCCCGAGCAGCTCCGCGGCCGCCCTGGCGAGCAGCTGCTCCGTCGGGGTGCGCGGCGGGGTGTGCTCCGCACCGGCCACCTCGATCGCGGGCAGCGCCCGGGCGTCGACCTTTCCGTTGACCGTCAGCGGGATCTGCGCGACCGCGGCGAGGCCCGCGGGCAACATGTAGTCGGGCAGTGTGGCGCGCGCGCGGGCGCGCACGGCGTCGAGGTCGACCGAGGACGGCAGCCCCGCGGCGGGCACGACGTAGCCGTGCAGCTGCGTGGCCCCGGAGGCGTCCCTGCGGGCGACCACGGCGGCGCGCGCCACCTGCGGGTCGGCCACCAGCACGTCGGCGACCTCCCCCGGCTCGATGCGGTACCCGCGGATCTTCACCTGGTCGTCGGTGCGGCCGAGGTACTCGATGTCGCCCCGGGCGGTCCACCGCGCCAGGTCCCCCGTGCGGTACATCCGCGCGCCCGGCTCCCACGGGCAGGCCGGGAAGCGCTCGGCGGTGGCGGCGGGCTGCTCCCAGTACCCGCGGGCGACGCCCGCGCCCGCGAGGTACAGCTCGCCCGCGACGCCGTCGAGCACGGGCTGCAGGCTCGTGTCGAGGATGTAGGCGCGGGTGTGGAGGATCGGCGTGCCGACGCTCGACGTCGGGCTGTCGGCCAGGTCGGCCCCGAGCGCGTTGATCGTGTACTCCGTCGGCCCGTAGAGGTTGTAGGCCTCCACACCCGGCGCGTCGCGCAGCTGCTGCCAGAGCCGCTCGGGCACGGCCTCGCCGCCGAGGGAGACGAAGACGACGCCCTCGCCGTCGGCGGCCACCGATCGGCCCGTCGGGCGGTCGCGGTCCAGCATCCCCTGGTCCACGAGCAGCTGCCCGTAGGACGGGGTCACGTCGAAGCCGTCGATGTGCTCGGCGTCGTAGTGGGCCAGGAGGCGCTCGGGCTCGCGCCGCAGCTCCTCGTCGATGACGTGCACCTCGTGGCCGTTCAGCATCCAGAACAGCTGCTCCCACGAGGCGTCGAAGGAGAACGACGTGGTGTGCGCGATCCGCATGCTGCGGCCGCCCTGGTGCGCGACGACGCGGTCGAAGATCTTCTCGACGTGGTTGGCGTACATGTTCGTCAGGCCGCGGTAGCCGATCGCGACACCCTTGGGGCGGCCCGTCGAACCGGACGTGAAGATGATGTACGCGAGGTGGTCGAGCGAGACCCCGCCCCCGCGCTCGGCCGCGGTGATCGCGGACGCGGGCAGGGCGGCGATCCGGTCGCGCACCGCGGCGTCGTCCAGGTTCACGACGTCGCCCGCCCCCGACCCGGGGCGCGCGGCGTCCCGGTCGGTGACGAGGGTGACGGTGGGCCGTGCGACGTCGAGCATGTGCGCGATCCGGTCGTCGGGGTGCTCGGCGTCGACGGGCACGTAGGCCGCGCCGACCGCGAACACCGCGAACATGGCGACGACCATGCGCTCGTCGCGCGGCAGCAGCAGCGCGACCCGGTGCTCGGGGCGGACGCCGCGCTCGATCAGGAGACGCGCGTACCGGTGCACCTCGGCGGCGAACTCCGCGAAGGTGAACCGGCGCCCGCGCGCGACGAGCGCGATCCGGTCGGGCGAGCGCCCCACCCGCTCCTCCAGCAGGCCGGCGACGGTCACCTCGTCGACCGGGGGGTCGGTCACCGCGCCTGCGCGGACCTCCTCTCCGGGCAGCAGCGCGGGGACGCGGCCCACCGGCTCGTCGAGGTGGTCCACGAGGAAACGCAGCACGTGGACGTAGCGCTCGCACAACGTCTGCGCGGCGGCGTCGTCGAAGGCGTCGCGCCGGAACGACAGCCGGACGTGCACCGACGCCCGGTCACCGTCCATCCACGGGTTCACCGCGAACGTCACGGGGTAGTGCGTGGCGTCGTTCAGGCCGCCGCCGGTCACCGCCGCGTCGTGGTCGGCCGCGGCGGCGGAGTCGGCCCCGGCGGCGCGGTACGGGAAGTTCTGGACGACGAACAGCGTGTCGAACAGCGCGCCGACACCGGCGTCGTCCTGGATGTCGCTGAGCGAGGCGTAGAGGTGGTCGATGACCTCCGCCTGCTCGCCCTGCACCCGGGCCAGCATGTCGGCGAGGGTCTCGAACGGGTCGAGGCGCACCCGCATCGGCAGCGTGTTGAACAGCAGGCCGACGATCCGCTCGGCGTCGTCGAGCTCGGGCGGTCGGCCGGACACGGTGTTGCCGAAGACCACGTCCCCGCTGCCGGTGAGCCGCCCCAGCGCGATACCCCACGCGACCTGCAGCAGCGTGCCGACCGTCACCCGCGCCTCGCGCGCGGCGGCGTACACCCGCGCGGCCTCCACGGCGGCGAGGTCCCGGTGGACCTCGCCGGTCTCGATCCGGTCGCCCGTGAGGTCTCCACCCTCCGCCCAGATCACCGACGGGCCGGGCAGGTCGGCGAGGTAGTCGCGCCACGCGGAGCGGGCCGCGTCGCCGTCGCGGCCGGCGAGCCAGTCGAGGTAGGTGCGGAACGACGCGGCGGGGGTGCGGTCGGCGTACGTCGGGTCGCCGTAGATCGAGAGGATCTCCCCCATCACGAGGTTCAGCGACCAGCCGTCCATGAGGATGTGCTCGAAGGTCATCGCGAGCGTCCACTCGGACGCGGCCCGCTCCAGGAGGACGAACCGCAGCAGCGGCGGCTCCTCGTGGTCGAACGGCGCCGTGCGCTCGGCCGCGAAGAACGCCTCCGCGTCCGTCGTGTGCCGGCCGTCGCGCAGGACGACCCGGAACGGGAGGGGCCCCCGGGCCGGGAGGACCTGCACCTCCCCCTCGCCGAGCGCGACGAACCCGGCGGACAGGTTCGGGTAGCGGCCCAGCACGGTCGCGATCGCGTCCGCCATGCGGGCGGGGTCGACGGAGCCCGTCAGCTCGCGGGTGACCTGCGAGACGTAGGCGTGGTGGTCGTCGGTCTCGCGCGCGCGGACCATGTGGTAGAGCAGGCCGCTCTGCAGCGGGGAGAGCGGCAGCACCTCGGCGTCGGTCCCGTACCGGGCCCGCACCTGCTCGGCCTCGGCGGCCGTGATCGGCAACCGGTCGACGCGGCGCAGGGTCGGCCCGGCCTGCGCCAGGAGGGGCAGCAGGGCGAGCCCGTACTCGTCGAGGTCGGCGGCGAGGGCGGCGGCGACGGCGGGCGCGTCGAGGTCGACGCCGGGCGCGACGCGGACCTCGACGGTCAGCTCCTCGTCGGGCCCGACGAGGATCCGTGCGCTCACCCCGACGTCGTCGGGGTGCCCGTCGTCCGCCAGCGGCCGGGCTCCGGTGCGGAACACGCCGATGCGCAGGACGGGCTCGGGCACGTCGTCGAGGTAGCGGGCGAAGACCGGGCTCGCGAGCAGCATCGCGTGCTCGTCGGCGTGCCGGGGCTCCCACGCGAGGCCGGCGTCGGCTCCCGACGGGGCCCCGCCGACCGCGACCGGGAACCGCCGGGTCGCGGACGGGCGCGCCGGTTCCTCGATCTCGACGACGGCACCGTCGGCGAGGTCGGGACCGAGTGCGCGCAGCAGCGCCCCGATCGCCGACGCCCGCTCGTCGGCGGGCGCGGCGGCCTCCCGGACCGACCCGCGCGAGGCCGCGACACCGCAGCGGCCGCGGTCCTCGCCGCCCGCGCGGCGCGGCAGCTCGACGGGCGCGACATCGACGAAGGCGTCCAGCCAGTCCTCCCAGAACGGGTCGTCGAGGATCGCCTCCAGCGCCTCGTCCGAGGAGTCCCCGACGGCCCCGGCGTCCGGGGCGGGCACGACCTCGAGGACCGCCCCCGCCCGGTACGCCGCCACGAGGGCGGGCAGGAGGTCGGCGACGACGTCGAGCGCCCCGGGGTTCGGCGTCGCGTCGGTGACGATCCAGCCGGCACCCGCTTCGTCGACCGCGAGGCAGGCCGGTGCGGAGAGTGCGTGCGAGACCTGCGTGACGGCGGCGCGCCACAGGTCCGCGTCCCCGATGCCGAACCCGGCGAGCGGGAGTCGGTAGCCCGCGTGCGGCGCCCCGTCCGGGGACGCGGCCGTCCGCGCGACGCGGACGAGCTCGCGCAGGTGGGCGACCCTCAGGCGCGGGGAGCGCGCCCCGTGCTCCAGCACGAGCCGCGTCGTCTCCAGCAGGCGCTCCGCCGTCTCCCGCGACACCAGCGAGGGCATGTACGCCACGCGCAGGCCCAGGGTCCCGCCGGGCTCGACGATGAGGGTGACGGGGTAGTGCGTCGCGTCGCTGCCCGCCACGTCGCGCACGGCGAAGCCCGTGGCCCGCTCGACGCGGTCCCGGCTCTCCGCGTCGGCGGGGTAGTTCTCGTAGACGACGAGGCTGTCGAACAGCGGGGTCTGCCGCGCGATCCGGTGCAGGTCCGACAGCGGGACCTGATGGTGCTCCAGCAGGGCGGTGCTCTGCTCCTGCTGCCGGGAGACCAGCTCCGAGAACGCGAGGCCGTCGCGGACCGTCACGGGCGTGGCGATCGTGTTGATGAACAGGCCGACGGCGTCCTCGATCCCGTCGACGTCCGCCGGGCGCCCGGAGACGATCACGCCGAAGACGACGGTCTCCTCCCCGAGCAGCTCGCCGAGCGCGATGCCCCACGCCGTCTGGACGACGGTGTTGATCGTGGCCCCGGCGTCGAGGCCGGACAGCTCCCCGAACGCCGCGGCGCCCACCCCGCCGTCGACGACGGCCAGGGTGGACTCGGTGACACCGATCCCGGGGCGCCCCGCCACGAGCGTGGCTCCGGTCACCGGCTCCAGCGCGCGGGTCCAGGCGGCCTCGGACCGGGCGCGGTCGCGACGACCGAGCCAGGTCAGGAACTCCCGGTAGGCGGTCTCGGGCTCGGGGCGCCGCCCGGGATCGGCGTACGCCTCGAACAGCGCCGTGATCAGCAGCGGGGTGGACCACCCGTCGACGAGGACGTGGTGCAGCGTCAGGACGAACTGGTGCTCGGTGTCCGTTCCGCTGACCAGGGCCGCGCGCACGAGCGGGGGCCGGTCGAGCTCGAAGGGCGTCAGGCGGTCCTCGTCGGCGACCTGTCGCACGCGCTCCGCGGGCTCGGCGACGTCGTGGACGACCCGGAACGGGATCGCGACCGTCTCGGGGATGACGGCGACGGAAGCGCCGCCCGCGAGCGGCGCGATCCCGGCGCGCAGGTTCGGGTACCGCTCCAGCACGCGGCCCAGTGCCGTCTCCAGCCGACCGGCGTCGACGGGCCCGGAGAGGTGGAAGACGCTCTGCACGACATAGACGTCGACGTCCTCGGCGGCGAGCCCCGCCTGGAACGCGAGGCCCTCCTGGAGCGGGGTCAGCGGCTGGACGTCGCTCAGCGGGCCGTAGCGGTCCTCCCACACCTCGATGTCGTGGGCGCCGACGCCGTCCGCGGTGAGGTCGGAGGCGGAGCGGCGGACGGCCCGGGTGCCGCGGGCGTAGTCGTGCAGCGTCGTGAGCGCGCGCGTCCAGAGCGCGGCCAGCTCCGCGGCGTCGGCCTCGGTGAGCAGGCCCGTCGCGTAGGTGAGCGTGCCGCGCAGGACGGGACCGTCCCCGGAGTCGACGGCCTCGACGTTGACGTCGAGCGCCGCGGGCAGCGGCAGCTCCCCGGCGACGTACCCGTCGACACCGGCGGCGTCCGCCGCGTTGTCCCACGGCTGCTGTGCCTGCGGCGTCGCCGTGAACCGGCCGAGGTAGTTGAACCCGATGTGCGGAGCCGCGCCGCTCGCGAGGGCGCCGCGCGTGTCCGGGTTGACGTGGCGCAGCAGCCCGAACCCGACGCCCGTGGCGGGGACGCGGGCCAGGTGCTCCTTGACCCGGAGGACCGCGTCGGCCCCGGCACGAGGGTCCGCGACCGCGGCGGTGGGATCGACGTCGTCGGTGGACAGCGAGACGGGGTACCAGGCGGTGAACCACCCGATCGCGCGCGACAGGTCGCTGCCCGGGACCAGCGACTCCTCGCGGCCGTGGCCCTCCAGCCCCACGCGCACCGCGCCCTGCTCGGTGCCACGGGTGGCGCGCCAGGCGCCGACCGCGCTGGTGAGTGCGCCGAGCAGGACGTCGTCGACGCCCGCCGTCAGCAGCCACGGCAGGTCGACCAGGAGCGATCCGGTCACCTCGGCGGAGACCTCAAGCGGGACCGCCCCCGCCACTGCATAGGTGTCCACGGCCGGGTCGAGCGGCCGGGTGCCGAGCGGCGCTCCCGCGTCGGCCGTCGCGGCGGTCCAGTGCGCGAGCTGCCCGACGACGTCGTCGTCCGCGGCGCGGCGCGCGAGCGCCTCCGCCCAGGTCGTGACGCTCATGCCGGTCGGCGGCAGCGGTTCCGTCACCGCGCCGGTCTCCAGCTCCCAGGCGTGGCGCAGGTCGTCGCCGATGATCCGCCAGGAGACCCCGTCCACGACGAGGTGGTGGACCACGAGCAGCAGGCGTCCGGTGGAGGCCCCGTCGTCGTCACCGGGGAACCGGGCGGCGCGCCAGAGCACGCCCCCCTCGGGGTCCAGGTCCAGCGAGAGGCGCTCGGTGGCGGATCGCAGGCGGTCCGGCGACCAGGCGGCCTCCTCGCTCAGGCGGTCGGCGACGTGCGTCGCCGTGCGCTCCTCGACGCGGAACCGCCATCCTGTGTCGTCGCGGACGAGTCGCCCGCGCAGGGCGCCGTGATGGTCGACGACGCGCGCCAGGATCCGCTCGAGCCGGTCGGCGGTGAGCTGCGGCGGGGTCACGAACACGAACGACTGCGTGAAGGACGCGAACCCGGGCTCGCCGACGTGCTGCGCCGCGATGGGCAGCAGGACCGAGTCGGACACCTCAGGGAGGGATGCGCTCGCGGTCCCGGCCCGGCCGTCGGCCAGCGCGGCCAGCCCGCCGACCGTGCGCACGGTGAAGACCTCCGCGGCCGAGACGACGACACCCGCGCGCCGGGCCCGGGACACGACCTGGATCGACAGGATCGAGTCGCCGCCGAGGCGGAAGAAGTCGTCGTCCGCGCCGAGGTCGACGTGCGCGGGCAGGCGGAGCACGTCGCGGAACACCGCGGCGACGACCCGCTCGGTCTCCGACTCGGCCGCACGCCCACCGCCGCCGCCCAGCTCGGGTGCGGGGAGCGCGCGGCGGTCGACCTTGCCGTTCGCGAGCGTCGGGAACGCGTCCACGACCAGGATCGCGGCGGGCACCATGTACTCCGGCAGGCGGGCGGCGAGGTACGCCCGCAGTGCTGTCTCCACGTCCGGTGAGTCCGGCCCCGTGACGTACGCGGCGAGCTGCTTCCCGCCGGCCGGATGGTCGAGCGCGAGCACGACGGCCCCCGACACGTCGGGGTGCAGTTCGAGCGCGGTGCGGATCTCGTCCGGCTCGATCCGGAAGCCGCGCACCTTGATCTGGTCGTCGACCCGGCCGAGGTACTCGAGCTGGCCGTCGTCGTTCCAGCGGACCACGTCACCGGTGCGGTACAGCCGCTCCCCCGCGCCACCGGACGGGTCGGCGACGAACCGCTCCGCGGTCAGGGCGGGACGGCCGAGGTACCCCTGGGCGAGCTGGGCTCCCCCGAGGTACAGCTCGCCGGGTGTGCCGGGGGCGACCGGGCGCAGCCACGTGTCGAGCACGCGGAACGACGAGTGGGGCAGGGGGCGGCCGATCGGGGTCGTGGTCGCGTCGGCGGGGAGCCCGGCGACGTCGTACCCGGCGATCTCGACGGCGGCCTCGGTGGGCCCGTACATGTTCCAGACCGCGCGCCCCGCAGCGGTGAGGGCCCGCGCGACCCGGGGCGGGACGCTCTCGCTGCCGACCGTGACGTGGTCGACCCGCAGCGAGGACAGGTCGTCGCCGCCCGCGGTGAGCGCGCCGACGACCGTCGGCAGGAAGTCGGCGTACCCGAAGCGCTCGGTGCGGAGCAGGTCGGCGAGGTAGGCGCCGTCCTTCTCACCCCCGGCGCGGATCAGCCGGACGACGGCACCCACGGCGAGGGGCCAGAAGATCTCGGGGACCGACACGTCGAACCCGACGGACGACTTCTGCAGCACGCGGTCGCCCGCGGCCAGCGGGAACGTGGACTGCCGCCAGGCGATCAGGTTCGCGATGGCCCGGTGCGGGACGGCGACGCCCTTGGGGCGGCCCGTGGTGCCGGACGTGAACATCACGTACGCGGTGTCGGCGGGCACGAGGGGCCGTGCGAGCACGGGCGGCCCGACGCGGCCGGCGTCGAGCGCGTCCGCGACGCCGCGGTGGTCGATCTCGACGACCGGCCGAGCGCGGTCGAGTGCGGCGGACGTGCGTGAGTCCGTCAGCACGACGGCCGGGTCGGCGTCGTCGAGGACGGAGCCGATCCGCTCGGCCGGGTACTGCGGGTCGACGGGCACGTAGGCGGCGCCGGCTCGGACGGCGGCGACCACCGCGACGAGGAGGTCGGCGCTGCGGGGCAGGACGATCCCCACCCGGTCGCCGACCGCGACGCCACGCGCCACCAGGACGTGCGCGAGGGCGTTGACCCGCGCGTCGAACTGCGCGTACGTGACCGCGTGGCCGTCGTCGCCCACGACGGCGACCGCCTCCGGGGTGCGGGCCGCCTGCGCACGCAGCAGTGCGTCCAGCGTCGTGTCGGACCCGCCCACGACGGGTCCGGTGGACCAGGCCGCGAGGTCGCGCTCGTCGGCGGGCAGGAGGGTGCGCAGGTCGGCGATCCGCCGCTCGGGCTCCGTCGCGATCGTCTCCAGGATCCCCCGGAAGGCGGCCGCGTACCGCTGCGCCGTGGCCGCGCCGAGGAGGTCGGCCCGGTAGGTGAGGTGGAACGCGATCCCGGTCGCACCGGGGATGACGGCCAGGGCGAGGGGGTAGTGGGTCGCGTCGCGGCCGGTGACGTCGCGGAGCCGGACGCCGCCGTGGGAGCGGCCGATGTCGCTCCCGTCCAGCGGGTAGTTCTCGTAGACGACGATCGTGTCGAACAGCGGGCTGTGCCCGGCGAGCCGCTGCAGCTCCGACAGCGGGGCGTGGTGGTGCTCGAGCAGGCGGGTGTTCTGGTCCTGCACCCGCCGGACGAGCTCGGCCAGGCCCGCGGTGCCGTCGACGGTGACCGGGGTGGGGATCGTGTTGATGAACAGCCCGATCGCGTCCTCGATGCCGTCGATGTCGGCGGGGCGGCCCGACACGGTCGACCCGAACACCACGGTGTCCTGCCCGGTGACGGTGGACAGGAACACGCTCCACGCCGTCTGCACGACGCTGTTCAGCGTCGACCCCGCGCTCCGCGCGACGGCGGTCAGCGCTGCGGTGGTGTCGGCGTCGGCCGCGAACGCGATCTCCTCGGGGAACCCCTCGGACACCGGCGCGGCGCCGGGGGCGAGGAGCGTGGGCTCCTCGACCGCGGCCAGCGCGCGCGTCCACGCCGCGGTCGTCGCGGGACGGTCACGGTCGTCGAGCCGGCGCAGGAAGGCGAGGTACGCGGGATCGGCTCCGGTGGTGCCCGTGCGCGCGGCCCCCGGGGATCCGTACGCCTCCAGGAGCTCCCGGACGAACCGGGGCATGGACCAGCCGTCCGCGAGGACGTGGTGCATCGTGAGGACGACCGCGTGCTCCCGCGGCGCCGTCGTGACGACGGTCGTGCGCAGCAGCGGCGCGGACGCGAGATCGAAGGTCACGGCGCGGGCGGCGTCCGCCGCCTGCCGGCGGGCCGCCGCCGGGTCCGGGGCACCGGACGCGTCGAGGACCGTCAGCGGCACCTCGACGTCGACGGGGATCACGGCGACGTGCTCCCCCGACCCGGTGGCCGCGATCGCCGCCCGCAGGTGCGGGTGCCGGTCGAGCACGGCGTCGAGCGCGCGCCGCAGCCGGTCGACGTCGAGGTCGCCGTCGAGGTGCAGGACGGTCTCGGTGGTGTAGACGTCCACGCCGACCGAGGCGCCGACACCCGACCCTCCGATGATCGCCTCGAAGGCGATGCCCTGCTGCAGCGGCGTCAGCGGCTGCACGTCCGCGAGGTGGCCGTAGCGGGCCTCCCACCCGTCGACGTCGGCCTGGGTCAGGCCGCGCGCGGTGAGGTCGGACGGGGAGCGGCGGATCCCGCGGGGGGTGCGGGCGTGCAGGGTGGTGAGCGCCTCGACCCACAGGTCGACGATCTCGCGGACGTCGATCTCGCCGACGATCCCCGCCGCGTAGGAGACGACACCCGTCAGCACCTGCCCGCCGGTGCCGTCCGGCACGGCGGCGACGTTGACGTCGATCACGGCGGGCAGCGGGAGATCCTCGGGGAGGTGCGCCTGCAGTCCCGGGCGCTCGGGCGCGGCGGCCCACGCACCGCCGGCATCGGCGGTGGAGAACTGCCCCAGGTAGTTGAAGCCGATCTGCGGGCGGTTCCCCTCCGGAAGCGCGGGACCCACGAGCCCGTACCCGATGCCGCGGGCCGGGACAGCGCGGAGGTGCTCCTTGACGCGCAGCACCGCATCGGCCGCGGCATCCGGGCCGGACACCGCCGCCACCGGGTCGATCTCGCCGGTGTCGAGCGCGACCGGGTACCAGGTCGTGAACCAGCCGACCGTCCGGGACAGGTCACTGCCCGGGACCAGCGTCTCCTCCCGGCCGTGACCCTCCAGACCCACCAGCACCCGCCGGTGGTCCACACCCTTCTCCGCCCGCCACGCGCCGACCGCGACCGTCAACGCACCCAGCAGGACGTCGTCGACCCCCGCGGACAACGCGTGCGGGACCGCGGTCAGGACCGCACGGGTGACCTCCGCCGGGACCGACACCTCGACCCGGCCGACGGTCGCGTAGGTGTCCCGGGCCGGGTCCGGCGCCCGCGACCCCAGCAACGGATCCACGCCGGACACCACACCGGCCCAGTGGTCGGCCTGCGCCGTGACGTCCGCGTCCGCAGCGCGGGCGGCGAGGGCCGCCGACCAGGCGGGCAGACCCGTCCCGACCGGCGTCAGCGCGTCGGTGCCGCGCCCGGTCTCGATCTCCCAGGCGTGGCGCAGGTCGTCGCCGAGGATCCGCCACGACACCCCGTCCACGACGAGGTGGTGAACGACCAGCAGCAGGCGCCCCTCGGCGTCGCCCGGGAACCACACGGCCCGCCACAGCACACCGGCCTCGAGGTCCAGCGACTCCGACAGCTCCGCCGTGAGCTCGTCGACCCGCCCGACCCAGCCGTCGAACGGCTCGACCGTCAACCGGTCCCCCACGACCACGGCACCGGGGTCCCGGATCTCGAACCGGACCGCACCGTCACCGCGGACCAGGCGGCCCCGCAGGGCGGGGTGGTGCTCGACCACCCGGCCCAGCACCCGCCCCAACAGGTCCTCGTCGAGCCCGGCCGGGGTGGTGAACACCGACGACTGTGTGAACGCCCCGAACCCGGGGTCGTCCACCGCGGACGCGGCGATCGGCCACAGCCCCGACTCCGCGACCACTCCCACGGCCGCGACCGGAGCCCCGGCCCGCCCGTCCGACAGCTCCGCCAGAGCCGCGACCGTCCGCGCGGTGAACACCTCCGCCGCGGTCACCACCACGCCGAGCCGCCGGGCCCGCGACACCACCTGGATCGACAGGATGCTGTCGCCACCCAGGCGGAAGAAGTCGTCGTCGACCGACAGCCCGGCAGCGGGCGCCAGGGCCAGCACGTCGCGGAACACCGACACCAGCGCGCGCTCGGTCGGGGACTCCGCGGCCCGGCCACCGCCTCCACCCAGGTCCGGCACCGGCAGCGCCGCCCGGTCCAGCTTGCCGTTCGCGGTGACCGGGAACGTGTCCACGCGGATCACCGTCGTGGGGACCATGTAGTCCGGCAGCACCGATCCGGCGAACGTCCGCACGGCCTCCGCGAAGGCCTCGGCATCCGCCGCCGCACCGGCGGCGGCGGTCACGTACGCCGCCAGGAACCTGCCCCCGGCCGGATGGTCCACGGCCAGCACGGCCGCGCCCGAGACCTCGGCGTGCTGCTCCAGCGCCGCCCGGACCTCGTCCGGCTCGATCCGGAACCCGCGCACCTTCACCTGGTCGTCGACCCGGCCGAGGTAGTGGAGCCGGCCGTCGACGTCGCGGCGGACCACGTCACCGGTGCGGTACAGCCGCCCGCCCGACCCGGACGGGTCGGCGACGAACCGCTCCGCGGTCAGACCGGCCCGGCCCACGTACCCGTCGGCGAGCTGCACACCGCCGAGGTGCAGCTCGCCCACCACGCCCGGTCCGACCGGGCGCAACCAGCCGTCCAGGACGTGGACGGAGGTGTTGGCGAGGGGACCGCCGATCGGGGTGGAGGTCGCGTCGTCGGAGAGCCCGGCGACGTCGTAGCCGACGGCCTCGACCGTCGCCTCCGTCGGCCCGTACAGGTTCCAGACCGTGCGCCCCGGAGCGCGCAGCTCCCGCGCGACCGACACCGGCACGCTCTCGCTGCCCACCGTGACGTGCCGGACGCGGAACGTCGACAGGTCCTCGCCGTCGTCGACGAGCGCCCGGACGACGCTCGGCAGGAAGTCCGCGTACCCGAAGCTCTCGGTGCGCAGCAGCGCCGCGAGGTAGGCGGGATCCTTCTCCCCGCCGTCGCGGATCATGCGGACGGCGGCGCCCACCGCGAGCGGCCAGAAGAACTCCGGGACGGACACGTCGAACCCGACCGAGGACTTCTGGAGCACCCGGTCGCCCGCCCGCAGCGGGAAGACGCCCTGCCGCCACCGGATCAGGTTCACGATCGCGCGGTGCGGGACCACGACGCCCTTGGGCCGCCCGGTCGTGCCGGACGTGAAGATCACGTACGCCGCGTCGGCGGGGGTCAGCGGACGCGCGAGGACCGGGGGGCCACCGATCGCGGCCTCGGCCGGGTCCACCAGCCGCACACCGGTCAGCGCCGCGGCGTGCGCGGACGCGGCCGCCGCGTCGGCGACCACGACGCTCGGGGCCGCGTCCTCCAGGACCAACCCGATCCGCTCCGTCGGGTACGCCGGGTCGATCGGCACGTACGCCGCGCCGGCGCGCAGCACCGCGGCGAGCGTGACGACCTGCCGCGCGTGGCGCCCCACGAGCACCGCCACCCGGTCGCCCGTCGCGACACCGGCGTCGAGCAGGACGTGGGCCAGGGCGTCCACCCGCGCGTCGAACTCCGCGTAGGTCAGCTCCGTCCCGTCGTCGTGGACCACCGCGACGGCGTCGGGTGACGCCGCGGCCTGCGCGCGGACCAGCGCGTCGAGCGTGGTGCCGGGGACGTCGAGCACGGGTCCCGCCAGCGGACCGGGTGCGTCGGGGAGCAGGGCGAGATCGGCGATCCGGGCGTCGGGCGTCGTCGCGACGGCGTGCAGCGCGTTGCGGAAGACGGCGACGAACCGGTCCGCCGTGGACCGGTCGAACAGGTCGGTGGCGTAGGTGAGGAACCCGGTGACGCCCGCGGGCGTCTCCTGCAACGCCAGGTCGAGGTCGACCTTCGCGGCCCCCAGCGTGACCGGGCGCGTGGCGACGTCGACGCCGTCGAGGACGAGTCCCTGCGTCTGCGCACCGATGTGGTGGGTGAGCATGACCTGGAAGAGCGGGTTGCGGTTGACGGACCGCTCCGCGCCGGACGCCGCCACGACCTGCTCGAACGGTGCGTCCTGGTGGGCGAGCCCGTCCAGCACGGTCCGCCGCGTCGCCGCGAGCACGTCGGCGAGGGTGTCGGCGCGGCCCAGGCGGTGCCGGACCGCGAGGGTGTTGACGAAGTAGCCGACCAGGTCCTCGAGGCCGTCGGCCGTGCGGCCCCCGACCGGGGAACCGATGACGACGTCGTCGGAGCCGCCGAGCACCGACACCGTCACCGCGGCGGCGGCCTGGGCGATCATGAACATCGTGGCCCCCGACCCGTCGGAGACCCGACGCAGGCCGTCGACGGTGTCGGGGTCCAGGGCGAACGACACGTCCGCGCCGCGGTGGCCCGGCTCCGCGGGCCGGACGCGGTCCGCGCAGATCGTCGACTCCTCCGGGGCGTCCGCGAGCGCGTCGCGCCAGTGCCGCAGGTGGGCCGCGAGCGCGGAGTCCGGGTCGGCGGCGTCGCCGAGCGCCCGGCGCTGCCAGAGCGCGTAGTCCGCGTACTGGGCCGTCAACGGCGTCCACTGCGGCGCGTGCCCGGCGACGCGCGCACGGTAGGCCGTGGACAGGTCACCGAGCAGCGAGCGCAGCGACCACTCGTCGACCGCGTGGTGGTGCAGGGCGAGGACGAACACGCGCTCCGCAGCGGACAGGCGCAGCAGCCCCGCCCGGACCGGGATGTCGGTGGCCAGGTCGAACCCGGTCTGCACGAGCTCGGTGATCCGCGCGTCGACCGCGTCGGCGCCGGTGACGTCCTCCGCGGTCAGGGGCAGCAGATCGGCGGCGCGGTCGGCCGCGACGATGCGCTGGTGCAGCCGCCCGTCGTCCTCGACGAGGAGGGTGCGCAGCGCCTCGTGGCGGGAGACCACGTCGCGCAGCGCGGCACCCAGCGACGCCTCGTCGACGTCGCCGGCGAGCCGCATCACGACCGGCACGGTGTACCGCCCGGCCGGGCCGCCGAGGCGCTCGATCAGCCACAGGGACTGCTGCCCGTAGGAGACCGGCAGGTCCGCTGGCCGTTCGAGGGACCCCACGCGCAGCAGCGGGCCCGGTCCGCCGTCGCCGACGACGCGGGCCAGTGCCGCGACGGTCGGGTGGTCGAACACGTCGCGCAGCGTCAGGGCCGAGCCCAGCGCGGCGTTCACCCGTGCGACGACCCGCGTCGCGAGCAGGGAGTGCCCGCCGAGGTGGAAGAAGTCGTCGTCGACGGACGGGGCGGCGTCCTCGTCCAGCGCCAGGACGTCGCGGAACACGCCCGCGAGCACGATCTCGGTGTCGGTCCCGGGCTCGCGTCCGCCGGTACTCGCGCCGAGGTCGGGGACCGGGAGTGCCGCCCGGTCCAGCTTCCCGTTCGCCGTGACCGGGAACTCGTCCACCCGGGTGAAGGCCGTCGGGACCATGTGGCCCGGCAGCACCGTCCCCGCGAACGCGCGCAGGGCGTCCACGGGCACAGGGCCCGTCACGTACGCCGCGAGGAACTTCCCCCCGGCCGGGTGGTCGAGGGCGAGCACCGCGGCCCCCGACACGTCGGGATGCCGCTCCAGCACCGCCCGGACCTCGTCCGGCTCGACCCGGAACCCGCGCACCTTCACCTGGTCGTCGACCCGGCCGAGGTAGTGGAGCCGGCCGTCGACGTCGCGGCGGACCACGTCACCGGTGCGGTACAGCCGCCCGCCCGACCCGGACGGGTCGGCGACGAACCGCTCCGCGGTCAGACCGGCCCGGCCCACGTACCCGTCGGCGAGCTGCACACCACCGACGTGCAGCTCCCCCACCACGCCCGGCCCGACCGGACGCAGCCACCGGTCCAGGACGCGGACGGAGGTGCCGACGGGCGGTGCGCCCAGGGTGATCGCGCCGGTCGCGGGCACCGTGTCGAGCGTGGCGTCGCCGGTGACCTCGGTGGAGCCGTAGAAGTTGCGCAGGACCGCGCCCGGCGCCACCCGGCGCATCCGCCCGGCCGTGGCCCGGGTGAGCGCCTCACCGGAGGAGACCCACGACCGCAGCGACCCCAGCGCCGCGTCCGGCGCCATCGCGTCGGCCAGCGACGGCACGGTGAGCAGGTGCGTGACGCGGTGCCGACGGATCGCCTCGACCAGGGCCGCCGGGTCGCCGGCGACCGGATCGGGCACGACCACGACCGTCGCCCCCGCGACGAGCGGGCCGAACAGCTCGGTCACGGCGTCGACGAACCCGAGGCCGCTCTTGGCCAGCGCGACGGACCCGGGACCGTGTCCGAGGACCTCCCGGCCCCAGGAGAGCCGGTTGACCAGCGCGCGGTGCGACAGCGCGACGCCCTTGGGCAGGCCCGTCGTGCCCGAGGTGAAGACGACGCACGCCGTGTCGCCCGCCGCGACGGGGCGCGACGGCGTCGCGGACGCCCCGGAGTCGAGGCGGGACCGCACGTCGTCGAGGAGGAGCGTGGGCGCCGGGGCGCCGACCGGGCCGTCGGTCACGACGAGGACGGCCCCGGACTCGGCGAGGATCCGCGCGATCCGTTCCGCGGGGTGTGCGGGATCGACCGGGACGTAGGCGGCGCCCGCGCGGAGCACTGCCGCGAGCACGACCACCAGCTCCGTCGACCGAGGCAGGAGCACGGCGACGCGGTCCGCGGCGCCGATCCCGCGCTCGGCGAGCAGCGCGGCGGCGGCGTCGATCCGCGCGTGCAGCCGGGCGTAGGTGAGCCGGGTGCCGTCGTGGTCGTCGACGAGCGCGACCGCATCCGGTGTCGCCGTGGCCCGCTCGCGCAGGAGCGAGTCGATCGTCGCGGCCGGGCCGGCACCGGGGGTCTCGTCCGTGTCCACGACGCCCGCGACGTCCAGGTCGGCGATGCGGGTGTCGGCGGCCGCGTCGACGGCGAAGGCCTCGAGGATCCGCAGGAACACGGCGCAGAACCGGTCGACGGCGGCCGCGTCGAACCGGTCGGGTCGGGAGGTGAGGCGGAACCCGATGCGGTCGGCCGTGGGCAGCACCGCGAGGGCGAGCGGGTAGTGGGTCGAGTCGCGGATCTCGATGTCGGCGACGACGAGCTCGGCCGGGCGGTCCGTGGGGCGGCCGACCTCGTCGAACGGGTAGTTCTCGTACACGACGACCGTGTCGAACAGGGGGTTGTGCCCGGTCGCGCGGTGCAGCTCCGTGAGCGGCACCTGGTGGTGCTCGATCAGCCCGGTGTTGTGCTCCTGCACCTGCCGGACGAGGTCGGCCAGTGAGGGGTTCGCGCCGACGGCGACGGGGATGGGGACCGTGTTGATGAACAGTCCGACCGCGTCCTCGATGCCGTCGACGTCGGCGGGCCGCCCGGAGACGATCGCGCCGAACACGACGGTGTCCTGCCCGGTGACCGTGGTGAGGAGGACGCCCCAGGCGGCCTGCACGAGGCTGCTCAACGTGGCGTCGACCCGCCGGGCGGCCCGGTGGAGCGCGGCGGAGAGGTCCGGGTCCAGCTCGACGAGGCGCTCGTCGGGGAACGCGGTCGATCCCGAGGAGACGCCGGGGGCCACGAGGGTGGGCTCCTCGACGGCGCCCAGGGCGTGCGTCCAGCGCGTCACCGACGCGGCCTCGTCCTGGGCGTTCAGCCAGACGAGGAAGTCGCGGTGGGCGCGATCGGGCACGGGCGACGACGTCTCCGCCGGCGACCGGTAGGCCTCGACCAGCGCCTGGACGAGGCGGGGCATGGACCAGCCGTCCGCGAGCACGTGGTGCATCGTGAGCACCGCACTGTGCGTCTCGGGGGCGGTGCGCGTGTGGGGGGCGGTGCGCACGAGGCACACCCGCAGCAGTGGGGTCGCCCCGAGGTCGAACGCGACGGCGCGGTCACGGTCGGCCGCGCGCCGCACGGCGGTGGGGTCTCCCGCGGCGTCCTCGACGGCGAACGGCACCGTCGTCGCACGCGGGACGACCGCGACGTGCTCGCCCGCCGCGGTCGGCGCGATCGCGGTGCGCAGGTTCGGGTACCGCTCCAGCACGTGCGCGAACGCGCCGCGCAGCCGGTCGGGATCGAGGTCGCCCTCGAGCCGCAGGACGGTCTGGGTGACGTAGACGTCGATGCCGCCGGACTCCCCGTCGCCCGGGTCTGCGAGCAGGGACTCGACGACGATTCCCCGCTGCAGCGGGGTCAGCGGCTGGACGTCGGAGACCTCGCCGTAGCGGGCCGTCCACCCGTCGAGGTCGGCCTGGGTGACGCCGTCCGCGGTGACGTCGGACGGTGAGCGGCGCGCGACCGGCGCGGCGTCGGAGAAGGCGCGCAGCGTCGAGAGCGTCCGCACCCAGAGGTCCGCGATCTCGCGGACGTCGCTCGCGGGGACGGCGGAGCGGGCGATGTCGAACGTGGCGACGAGCGCGGCGTCGCCGCCCGCGCCCACGACCGCCGCGTTGATGTCGATCAGCGCGGGCAGCGGTCGTTCCCGCGGGAGATGCGCGCGCAGCCCCGGGTGCTCGGGGGCGGTGGCCCACGCGTCGGCGGTGCTGAAGAACCGGCCCAGGTAGTTGAACCCGATCTGCGGGCTGTTCCCCTCCGGCAGCGCGGGCCTCAGGAGGCCGTAGCCGATCCCGCGGGCCGGGACGGCGCGCAGGTGCTCCTTCACCCGCAGCACCGCATCCGCCGCGGCGTCCGGTCCGCTGACCGCGGCCACCGGGTCGACGTCGTCGGTGTCGAGCCCGACCGGGTACCAGGTCGTGAACCAGCCGACCGTCCGCGACAGGTCGCTCCCCGGGATCAGGGCCTCCTCCCGGCCGTGGCCCTCCAGACCGACCAGCACCCGACGGTGGTCCACACCCCGACCGGCCCGCCACGCCCCCACCGCGACGGCGAGCGCGCCCAGCAGGACGTCGTCGACCCCCGCGGACAGCACGTGCGGCACCGCCGTCAGCACGGCGCGGGTGACCTCCGCCGGAAGCGAGACCTCGATCCGGTCGACCGACGCGTAGGTGTCCCGGACCGGGTCCGGCGCCCGCGACCCCAGCAACGGGTCGGCCCCGGTGACGACACCGGCCCAGTGGTCGGCCTGCGCCGTGACGTCCGGGTCCGCCGCCCGGGCGGCGAGCGCCGCGGACCAGCCGGGCAGACCCGTCCCCACCGGCGCCAACGCCTCGGAGGACCGTCCGGTCTCGATCTCCCACGCCTGCACCAGGTCGTCACCGAGGATCCGCCACGACACGCCGTCCACGACGAGGTGGTGGATCACCCACAGCAGCCGGCCCGCACCCGGGAACCAGACCGCCCGCCACAGCACACCCGCGTCGAGGTCCAGCGACTCCGACAGCTCCGCCGTGAGCCCGTCGACCCGGCGGGCCCAGCCCTCCGACGGCTCGACCCGCAACCGGTCCCCCACCACCACCGCACCCGGCTCGCCGACCTCGAACCGGACCGCCCCGTCGCCGCGGACCAGACGGCCCCGCAGGGCGGGATGGTGCTCGACCACCCGGCCCAGCACCCGCCCCAGCACGTCCTCGTCGAGCCCGGCCGGCGTGGTGAACACGAACGACTGCGTGAACGCCCCGAACCCCGGCATGTCCACCGCAGCGGCGGCGATCGGCCACAACCCGGACTCCGCCACCTCCGCCGGGGCACCGGGGACCTCCGCGGAGGCCCGCCGCTGCGACAGCCCCGCCAGAGCGGCCACCGTCCGCGCGGTGAACACCTCGGCCGCGGTCACCAGCACCCCGAGCCGCCGCGCCCGGGTCACGACCTGGATCGACAGGATGCTGTCGCCGCCCAGGCGGAAGAAGTCGTCCTCGACCGACACGACGGCGTCCTCGTCCAGGGCCAGCACGTCCCGGAACACCGACACCAGCACGAGCTCCGCCGCCGACTCCGCGGCACGCCCGCCCCCACCACCGGCACCCAGGTCCGGCACCGGCAGCGCGGCCCGGTCCAGCTTCCCGTTCGCCGTGACCGGGAACGTCTCGATCCGCGTCACGGTCGTCGGGACCATGTAGTCCGGCAGCACCGTTCCCGCGAACCCGCGCAGGTCGTCCGCGAGCACGGTGCCCGTCACGTACGCGGCCAGGAACTTCCCCCCGGCGGGGTTCTCGAGGGCGAGCACCGCGGCCCCCGAGACGTCCGGATGCTGCTCCAGAACCGCGCGGACCTCGTCCAGCTCGATCCGGAAACCGCGGACCTTCACCTGGTCGTCCGTGCGGCCCAGGTACTCCAGGCTGCCGGTGTCGTCCCACCGGACCAGGTCGCCCGTGCGGTACAGCCGCGAACCGGCGGCCCCGAACGGATCGGCGACGAACCGCTCCGCCGTCAGGCCGAACCGCCCTGCGTACCCGTCGGCGAGCTGCACACCGCCGATGTAGAGCTCGCCGACCACTCCCGGCCCGACCGGACGCAACCACCCGTCGAGGACGAGGGTGCTCACGTTCGGGGGCGGGCCGCCGATCGGCACGACGGACAGGCGCGGATCCAGGGCGAGGGGGCCGTCCGGGGTGTCCAGGGGCAGGTAGGTGACGTCGACCGTGGTCTCGGTCGGCCCGTACACGTTGTCGATGCGCGCGTCGCCGAACACGCGGCGGGCCTGCGCCACCGCCGCGACGGGGAACGCCTCGCCCGAGACGAAGACCTGCCGCAGCGACCTCAGCCGCGCCGGGTCGGGCTCCGAGGTGAGGAACGCCTGGAGCATCGACGGGACGAAGTGCGTCACCGTCACCCGCCGGCGCGCGATGACGTCGGCGAGGTACTCCGGGTCCCTGTGGCCCTGGTCACGCGCGACGACGACCGTGCCGCCGACCAGCAGCCCGCCGAAGAACTCCCACATGCACGCGTCGAAGGTGGCGGGGGTCTTCTGCAGGATCCGGTCCTCGGGCCCGAGACCGTGGACCTCGACGGCCCACAGCAGCCGGTTCACGATGCCCCGGTGCGTGACGCGGACGCCCTTCGGGCGGCCCGTCGTACCGGAGGTGTAGACGAAGTAGGCCGTGTCGGCGGGGACGAGCGGTCGGGCGAGCACCGGCGCCGCGGCCCGGCCGCGCTCCAGCTCCGCCACGACGCCCGCGTCGTCGAGGCAGACCCGCTCCGCGTGGACGCCCGCGAGCCCCTCCCGGTGGGCCGCGGCGGTCGCGGTGTCGGTGATGACGGCCGACACCCCGGCGTCGGTGAACACGTACTCCACGCGGTCCGGCGGGTACGAGGTGTCGACCGGGACCCACGCCGCCCCGGCCCGGGCGACCGCAGCCAGGGTCACGACGAGGTCGGCCGAGCGCGGCAGCAGCACGCCCACCCGGTCCCCCGCCCCGACGCCGCGCTCGACGAGGAGCGCCGCCAGCGCGTTGGTCCGGACGTCGAACTGCGCGAAGGTCAGGGTGTCCCCGTCCCCGTCGTCGATGATCGCGACCGCGTCCGGGGTCCGCGTCGCCTGGGCGCGGATGAGCGCGTCCAGATCGGTCGGCTCGCGGTCGATCGACGGTCCCGTCGACCACGCGTCGACGCGCGCGCCGTCGGATCCACCGACCACCGACGGCAGCTCCGCGACGCGCTCGGTCGGGTCGCCGTCGACGACGGCCTCGACGAACCGGGCGAAGTTCTCCGCGTGCCGCGCGAGGCCGGCCGCGTCCGTGAACGCCTCGTTGCCGGCCAGCTCCATGCGGAACCCGTGGACCGGGTCGGAGTAGACGGTGAGGTCGAGGCGCCCGACCGGTCCGGGGTTGACGGTCTCCTGGCGTCCGACGACGGCGCCGAACCGGGCCTCGTAGTCGAACGCCTTGATGTTGATCAGTGGGAGGGTCCGGTAGTCCAGCTCGCCCCCGGGCCAGCTCCGGGCGATCCGCTCCTCGGTCCAGCGCTCGTCGCGGCCGGTCGTCCGCAGCTGCTCGGCGACGTCGCGGGCGACGTCGCCGACCGTCGCGTCGCCCGTGAGGCGCACGGCGACCGGGAGGGTGGTGACCAGCATCCCGGGCGTGCGGAGCGCGGCGGCGTCGTGCCGCATCATGAACGGCACGCGCAGGAGCAGCTCCTGCCGGCCTTCCGCGAGTGCGTCGTAGACGCCCCACAGCGCGGTCACGTAGGCGGCCCAGTTCACCCGGGAGCCGCGGGCCGCGGCCTTCAGGTCGGCCCCGATCGACGACGGCAGCGGCAGCGGCGCGCGCTGGTCCGAGATCGCGAACAGGCCCTCGGAGTCGACGCCCGCGGCGTGGCCCCGTGCCTCGCTGACCGCGAACACCGTGTCCCAGCGCGGCCGGGTGGATCTGCGACCCGGGGCGGCGGGGGGATCCACGGCCTGCGCGCCCTCGGCGGCGGCGACGTCCGACCACTCGCCGTACCAGCGCGCCACCGGCTCCTCCCCGCCGAGGCGGGCCGAGTAGATCTCACCGACCCGGCGGGTGAACAGGGACAGGCCGTAGGCGTCGACCAGTACGTGGTGCGTCGCGAACGCCCAGACCCAGTCGCCGTCCGTACGGCGGTGCAGGGTCGAGGAGGAGACGACGGGCCCCGAGAGGTCCGTCGCCACGTCGAACGACTCCCGGACGCGGCGGCGGATCTCCACGTCGTCGGCGGCGTCGTCGACGATGCCGGTGGGCAGCTCGGCGGCGTCGTCGACCCACTGCTGCGGCGGCCCGTCGCCGTCGGTGAACCGCGCCCGCAGCGCGGCCGACTCGGTGAACGTCCGGGCCACGGCCTCCGCGAACAACGCGGTGTCGACGTCGCCGTCGAGCCACACCAGCTGGCCGACCCGGTACGCCGTCGCGGTGGGGAACAGCTGCTGCGCCGCCCAGACCCCGCGCTGCGCACGGGTGAGGGGGAAGAGCTTCCGCGACCGATCGTCACCGTGGTTCACTTAGGTAACGCTAACGATACTTTCTGCGGATGGCAAAGATCTCGGCCCTGCTCCGCAGAGTCGTAGAAGCGACCGCGACACACCCTGATCCGGGAGGACCATGCTCTCCGCCGCACGCCCCGGGACGCAGCGCGCCCGGGCCGAGGACACCGACGTCACGGTGCTGCAGGAGCGCTGGAACGACCGCTCCGTGCCGTCGGTGTCGCAGACCGTCCCGGCCCTGTTCGCCGCCGCCGTCCGCGCAACCCCCGACGCGCCGGCCCTGGTCGACGGGGAACGGCGGCTGACCTACCGGGAGCTCGCCGAACGGGTGGATCGGCTCGCGCTCCGGCTCCGGGCCGCTCGACTGCCGACCGAGGGCGTCGTCGCGATCTGCATGCCCCGCTCGGCCGAGATGGTCGTCGCGGTGCTGGCGAGCATGGCCGCGGGCGGCGCGTTCGCCCCGGTCGACCCGCAGTGGCCCGCCGCCCGCCGCGAGCAGGTGATCGCGGAGTCCTCGGCGCGGATCGCCCTCGTCGCCCCGGGCGAGGACCTGCCGCTGTCCGTGGAGCGCATCGTCGTCGACCTCGACGACCCCGGCTCCGCACCGCCGCCGGCCCCGCTGCCTGCGATCACCGGCGACCGGCTGGCGTACGTGATCTTCACCTCGGGCTCGACGGGCACCCCCAAGGGAGCCATGATCCGCCACGAGGCGATCTGCGAGCGCCTGCTCTGGCAGCGCGACCACGTGCTCGGGTTCTCACCCGGCGACGCGTCGCTGTTCAAGGCTCCGCTCGCCTTCGACATCTCGGTCAACGAGATCCTGCTCCCGCTGGTCTGCGGCGGCTACGTCGTCGTCGCGGCGCCGGGCAGCGAGAAGGACCCGGAGCACCTGCTGCGGCTGATCGCCGAGGAGCACGTCACCTTCGTCTACCTCGTGTCCTCCATGCTCGACGTCCTGCTGGCCCTCGACGCCGCGGCCGGACATGACGGGGCCCGTCCCGACGGCGCCGGGTCGGCGCTGGCGGGCCTGCGGCACGTGTGGTGCGGCGGGGAGGTCCTGACCCCGGACCTGTTCCGCCGGTTCCGGCGGCAGCTGACCACCACGCTCTACCACGGGTACGGGCCCGCCGAGGCGACGATCGGGGTCTCGCACGTCATCTACCGGGAGAGCGCGGATCGGATCGCGACCTCCATCGGTCGCCCCAACCCGCACACGCAGCTCTACGTCCTGGACGAGGACCTGGCCCCCACCCCGGTCGGCACCGGCGGGGAGCTGTACGCCGCCGGGTTCCTGCTCGGCCGCGGCTACATCGGCCGCTCGGGGCTGAGCGCCGCCGCGTTCGTGGCCAACCCGTTCGACGACGGTACGGAACACGCGGGCTCCCGGATGTACCGCACCGGCGACCTCGCCCGCTGGACGCAGGACGGCACGCTGGAGTTCCTCGGCCGCGCCGACAACCAGGTGAAGATCCGCGGCCGGCGCGTCGAGCTGGAGGAGATCGAGGTGGCCGTGTCCGGCCACCCGCGCGTGCGCCAGGCGGCGGTGACGCTGACGACGAGCGCCACCGGCGCCGAGAGCCTGACCGGCTACGTCACCCCGATCTCCGACGCAGGGAGCCCCGGCGACGGAATCGACGTCGACGAGCTGCGCCGCTGGTGCCGGGAACGGCTCCCCGAGTACATGGTGCCCGCGACCCTGGTGGTCCTGGAGCGCTTCCCCGTGACCGTGAACGGCAAGGTCGACCGCCGGGCCCTGCCCGTGCCGCTCGAGGCGCCGACCGGCGCCCGCACCGCGCCGGGGACCCCCGACGAGCGGCTCCTGTGCGAGGTCCTCGCGGACGCCCTCGGCGTCGACGAGGTCGGTGCCGACGACGACTTCTTCGCCCTCGGCGGCGACAGCATCGTCGCGGTCACCGTGGTGCTGGCTCTGCGGTCCGAGGGGCGCACGCTGCGCGCGAAGGACATCGCCGCCCACCGCACCCCGCGCCGCCTGGCCGAGGCCCTCGGCGGCCCGGCGACGGACGGCGCCGAGCCCGACGACACACCGCTCCTGAGCCTGGACGAGGCCGACACGGCAGACCTCACCGCGGCGGGCCCGCGCGAGATCCTGCCCGTGACGTCGGTGCAGTCCGGCATCTACTTCCACTCCGTCGCCGCGACCGGCGAGGACCCCTACGTGGTCCAGCAGATCGTCGACCTGACCGGCCCGCTCGACGCGGCGCGCCTGCAGCGGGCCACCGACGCGGTCGTCGCGCGGCACGGGGCGCTCACCGCCGGCTTCCACCTCACGCGCTCCGGCCGGGTGGTCTCGGCGATCGGCGCCACGGAGCCACCCGGGTTCCGCACGCTGCGCGTCCCCGACGACCGGGAGACCGACGAGTTCGTCCGCGGGGTCGCCGACGAGGAGCGCCGCCGCGGCTTCGACCTGACCCGCCCCCCGCTGATGCGCTTCGCCCTCGTCGCCGTCGCCGACGGGCTCCACCGCCTGATCCAGACGGTGCACCACATCGTCGCCGACGGATGGTCGGTCGCCCTGGTCTGGGACGACGTCATGGCCACCTACCGCGGCGATCCCCCCGACGCGGACGCGCCGCAGCACACCGAGTTCCTCCGCTGGTGGTCCCGCGGCCGCGACCCGCAGGTCGAGGTGGCCGCCTGGACCGGGTACCTGGACGGCGTCGAGGGCCCCACGCTGGTCGCCGAGCACCTGCCGGTCCCCGGCTCCGGGACCGGGTTCGGCCGTCGCGCCCGCGCGCTCGACGGCCGCCACCGGGCGGCACTCACCGCCTACGCCCGCTCCCGCTCGGTGAGCGAGGGCGCGGTCATGACGGCCGCGTGGGGCGTCCTGGTCGGCTGCCTCACGGGCAGCACCGACGTCGTGTTCGGATCCACGACGGCCGGGCGCGGCGAGGACGTCGACGGGATCGACCGGATCGTCGGGATGCTGCTGAACACGGTGCCCACGCGCGTGCGCTGGTCACACCGCGACGCGGTGGACGACGTCGTGCACCGGTTCGTCGCGGCCGAGACCACCGTGCTCGACCACCAGCACGTGCCGCTCCTGGACGTGCACGGCGCGCTCGGGGTCCGCGAGCTGTTCGACTCCCTCTTCTCGATCGAGAACCTGCGGCGCCCCCACGACGACGGCGAGGTGCGCCTCGGGCGGATCGAGTACATCCAGGCACCGCACTACCGGCTGACGGCGCTGGTCACGCTGCACGAGTCGGTCTCGGTCGCGGTGACCAACGACCGCGGCGCCCTCGACGACGCCACCGCCGACCGGATCGCCGACCTCTACCTGCGGGTGGTCGAGCTGATCGTCGACGGCACGGACCGGCGGGCCACCGTCTTCACGACGCTGGGCGCACCGGACCCCGCACCGCACGCCCCGGACCCCACGACACCGCCCGCGCTGCTCGCGCACCGGCTCGCGCAGCGGTTCGGCGACTCGGCCGACGCCGCCGCGATCGTCCAGGGGGAGGTCGCGTGGAGCTACGCCGAGCTGGGCGGGCGGGTGAACCGGCTGGCCCGGCGCCTCGTCGGGTCCGGCGTCGGACCCGACACCCGGGTCGCGCTGGCCCTGCCGCGCTCCCCCGAGCTGGTCGTCGGGCTGCTGGCGGTGGTCACCGCGGGCGGCGTCGTCGTCCCGCTCGACCCCCGCCACCCCGCGGCCCGGCTGTCGCACCACCTCTCCGACGCCGACCCGGCGGTCGTCCTGGCCACCCGTGGGAGTGCCGCCGACCTGGAACAGGCGGGCGTCCGCCTGCCCGGCGAGGTCGTCCTCGTCGACGACCCGGCCACGGCGGAGCGGATCGCGGCGCTGTCCCCGGAGCCCCTCACCGACGCCGACCGACCGACCCCGCTGCACGGCGACCACGGCGCGTACCTCCTCTACACGTCGGGCTCGACCGGCGCCCCGAAGGGTGTACTGGGCACGCAGGCCGCACTGGCGAACCGGCTCGACTGGGCGCTGCGGCTGTGGTCCGACGGGGACCGCGCGCAGACCGGCGTCCATCTCGCGAAGACCTCGATCGGCTTCGTCGACGGCTCGACCGAGACCCTGGCCGCCGTGCTCGCCGGGCACGCTCTCGTGGTCGCCGACGAGACGCAGACCGCCGACGCCGACCTGCTGGCCGGCCTGATCGCCACCCACGGTGTCACGCAGACCACGGGCGTGCCGACGCTGCTCCGCGCGATCGCCGAGGCGGGCGGCCCCCGCCTCGCGGGCGTCCGGCGCTGGATCAGCAGCGGCGAGGCGCTGCCGCTCTCCGTCGTCGGGGCGATCGCCGCGGCCACCCCGGACGCGACGGTCGTCAACTCCTACGGGTCCTCCGAGGTCGCGGGCGACGTCACGTACGCGGAGGCCGCCGCCGCGGCGGGCGGTCCGACGACCATCGGTGCGGCGGTGCCGGGCGTCCGGACTCTCCTGCTGGACCCCTGGCTGCGCCCGGCCCCCGACGGGGTGGTCGGCGAGCTCTACGTCGGCGGCGTCCAGGTGGCCCGCGGCTACGTGGGCCGACCGGCGCTGACGGCGTCGCGCTTCGTGCCCGACCCCCTCGATCCGTCCGGCGGCCGCCTCTACCGGACGGGCGACCTCGCCCGCCGCTCCGCCGACGGGCGGTTCCACTACGTCGGGCGCCGCGACTTCCAGGTGCAGGTCAACGGCGTCCGCATCGAGCTGGAGGAGGTCGAGGCCGCGCTCGCGGCCGTGCCCGGCGTCCGCGGGGCCGCCGCGGCCGTGCACGAGTCGGGCCGCACCACGCGGCTGGTCGGGTACGTGACGGCGCTGCACGGCCACCGCCTCGACGAGGGGCGCGTCCGCGACGCGGTCGCCGCGACCCTGCCGATGCACGTCACGCCGACGGTCGTGGTGCTCGACGCCCTGCCGCTGACGCCGACCGGCAAGGTCGACCGCGCGGCACTGCCGGCGCCCGATCCCACCCGGTCGACGTCGACGCGGGCGCCCGCGACCGACGCCGAGCGGTGGCTGGTCTCGGCCGCGGCGGAGGTCCTCGGACTGCCCGCCGTCGGGGTCGACGACGACTTCTTCGCCCTGGGCGGGGACAGCATCTCCGCGATGGCGCTCGCCCGTCTCGCCCGCGGACACGGCCTGGACCTGGGCGTCCGCGACGTGTTCACCCTGCGCACCCCGGCCCGGCTCGCCGCCGCGCAGGCGGTCGCGCCGGCTCCCCCCGCCGAGCCGACGGGTGGCGAACCGGTCGCGATCGCGCCCACCGTCGCCCAGCACCGGCTGCGGCTGTCCGGTCTGCCCCTGGGCGGATTCGTCCTCACCGAGGTCGTCGCCCTGCCCGGCCCGGCCGACGCGGGGGCGTTGCGCTGCGCCGTCGGCGCGGTCCTGCGCGACGTCGACGGACTGCGGCAACGGGTCACCGCACGCCACAGGCTGCTGTGGACGACGGAGATCGCCCCGTACACCGACGAGGTCGCCGCCGGGAGCGCGTCGGTCCTGGACGGGGACGCGGTCCGCGACCAGCTCGTCGCCCGGGTCGACGTCACGGCCGGACGCACCCTGCACGCCGCGATCGTGGCGTCGGCCGGGGGCACCGACCTCGTCGTCGCCGTCCACGGCCTGGCGGCCGACCGCGCGACGCTGCACCATCTGGCCGCCCGGATCGCCGCACACCTCGGCGGATCCGCCGCGCCCGCGCGGGCCCGGACCGTGGCGGAGGCGACGGCCGCGCTCGCCGGGCTCGTCCCGACGATCGAGGCCGACGCCGCGGCCGACGGCTGGATCGACGAGCTGCTCGCGCTCCCCGCCGCGGTCGAACCGGCGCCGCGGGACCGGTTCGCCTCCCGCCCCGTCTCCGCCTCTCGTACCGTGCCCGGGACGGGTGGGCAGGCGGCAGTGCAGGCGGGGTTCACCGCCGCGGTCGCCGCGTGGTCGGACACCCCGCGCACGATCGACCTGGAGTGGGATCTGCGCACGCACCTGCGTGCCGACCCGGGCACCCTGCCCGGGGCGTTCACGAGCGTGTACCCCGTCCTCGCGGGCACGGGGCCGGCACCGGCGTACGCACCGTGGCAGGAACTGCTGCGCCACCTGGGCAAGGCGAGCCGCCCGCGCCTGCGCCGGGCGCCCCAGCCGGGCGTGCTGCTGACCCGACTGTTCGGACCCCCCGCCGATCCCGGGCGTCCGGAGGGCTTCGAGGCCCTGTACGACGTCATCGCCCGCTACACGCTCACACCGGACGGCGTCGAGCTGCAGATCCTCGGACCGGCGGCGTCGGAGGCGCTGCTCGACGGCTGGGCCGCCCGCCTCGCGACGTCGTAGACCCCGCACACAGGGACGAGGGCCCGGCCGTCCGACGACGACCGGGCCCTCGTCCCGTGCTGCTGGTGCTTCCGGATCAGCGAGCCTGCTGCAGGGCCGGCAGGATCTGGTCGAGCCACCACTCCTCGCTCGCGGAGCTGCCGCCGTTCACGGCACCCCACTGTGTGCTGTCGAGGTAGAACAGCGCGCCGTTCTGCGCCGCCGGCAGGGCCGCCACCCGCGGGTCGGCCTCGAGCGCCGCGCGGAACGCACCGCTGGGGTCGCGGTGCTCGGTGGCGATGAACACGACGTCGGCGGTGAGCTGGTCGGCGTTCTCCAGGGAGAACTTCGGCGCGTCGGGGGCCTCCGCAGCGGTCAGCGGCTGGCCTTCGCCCGCCGTCATCCCCAGGGCCATGACGGGCGCGGCGCCGTACTCGGTCAGCCAGAGCTGGTCGCCCTCGCCGAGGGCCGCGATGTAGAACGTCTTGCCCTGCAGGTTCGGCAGCTTCGCGGCCGCCGCGGCGAAGGTCGCGTCGTACTCGGCCTGGGCCTCGGCGACGACGGCCGCGTCGTGGCGGGTGAGCGCGGCCAGCGAGGTCAGGTCGTCCTGCCAGCTGGTGTTGGTGCCCTGCTCGGTCCCGACGTACGTCGGCGCGATCTGCGAGAGCTGCTCGTACGTCGCCTCGTCGGTCTGCCAGATCGTCGTCAGGATGAGGTCCGGCTGCAGAGCCGCGATCGCCTCGGCCGAGGGCAGGTAGTCCGCCGTGAACAGGTTCGGGTCGGGATCGGACCCGAGGCCGCCGTCCAACCACGGGTAGTAGAGCGGCACCTCCTCGGCCGTCGTCAGGTAGTCCGCCCACGCGACCGGCTGCTCGTCGAGGAGGTTCAGCAACTCGACGTGGCGCGAGGAGAGGGCCACGATCCGCTCGGGCTTGTCGTCCAGCGTGATGTCGCCGTAGGCGGTGGCGATCGTGACGGCGTCGCCCGCGGGAGCGGCCGCCGGGGCGTCCGTGGCCGGCGCACCGCCGCCGCACCCGCTCAGGACGAGGGCGGCGCCGAGCATTCCGGCGACCAGCGAGGTGAGACGCCGGCGCGTCGTGAGCTGACTCATGCGGTGCGTTCCTTTCTCTCTCGGGGGAAGGTCTCAGCAGGTGACGAGCTCGCGGAGCACGGTGCCCCAGCCGATGGCCCGGGTACCGGCCTCGCGCAGCCCGGCGAGGGCGACGACCGCGCGCAGCTCGTCCTCGGTGCGCAGACCGGTGCCGTCGCGGGTCAGCGCGAGGAGGTCCGCCTCGCCGTCGTGCTCGTCGAGCTGCTCGGTGTCGAACAGGTCCTCGATCAGCAGCACCCGGCCGCCGGTGGGGAGGTTCGCCGCGGCGGCGCGGAGCGTGGCGGCCGCGTCGTCGTCCGGGAGCGCGCCCAGCGCGAAGACGAGGAGGACCGCGGCCGCGTCGGGGGCGGGATCGATCACCGTCTGCTCGATGACGCCGATGCGCTCCCGGTGTGCCGCGTCGGGGACGGACGCGGGCAGGTCGCGGCGGAGCCAGTCGGCCTGCGCCGGCAGTGCGCTGATCGTGACGCGCAGGCCGGGGTGCCGGGCGGTGATCTCGCGTGCTTCGACGCCCGCGCCGTCGGACCGGATGACGAGGTGCTCGACGCCCTCGAACGCACCGGAGTCCGCGAGCGGGGCACCGAGGTACACGGCACCCTCGGCGACGCCGTCCAGGAGCCGGTCCTCGAACGGCTGCTTCGTCCGCAGCTGCGCGAACTCGCTCCCGGTGACGGACGCGTACGAGGCCCTCCCGGAGCGGACGGACTCGGCGAGGCCGAAGATCCCCTGCGCCTGCCGCCCGTACGAGCCGTTCGGGTCGAGGAGGCCGGCCCAGTAGTCGTCGGCGAGGAAGTCACCCACCTCGGTCAGCGTGAAGCGGCCCGGCTCGTCGTCCCCGGTCTCCGCGACGACGTCGATCGAGCGCAGGTAGCGCAGCAACTTGCCCAGCGCCCGCTCGTCGCTGCCGGTCCGCGCGGCGATCTCCGCCGCGGACGCGGCACCGGCGGCGAGGAGTGTGCCGATCCCCAGCTCGACCGCGACGCGGATGGCGATCGCCGGGACGAGGTCGACGAGGTCGTGGAACCTCTGGAACGCCTCGGTGTTCCTGTCCGGGTCCGGGGTGGCCGCGTCGTCGGCGAGCACGACGACGTCGGCCCGCTTCCAGTACCCGGTGAAGTCGATGTCCTTCTTGGGCATGCCGCGGTCCTCGACGAGGTGCCGGCGGATGTCGCGGACCACGGTCCGCTCGCCGGCGACCCACGCGAACGGCGCGCCCGGCCACCAGGCGGCGCCGCGGACGGCGTCGCGCAGCAGGTCGGTGGCCCCCTCGCGCACGAGCCAGGTGACGGTGACGCCGGGCAGCTCCCGCAGGGGCTGGACGTGGCTCCGCTCGGCGACCTCGACGAACACCTGTGCGCGGGTGTCCGCGGGGGCCTCCTCCAGCAGCCGGCCGATGGCGGGCAGGGCGGTCTCGTCGCCGGCGACCAGCAGCCAGTCCGACGGCGGCGGCGGGCCCGAGGACGAGTGCGGGCCGAAGAAGTGGATGCGGTCGCCGGGCTCGGCGCGGTCGGCCCAGGTCGCCGCGACCCCGACCCCGTGCCGGACGACGTCGACGTCGAGCTCCCCGGCCCCGGGGTCGTAGCGACGCACGGTGTACGCGCGGTAGAGCGGGCGCGCGTCCTTCGCCCAGTCCAGCTTCCCCTGCGCCTGCACGGGGAGCACCGGCTCCGACTGCCCGGGGTGGGCGAAGAGGAGCCGGATGTCGTCGTCGAAGCCGCCGCTGACGAGGTCCGGCTGCGGCAGGCCGTTGTCGGAGGTGAACGCACGCAGCTGGGCACCGGTGAAGGTCACGCGGCGCATCCCGGGCGTGATGTCCTCGATACGGGACACCTCGACCTCGCGCAGGGTGACGGGGTGCACGGCGAGCGCGCGCGACGTCGGAGGCACGGTGTTGATATTAGGCAACGGTAACCTCAGAATAGGGTGCGGAAGCTGTCAGCTGGTTGTCACCGGATCGGAGGAGCGCAGCAGGGTGCTGAGCACGGACCCTCCGCCGATCCCCGCCGGTCACAAGGCCGCGCGATGGGAGGCGCACGCGCGCGACCACCTCATGATGTGGGTGCACACCGGCCGGGCCCACGTGCGCCTCGCGGACGGGGAGCGCCACCGCGTCGACGAGGGCACCGGCATCTGGCTGCCGCCGGGCCCCGACCACGAGATGTGGACCGAGGCCGGCTCGGTCGCCGTCCCCGTGTCGGTGCCGGCCGCCGCGGTGCCCGACGCCCCCGACCGGGTCGTCCGGTTCGCCGTCGAGGACCGCTGGCGCGACTGGCTCGTCGCGCGGTACGCGCAGGGCATGCGGCGCCACGACGGCCCGCGGACGTCGGACCTGCTCGCCGTGCTCACCGCGGCGGGCCCGGAACTGCCGCGCACGGGGGCACCCGCCGACGACCCGCCCGCCGTGCCGCGGGCCGGTGCGGCCGCCGCCGTCGCGCGCGAGCTGCGGCGACAGCCGGCACTGGACCACACGCTCGAGGAGTGGGCCGCCGCCACGGCGTGCAGCCCCAGCACCCTGCGCCGCCAGTTCCACCACGGCACGGGGCTGTCCTTCGCGCGCTGGCGGGCGCTGTGGCGCCTGTCGGTCGCACGCGACCACCTCACCGCCGGCGGTACGGTCGCCGACGCCGCCGCGCGTGCCGGGTTCGCCGGCCGCCAGAGCTTCGCCCGGGCGTTCCGGGAGCGCTACGGCACCGCCCCGCGCGACTACGCGGCACGGGTCGGGGCCCTCGCCCCGGCGCGCCCGCGCCCCCGCGCCCCCGCGCACTCCTCCGATCCGCCCCGCGCGACGGGTCCGGTGCGGTCGCAGGGGGTGGCCGGGTGGAACGAGCTGACCTGGATCTACCGGGGCGAGGGCCGATCCCGTGTTGGCGACGCGAGCTTCGCGACGCGACGCGGCGACGCGGTGTGGGCGCCCGCGGGCACGGAGTACGAGAGCCTGCTGCCCGCGGGCTCGATCGCGGTGCCCCTCGGCGACGTGTGCGCCGACTGCGTGCACGTCCCGGAGCCGGTGAAGGCCCGCTTCCCGCCGAGCTGGGACACCTACCTGCTGCACTGCTCGGTGAGCGGCAACACCCTGCTGCACCCCACGGGCTACCACGTCCGGCACATCGTCGGCGTCTTCGACGCCCAGCTCGCCGTCGAGCGCGCCCGCACGGTGCCGATGCCGACCGACGTGCGGGCCCGCGCGGTGGCCGACGGGTTCCTCCGCCGGGTCGGCGCCGGGGACGCGGCGCACGACGTGCCCCCCGAGGTCCACGCCGCGTTCCGTCGCGAGACGGGCATGACGTTCGCGAGCTGGCGGCACGCCGCCCGCATGCGCATCGCCCGCGACCTGCTCGTCGGGGGGACCGCGCCCAGCGCGGTCGCCGGCCAGGTCGGGTACGGCCGCGTCGCGAACTTCAGCCGCGCCTTCTCCCGCTTCCACGGGACGGCACCGCGCGAGTGGCAGGCACACGAGCTCGAGGCACCGGCGGGCCGGGGCGCAGGGGGCTACGCCGCGGGGGCCCCGCTGCGCGCCGCCGCGAACAGCTCCGCGTAGGCCGGGTGGAAGTCCTCCAACACACCCAGGTCGGTGGCCCGGGCGAAGGCGGGGTCGTCGCGGTGGGCCGCGATCCCGGCCAGTCGCGCCATCCCGAAGTACTCCCCTGGCGCCTCCGCCGCGTCGTGGGGCGCGGGCGCGCGGTCGAGGGTGTCGAGGTTGTCGGCGAAGATCCGGTGGCAGGCCTGCGTCACCTGGATCGACAGCTCCTCCAGGGTCGCCGTCGGTGACACCGGGAACGTCCGCCGGTCGACGACCGCCCCCGTGTCGATCCCGGCGTCGACCCGGTGCAGCGTCACGCCGAACTCCGGCTCCGACCGCAGGATCGCGAACGCCGCCGCCGCCAGCGGGAGCCCGCGGTAACCGGGGAGCGGGCCCCCGTGGACGTTCACGATCGTCAGCCCCAGGTCCAGGACCGGTGCGCGGAAGAGGAACGGGTTCCCCGTCGAGCACACCAGCCGGTCGCCGCAGGTGTCGTCGAGGAACCCTGCCAGCTCGTTGACGTCGTCGGTGGCCCGGCACTCGAGCCCCCGTGCCCGCGCGGGCACCGCCTCTCCCCGGGGATGGACGACCGCGTCGACCGTCCGGCCCGCGGAGACGGCGTGCGCGGCGGCGCGCCACACCAGTGCGCCCGAGCCGACGATGATCATGAGAGTAGGCTACCCTAATTCCGATGGAGACCGCGACGGCCACCCGCAGCCCCGTGGCCCGCGGTCCGGTGACGGCGTCGAACCGGCGCCGGCTGCTGGGCCTGCTGGCCGCCCTCGCGGCGCTGGCGGTCCTCGTGCTGGTCGGCATCGCGGTCGGGTCGAGGGACATCCCGCTGACCACGGTCGTCGACGCCCTGCTCCACGACACCGGGGAGGGCGACGCCTACGTCGTGTGGAGCCTGCGCGTGCCCCGCACCGCGGTGCTCCTCGCCGTCGGGATCGCGCTCGGCGTCGCCGGCATGCTCATCCAGGCGCTCACCCGCAACCCGCTCGCCGACCCCGGGATCCTCGGGGTCAACGCGGGCGCGGCGCTGTTCGTCGCGCTCGGGATCGCGGTGTTCGAGGTGTCCTCGCCCGGCGGGTACGTGTGGTTCGCGTTCCTCGGGGCGTTCCTCGTCACGGTCGTCGTGTACCTCATCGGTTCGGCGGGCCGTGCCGGCATCGATCCGATCCAGCTGACGCTGGCCGGCGTCACGCTCGGCGCGATGCTGTTCGCGGTCGTCAGCGCGCTGACGCTGCTGAACCCGCGCACCTTCGAGCAGATGCGGAACTGGAACGCCGGCAGCGTCGTCGGCCGCGGCTGGGAGGTGCTCCTGCCCGTCCTGCCGTTCCTCGTCGTCGGCGTGCTCCTCGCGGTCGCCGTGGCGGGGCCGCTCAACGCGATCGCGCTCGGCGACGACCTCGCGAAGTCGTTGGGTGCGCACATCGGCCGCACGCGCGTGGTCGTCGTCCTCGCCGTCACGCTGCTCGCCGGCGGGGCGACCGCCGTCGCGGGGCCGATCGGGTTCGTCGGCCTCATGGTGCCGCACGTCGCCCGGTGGATCGTCGGGCCCGACCAGCGCTGGATCCTCGGCGCCACCCTGCTCCTCGCCCCGTCCCTCCTGCTGGCGGCCGACATCGTCGGCCGCACCGTGATCCGCCCCGGGGAACTGCCCGTGGGCATCGTCATGGCCTTCGTGGGCGCGCCGATCCTGATCCTCCTCGTCCGCCGGCGGAAGACGAGCGGCCTGTGACCACCGTGAGGCCCACGAGCACGAACACCGTGAAGCCCGCGGGCACCGGGCAGTCCGGGAGCACCGGGAAGTCCGTCGGCACCGTGGAGTTCGGCCGCCGCACCTGGGTCCTGCGTCGCAGCCGCATGGCGCTGCGCTGGCAGGCGCGCACCCTGGTCGTGAGCGCACTCCTCGCCGCGCTGACGGTGGTCGTCACCTCGTGTGCGCTGGCCCTCCGCGACTACCCGCTCTCGCTCGCCCAGGTGTGGGCGGCGCTCACCGACGACCCCGCGGCCGGGTTCGCGCGCACCGTCGTGTTCGAGTGGCGGGCCCCCCGCGCCATCGCCGCCGTGGTGTTCGGCGCGGGCCTGGGTGCCGCGGGTGCGGTGTTCCAGTCACTGACCCGCAACCCGCTCGCCTCCCCCGACATCATCGGCATCTCGGCGGGCTCGTACACGGGCGCACTCATCGTGATCGTCGTGGTCCAGGGCTCCTACCTGCAGCTGACCGCGGGCGCCTTCACCGGCGGCATCGCCACCGCGGCGGTCATCTACCTCCTCGCCTGGCGGCAGGGCGTGCAGGGGTTCCGTCTCATCATCGTCGGCATCGCGATCTCGGCGATGCTGACGTCGTTCAACACCTGGCTCATGCTCTCCGCCCAGCTCGAGGTGGCGCTGGCCGCCGCCGCGTGGGGCGCGGGCACGCTGGGCGGCCTCGGGTGGCAGGAGACGCTCGTCGGCGGCGGCGTGGTCCTCGCCCTCCTGGTCGTGCTCGCGACGTTCGGGCGGGCGCTGCGGCAGCTCGAGCTCGGTGACGACGCCGCACGGGCCACCGGCACCCGCGCCGAGCCCGTCCGGCTCGCCGTCATCGTGATCGCCGTCGCCCTCACCGCCGTCGTCGCCTCCGCGACGGGGCCGATCGCGTTCATCGCCCTGGCCGCCCCGCAGATCGCACGGCGCCTGTGCCGCGCCCCCGGCATCGCCGTCGTGCCCTCCGCGCTCACCGGTGCGGTGCTGCTGGCCGCCGCGGACGTGGCCGCGCTCAACCTGCTCCCGGTCGCGCTGCCGGTCGGGGTGGTCACGGTCGTGCTCGGGGGCGGCTACCTGCTGTGGCTGCTCGTGCACGAGGTCCGGAGCCGGTAGCCACCTCACGCTCGGTCCAGCTGCCCCCGGATCTCGCGGACGAGGTCGATCGAGGCGTCGATCTCGACCTTGCGGTTGGTGAGGCTCTCGACGTTGATCCCGAACGGCAGGCCGAGCCGGCGGCAGAACGCGATGAGGATCCGGGCGTTGACGACGCACTGCTCGTAGGACACCGCCAGCGGGTCCCCGGACCGGGCGATCTCGGTCCGCAGCCAGCCGGGGACGTCGATGCCGAGCCAGGACATGAACTCCAGGGTCTTCACCGAGCCGCACGGCGCCAGGGTCAGCACGACCGGCCGCGGGTCCAGACCGAGGTCGCGGCAGCCGTAGGCGTAGTCGGACAGCAGGTTCCGGGTGCGGTCCAGGTCGTAGCAGACCTGGGAGACGAAGAACTCGCAGCCGGCATCCTGCTTGCGCAGCATGCGCCGGTGCTCCGCTCCCGCGGTCGAGTGCCGCTCGGCGATGACGACGCCACCCATGCGCGGCGGACGCGGGAGCCCGGCGTGCCGGCGGTAGGCCTCGGGCAGGCTCGTCCGCACCACCTGGTCCCGGGACGCCGCCCCGACCAGCACGGTCAGCACCCGGTCCCGGTGGGTCTGCGCCAGCCACCGACCCAGCTCGTCGCCGGTGTACTTGCCCACGGCGCGGTAGACGACCACCGGCCCGGCCCAGCCCGCCAGGTGCCGGTCGAGGAAGACGGCCGGATCCATCATCGGCATGAACGGGAACGGCCGCGGCGTCGTGGCCCGGTCCGCCTCGGCGTCCACGTCGTAGAGGACGAGCCCGTCGACCTGCACCGACCGGAGCCGGGTCAGGGCCGCCTCGGCGACGGCGTCGGCCTGTTCCGGGGTGGTGCCCGCCCGCGGCGGGGTCAGGCCGTAGAGCAGGACACCGTCCCGGGCCCTGGCCAGGAGCCCGGCGGCACCGGTGGTTCCGCGGGAAGCCATCCGTCCATCATGGCGGGCGGCGGGGGCCCCGGCGGCTACCCCTGCCGCTGCAGCAGCTTGCTCACCTTGCCGACGGCGGTGCGCGGGAACTCCGCGACGACCTCCAGCGCGTCGGGCATCTTGTACTCGGCGAGCCCGCGCTCGCGGAGGTGCCTGCGGATGACGCCCAGCGTGAGCGTCGACGGGTCGACGCCCTCGCGGGCCACGACGTAGGCCTTGACCCGTTCCCCCAGCACCCGGTCGGCGACACCGACGACCGAGACGTCGTGGACGCCGTCGAGCGCGAGGACCAGGTTCTCCACCTCCTCCGGCGCGACCTTCTCCCCCCCGCGGTTGATCTGGTCCTTCGACCGCCCGACGACGGTGATGTACCCGCGCTCGTCGCGGACGACGATGTCGCCTGTGCGGTAGTAGCCGTCCTCGGTGAAGCTCGCGGCGTTCAGCTCGGGCGCGCGGTAGTAGCCGCGGATGGTGGACGGGCCCCGCGTGAGCAGGTGCCCGGGCGACCCGGGGGTGACCGGTGCGCCGTCGTCGTCGAGGACGAGGAGCTCGTCGCCCGGCGAGACCGGCCGGCCCTGGCAGTTCGCCTTCGTCTCCTCGTCGACGTCGAGCCGGTTGTAGTTCACCAGGCCCTCGGCCATCCCGAACCCCTGCTGCAGGATCGCCCCGAGCTCGGGGGTCACCCGCCGGGCCGACTCGGCGCTGAGCTTCGCCCCGCCGACGTGCAGGCTCTCGAGACTCGACAGGTCGTGGTGCTCCCGCAGCGAGGAGTTCAACCACGCGAGCAGCAGCGGCGGGACCACCGACGCCTGCGTGACGCCGTGCCGCTCGATGAGGGGGAAGACGGTGTCCGGGCTGCCGTCGGGCGCGAGCACGACGGTCCCCCCGGCCTGCAGGACACCGAGGAAGCCCGGCGACCGCACCGACATGCTGTGGCAGATCGGCACCGCGATCAGCTGCACGGAGTCGGCCCCGATCCCGCAGAGCGGGATGCTCAGCCGTACCGAGTGCCCGTACGTCTCGTGCGTGTGCGGGATCAGCTTGGGGCGCCCCGTCGTGCCGCCGGAGGTCTGCAGAAGTGCGACGTCCTGCGGCGCCGATCGGCGCTCGTGCGCGACCGGGGCGTGCTCGAGCAGGCGGTCCAGCACCGCGCCCGCACCGTCGGCGTCCAGTACGACCGTCCGGAGACCGGGGTGGGCCGCCGTCAGCTCGGCCGCCAGTGCGGCGAGATCGGTTCCGGCGTGCGTCGCGACGGTGACGTAGGCGCGGGCCCCGGCGTGCTCCACGAACTGCTCGATCTCCGTGCGCCGGTGGGCCGCGGGCGCGAAGATCGGGACGGCCCCCAGCTCCCAGATCGCGTAGACGAACACGATGAACGCGGGCACGTTCGGCAGGTGCACCACGACCCGGTCGCCCCGTCCGACGCCGAGGTCGGCGAGACCCCCGGCGACGCGCAGGACGCGGTCGCCCAGCTCGCCGTAGGTCAGGGCCTCGTCGCCCGCGACGACCGCGGTCCGCTCCGGGTGGCGGCCCACCGAGGCGAAGAGCGGCTCCGGGAGCGTCTCGTCGGTCCAGTGCCCGTCGCGCCGGTACCTCCCGGCGACGTCGACGGGGTAGGGCACGAACCCATCGGTCACGAGTGGTTCCGGCGTCACTACAGGCTCCGCGAGGAGACCTGGTCGACCGCGCCCGGGACCGGCTCCGCGGGATCCTGCCCGAGCGCGACGATCCGGTTGTCCGCGTCGACGTGCACGATGCGCGGCTCGTGGGTGAGCAGCTCGTCCTCCTGCGCGAGGAGGTACGACATGATGATGACCAGGTCACCGGGGTTCACCAGGTGCGCGGCGGCGCCGTTGATGCAGATGCCGCCCGAGCCCGCGGTGCCCGTGATGACGTAGGTCTCGATGCGGGAGCCGTTGGTGATGTCGACGACCTGCACCTTCTCCCCCTCGACCAGGCCCGCGGCCCGGACGAGGTCCTCGTCGATGGTGATCGAGCCGACGTAGTGCAGGTCGGCCTGGGTGACGGTCGCGCGGTGGATCTTGCTGCCGAGCACGGTGCGGAGCATCGAACGGCCTCTCTCGAAATCAGCTGGGGGTGGACTCGTACCGCGCGATGGCGTCGCGCAGGGACTTCGGGCGCAGGTCGGTCCAGTTCTCGTCGATCCAGGCGAGGACCTCCTGGCGCCGGCTGCCGTCCGGACCACCGTAGGCGACGGTCCATCCGTCGGGAACCGGCTTGAACGTCGGCCAGAGCGAGTACTGCTCCTCGTGGTTGACGAGCGCGTAGAAGCTGCCCTCGTCGTCGTCGAACGGGTTCTTCGCCATCGTCGTCTCCTCCGGTCGTCTCGCGTACGGCGGTCGGCCGCACGTGCGTGCAGGCGTTCTGGATGGGCGGCGGCGCACGGGGCCCGGCCGCGCGCACGGAAGCAGCCGGCGGCAGCGGTGAGCCGGGCCCGTGGCCGTGCTCGACCCCCGGGCGCACCGGGACCGGCCGGTCCCCGTCCCGCGGGTACCGGCCCCGTCAGGTCGTGCGGATCACCGGCGGACAGGCCCCCCGGGGCCGGGTGGCGCCCCGTACGCGGAGGTCACGAGGGGAGCTGCGGCGCCGTCGATCGGCGGGCGGAGGCTCCACGTCGCGCGCCTCGACGGCGATCGCCGGGCCGGCGTCGGTGGGCCCGAACCCGATGGTGTCGACGCGGCGCGCATCCGTCGCATCCTGCACAGGCATCGTCCGCGAACCCTTCTTCCTCGCCCGGGCGAGCGAGCTCCTGAGGCATCCTGCAATGACAGTAGCAGGCAGAGTTAGTTGAGGCTAAGTTTATTCAGGACCCGCGCGGCACCGCCCGCCACGACGTAGGAGAACCTCGATTGCCGGACGCCATGCCGTCGCACACCCTCCCCCACGCCCCTGACGGCGAGGCGTCGTCGACGGCCGTCGACGACGTCCGGTTGCGGGTCGACTCCGCGACCCTGGGCTACGACCGGCGGGTGATCTCGCGGTCCCTCAGCGTGTCGATCCCGGACGAGTCGTTCACGGTGATCGTCGGACCGAACGCGTGCGGCAAGTCCACCCTGCTGCGTGGCCTCTCCCGACTGCTCAGGCCCAGCGCCGGTCAGGTCGTCCTCGACGGGACCGACATCCACACGTACCGGGCCAAGGAGGTCGCCCGGCGCATCGGGCTCCTGCCGCAGTCCTCGATCGCGCCCGACGGGATCACCGTCGCCGACCTCGTCTCCCGTGGCAGGTACCCCCACCAGCGACTGATCCGGCAGTGGACCGACACCGACGAGCAGGCCGTCCTCCACGCGATGGAGGCGACGTCCGTGAGCGGGCTGTCGACCCGGCTCGTCGACGAGCTGTCCGGCGGGCAGCGCCAGCGGGTGTGGGTGGCGATGGCCCTCGCGCAGGAGACCGGCATCATGCTGCTCGACGAACCGACGACGTTCCTGGACATCACCCACCAGATCGAGCTGCTCGAGCTCTTCACCGACCTGCACCTGGCCGGGCGGACCCTGATCGCGGTCCTGCACGACCTCAACCACGCCGCGCGCTACGGCACCCACCTGATCGCCATGAAGGACGGGGCCGTCGTCGCCGAGGGCGCTCCGTCGGACATCGTCACCGCGGAGCTGGTGGAGGAGGTCTTCGGGCTGCGCTGCCTCGTCGTGGCCGACCCGGTCACCGGCTCCCCCGCGGTCGTGCCCCTCGGTCGGGACCGGCCGCGGGGCAGGGCCTGAGCGCCCGGGCGCCCGAGCCGGCGGGCCGCGGACGACCCGGCGCCGGGGAACCTGCCGCGCAGGTGGTCGGCCGCCTCCACCCCCGGGATCAACCGGTGGACCCGTTGACGCCGAGGGCGAGGTCCCAGTGGCCCACCCGTTCCCGGCGAGGCCCACCGTGACCAGGCCCATCCCTTCCAGCCGGTGCGCCATCTCCGGGCCACCGACGTCCGGCGGGCGCAACCCGAGGCTCTCGACGAACGCCGCCGCACCCGCCTCGGCCTGCGCATGACCTTGCCCGCGAGGGCGTCCCCGTACGACAGGGCCGTGGCGACGATGTCCCCGGCCGGGACGGCAGCCCACCTGCCGGCCGCCGCGCCGTTGCCCAGAGCCTCGGCCGGGTCGTCGACCCTGGACCGTGGACGACCGGCCCCGGCGAACCGGTCCCCCGGTCGTCGATGCGATCCACCCGCACACCCACTCGTGCGCAGCAGCGAGTACCGACGGCCCGGGCGGTGGGGTCCATCCACACACCGACGAACGAGCCGGACGCGACGGCCGTCGGGACGCCGTCTGCGTGGCGCCTACGGCGATCACGGCGCCGGGGTAGCTCCGGAGGCCCGTCGCGGCGCGTCGGCAGCGGTCGGATCGGCCAGGATCGACGTCTGGCCGTCGGTCGCGACGGCGGTCACCGTCCGCCCGCCAGGAACTCCCGGGTCAGGGCCCCGAGGCGCGTCGGGACCTCGAACTGCAGCAGGTGCCCGCAGTCCGCGAAGAGGTGCAGGTCCGCGCAGGGAAGATGCTCGGACAGGAAGCGGCTCGCCGCGGGCGAGATGGTCCCGTCGTCCTTCCCGTGCACGGCGAGCACCCGATGGGTGACAGCAGCGAGCACCGACCCGTCGTAGACGGGCGCGGGATCTCCCGCGGCCGTCGCCGCCTGGAACGACCGCCGGACCTCGGGCCGCGCCGCGACGGTGAAGCGCTCGCCGACGTAGTCGTCGATGCCGTCGACGTCACCGCGGGACAGCTGCGCGGCCACCAGTGCGCGCATCGACGCCTCGCCCGGATCGTCGTAGAAGCCGGTCAGCTTCCTCAGATCGGCCTTCACCGGCGTTCCACCGGCCGCCAGCAGGACCACCCGCCCGATCCGCTGCGGGGCGCGGAGGACGAGCTCGAGCGCCACCCGTGCGCCGTAGGAGTGTCCGACGAGGTGGGCCCTGTCGATCCCGAGTTCGTCCAGCAGCGCGACCACCGCGTCGACGCGCCGCGCGAACCACGGTCCCGGCCCGGCGGGCAGGTCCTCGGGGTGGCTGCTCCGGCCGAACCCGACCAGGTCGGGCACGAGACACCGGTACGTCGCCAGGCCGGGCAGGATCGGCCGGAAGCTCAGTGCCCCGGTGGCCCCCGGCCCGGTCCCGTGCAGGAGCAGCAGCGGTTCTCCCTGCTCGTCCCCGGCTGTCGCGAGGTGCGTGGTGTCCGGGCCGGTGGCCAGGTCCCGCGTCTCCACTACCGGTCCACCAGGGCTCGGTGGTACATCGCGAGGGTGCGGTCCCACGACGTCGACGCCGCGTGCTCGTCGTAGGACGGGAGTCGCGGGAACATGAACCCGTGATCGGCCCCGTCGAAGACCTCGACGGTGGCGTTCACCGTCGGCCGGGCCAACTCCTGACGCAACGGCTGGTTGAGTTCGAGCGACGCGAGGGTGTCCGCCGCCCCGAAACCGACGAAGAGCTCGGCGGAGATGTCCCCCACGCTCCGGTGCGGCGAATCCGGATCGTCGGTGACGCAGAACGACGGGTGCATGGCCGCGCCGGCGGCGAACCCGTCCGGATCGGCCGCGAGCAGGCGGAACACCAGGCGCGCACCCACGCAGAAGCCCATGGCCGCCTTGGCGCCGACGCCGGCGGCGGGGTCCTTCGCGATGAGGTCGAGCATCGCGGCCGTGTCGGCCAGCACCTCGACGTCGTCGAGGGAGCCGACCGCTGCCATCAACCGCTCGAACTCCGGCGAGCCCGGCCCCCGGCCGATCCCGGCCATGTCGAACGAGATCCTGGGCCCGATCCGGTGGTAGAGATCAGGGAGGACCGCGTAGTAGCCGGCGTCCGCCAGTCTCCTGGTGACGTCGTGGATGTCCTCCCGCAGGCCCGGCCCGTCGTGGTAGACGACGACCACGGGAGACGGGCCGTCCCGCTCGGGGTGGCGGATGGTGACGGACATGGGTCCGTCGGCGGTTCGGACGACCTCGTCCTTCTCGATCATCTCTGTCACCTGGCCGTTTCTCGGGTGAGTGCTGTGGTGATCCCGAAGCTGATGATCCATTCGGGAACCGGCTGGTAGAACGACGACTCGGTCCGGTAGTGCCCCGCGGCCTGCAGTGCGGCGTGCGCGGCGATCCACGACCGCACCTCGTGGACGGAACTGCCGCCCTGTTCGCCGAGGCGTTCGACGGTGACCGTGTCGAAATGCGCGAGATCACCGATCTCGAGGTGCCGCAGGATCTCCCGGTCGAGTTCGGGGTTCAGCGGCATGAGCGGGGAGTCGCCGCGCGCGAACGCCTGACCTGCCTCGTACACGGCCTTCTCGCGGGCCTGCTGCTCGGCGGGGGTGCGGCGCCGGTCCACCAGATAGGCGGCGGCCTCCGGTGACGCCTCGCGCAGCCGCGGGATGGGCACGTCGTGGGACAGGCCGCCCGAACCGACGAGCAGCACCTTCCGATCCAGCAGCCCGGCCCATTCCCCCACGGCGTGTCCGAGGCGCCGGATCCTCCGCAGCGGCCCCAGCGGCTCGGCCACCGAGTTGATGAAGATCGGGATCATGGGCCTCGCCGTACACGAGCCGAACAGGATGTCCAGCGGCTGCGAGATGCCGTGGTCCACGACCATCTTCTCGGACATGGCGACGTCCAGGTCGGCCGCAAGCAGGTGGACGATCAGGTCGTCGGCGAGCGCCCGGGGCACGTCGAGGTCACCGGCGCTCGTGCCGTAGTCGCCGATGGCCGTCGCCGCGGTCCCGACGCAGAAGGGCGGCATGAGCTGGTAGCGGAAGCCCTGGTAGTGGTCGGGTCCGAAGACGACGACGAGATCGGGCTCGAAGGCGTCGACGAACTCCCTCGCACCGCGCAGCGCGTCGTCCACGCGACGCCTGACGGACTCGCCCGGATCGGCGGTCCACAGCAGCGGGGTGTGCGACATGCAGCACAGCGCCAGGTCGGAGGCCACGGCTAGACCGACAGAGAGTGCAGAGCGGGTACCACGTGCTCGCCGTAGAGCTGGTAGGAGCGCATGGTCTGCTCCTTGGTGAGATTGCCGAACGACCCCCAGTTCAGGAAGTTCCCGCAGCCGATCGTCTCCACCTGGTCGACGATCTGGTCCCGGACCGTCGCCGGCGTCCCGACGCAGATCGCCCCGATCCCGACGAGGGCGTCGAAGGAGACGTCGTCACCGGCGAACGGCCGGAAGAACGACTGGTAGTGCTCGTAGCCGGCGGGCACGTTGTCGAGGTCGCTGAACACGGCCGCTTCCTTGAAGGCGGCGAACAGGGCGTCGAAGGCCGGTTCGGCGAGATCGCGCGCCTCCTGCTCGGAGTCGGCGATGAACACGTTGCGGCACACGCCCATGTCGGTGGGCTCCGCATCGCGACCGGCATCGGCGGCGGCCTTCTTGTAGCCCTCGAAGATCGTCCGCATGTTCTCGGTCGGGGAGAAGACCGAGGTGAACTTGAAGTTCTGTCGGGCCGCCCACGCCACGGTCTGCGGGCTCAGCGCAGTGACCCAGATCGGCAGCTCGGGGCGCAGCGGTCGGGGCCAGATGCCGACGTTGTCGTAGTTGTAGAACTCCCCCGTGAACGTGAAGGTGGGTTCCTTCCACGCGGACTGGATGAGCGCGACCGATTCCTCGAACCGTGCGCGGGTCTCCTCCATCTTGACGCCCTCGCGGATGAACTCGGGCTCGTCGACCCCGCGCCCCATTCCGATCTCGAGCCGACCACCGGTGAGGTGGTCGAGCATCGCACCCTCCTCCGCGAGCCGGCGCGGGTTGTGGAAGGCGGTGATGTTCGCCATCACACCGATGTTCATCCGGCTCGTCCGTTGAGCCAGCGTCGCCACGAGCAGGTTCGGCGACGGGCTGATGCTGTACGGCGTGAAGTGGTGCTCGGAGAAGAACACGCCGTCGAAACCGTAGTCCTCGGCGGCGACCCAGGAATCCAGCTTCCAGTCGTAGAGCTCCTTGCACAACTGCGGGTCGAACTTCGCCGGATCCTGGTCGTACGGGTAGCTGAAGATCTCGAAAAGCCAGGACTTGACCACTGGGGACTCCGTCCACGTCGACACACGGGCCTGCCTTGTTTCCGCGTTCACGGTTCACGAACTGCAGGATGCGTGATTCACGCTAGGACTGACCCACGCGCTCGACCAGCCGATCCTCGCTGGGCTCCGTCCGCTTTCCGCGCCCAGAAGTCCGCTGCGAGAGCAGCGACGACATCTCATGGCCCACCGGCCGGACATGTCGTTTCGAACAGTCGGCGCGGTACCTCCGCAACGTCGCCGAGAAGGTCGTGCCTGCAGCCAGGTCCTTCTGAGCATCGTCAGCGACAGCCGGATGCTCGGCAGCGGAAACCGGCTCCCACTGCCCTACCCGGACCTTAGGATGGTCGGGCTCCGAGCACCGGCGACGGCCGGCCCGATGCCGTGACGAGCAGGGGAGGTGATCGCGCGATGGAGCCGAGCCGATCGCCCGGGGGCGGGGTCCTCGCCGAGGTTCAGCCTCCGGCCGGAGCCCTCGTGCAGACGAGCGACCTGGACGAGGCGAGCGCCGCGATCTCGGAGGCCTACGCCCCGCACAAGCTGCAGATCGCGGGCCGATCGAGCCGGCTCGACATGCGTCTGTGGACCAACGGGATGCCCGGCCTGGACTTCGGCTACATCCAACTCGGGACCGACGTCCGGCTCTACGCGCCACCGCCCGGGTACTACGTCGTCGTGTTCGCGGGAGTGGGGCACGTGCGGGTCGGTTCGGGAAAGGGCTCGGTCGTGGCCTCGCGCGGGCGCGGCGTGGTCGTGTCCCCCCGCGAACCGGTGTTCTTCGAGGACTGGAGCCAGGACTGCCGGCTGGTCACCGCCCGCTTCGAGCCGGCGACGCTGGAGCGCGTGCTGGCCTCGCTGCTCGGCAGGTCGCTGGTCGCACCCCTCCGCTTCGACCTCGAGATGGATCTCGGGGCACCGCGCGGCGGGTCGTTCCTTCGCATCCTGCAACTCCTGCGTTCCGAGCTGGACAGACGGGACGGCATGACGACCGATCCGGTCATGGCCGGGGGACTCGCCAGGCTGGCGATGAGCGGTCTGCTGCGGGCACAGCCGCACAACTACGTCGATCAGCTGGACGACACCCGTCGGGTGGAACCCCCCGCGAGCATCCGCAATGCCCTGGAGCTCATCGAGACGAAGGCCGCGGAGATCGTCTCGGTGACCGAGTTGGCGACGGCGGCCGGGCTGAGCGTGCGGGCACTGGAAGACGGCTTCCGCCGGCACGTCGGAAGGCCACCCATGGCCTACCTGCGCGAGTTCCGACTTGCTCAGATCCACGCCGAGTTGCACGCCTCGGACCCGGACCAGACCACAGTCTCCGCTGTCGCGAGACGCTGGGGGCTCAACCACTACGGGCGGTTCACCGCGACCTACAGCGCCCGCTACGGCGTCGGCCCCGCGGAGACGTTGCGGCGATCCTCCACGACGTTCCTGTAGCGACTACTGCTCTCGCCCCCTGAGCCGCGCCGGTCCGGCGAGCGGTGGCGTCAACGGGCGGATGATGATCTCGCGGGTGCAGTGGCGTGGCTGTGTGAGCGGGTCGTGATGTACCCGTGGCGCGAAGTGGAGAGACCGCGCACCACGACCGTCGTCGTGATGGGCCACTCGGGCGGAGTGTTCCCGCCGGTGAGGAAGGGTGGAGCTGAGGGGATTCGAACCACCTGACCCCTGCCCCCTTTGAGGGACCGCCACCACGACATCGCACATCCGCAGCCGCACCACGCGCTGGTGTTCGCACCACGTGATGCACCACGCCAACGTCGATGCCGGCTCAGGAACGAGCTGAGCGGGAATCCGTTCCCGGAAACGTCTCGCCCGGCCGTGCGTAGGAGACAGACGAGCCCGGGCCCGCAGCCCGAGGGCTCGGCCCGGACTCGTCTGCGACCGCTGTCAGCGCCGGACGAAGGCGGGGTAGCCGTTGGCGGCTTCCTCGTCGCACTTCTGCCGGTAGGTGCCCACCCCCCCGAGGTAGGACAGCACCCGGCGCGGCTTACCGGGCACGTTCGAGCCCAGGTACCACGACGTCGTACCGGCCACCAGCGTCGCGCCGGCGACCTCGTCGTGGTGCTCGACCCAAGCGCCCTCGCCCTCCTCGGTCGGCTCGATCGTGGTCTTGCCCTCCTCGCGGAGGTCCTTGATCGCGGACGAGATCCACTCGGTCTGCTGCTGCAGGCAGGTGGTCATGTTGCACAGGGCCGCGGACGGAGCGAGCGGGACCGCCGTGGTGAGCAGGTTCGGGTAGCCGTGCTTGGCCAGGCCCATGGTCGTGCGGATGTCGCGGCCCCACTCGTCGGCGAGCTCGCGTCCCTCGCGGCCGCGGATGTCGATGCGGGTGAGCGCTCCGGTGCCGGCGTCGAACCCGGTCGCCAGGATGATCACGTCGAGTTCGTGCACGGTGCCGTCGGAGAGCTCGATGCCCTCCGGGCGGATCTGCGCGATCGGGTTGTCCCGGACGTTGACGAGGTCGACGTTGTCCTGGTGGTAGACCTCCAGGTACCCGTTCTCGAGGGGAACGCGGTGCGTCCCGAACCCGTAGTCGGTGGGAATGAGGGTGTCGATCAGGTGCTGGTCGCCCTTCAGCCGCTCACTCATCTTGTTGCGGACGAACTCCGAGACGACGTCGCTGATCTCCTTGACGAAGAACATCTCGCCGAAGCTGGCCAGCCACAGCTTCAGCGAGCCGTCCTGGTAGCACTCCTCCAGGATCTCCTGGCGCTGCTCCGGGGTGGTGCCCTCCCAGGTGTGCTCCCACTCGAACTCCATCCCGCTGAAGGTGTGCGGGAGCTTGGCCGCCACCTCCGTGAAGCGGGCCTTGTAGGCGTCCTGGTCCGCCTGGGTGTACGTCGGGTTCTTCATCGGCAGCGTGTACTGCGGGCCGCGGGCGAAGACCGTCATGTGCCCGACCTGCGACGCGATCGTCTGAATGATCTGGATCCCGGTCGCCCCGACGCCGACCACGCCGACCCGCTTGCCCCCTAGGTCGAGACCCTCGGCGGGGTAGGACGAGCTGAACACCAGTTCGCCCCGGAAGGTGTCGGTGCCCTCGATGTTCTTCAGCGGCGCGGACAGCATGCCGGCGCACGAGATGAAGAACTGGGTGTCGATGACGTCGCCCTGGTCGGTGTGCACGGTCCACCGGCCGCGCTCCTCGTCGTAGTGCGCGGCGGTGATCCTGGTGTTGAACCGGATGTCGCGGCGCAGGTCGAGCCGCTCGGTCACGTACTGCAGCCACCGCTCGATCTCGGGCTGGTCGGGGAACCGCTGGCTCCAGGACCAGTCCGTGTAGAGGCTCTCGTCGAACAGGTACTGGTAGACGTGGCTCTCGGAGTCGAACCGGGCGCCCGGGTAGCGGTTCCACCACCACGTCCCGCCCACGTCGCCCGCGGCGTCGAACGCCCTCACGTTCAAGCCCTGCTCGCGCAGCTGGTGCAGCTGGTAGAGCCCGGACACGCCGGCGCCGAGCACCACCGCGTCGAACTGCTGGACGGCCTTGTCGACCTCTGTTGCGGACGTCATCGTCGGTGAACCCTTCGTGTGCGGCATCACGATCGGATTCATCGTGAGCTGTGTCTCACGGGGTGGAGGTGTCCGATAACGGAACATGATCGACTCAGTCGGTGATCCCGTACTGGTGGATCTTGCGGTAGAGGGTGGACCTCGCGAGGCCGAGCGCCGCAGCGGAGGCCTTGCGGTTCCCCCCGGCGTCTCGCAGCGCCGCGACGATCGCGTCGCGCTCCGCCTCGTCGACAGGTCGCAGGGGTTGCCGCGGTGCGCTCTGGCAGTAGGCGGGCAGGTCAGCGACGTCGATCGCGCCGACCGGCCGTACCCGAAGGGCGTCGACGAGGGCGCTCCGCAGCTGCTGGACGTTCCCGGGCCAGTGGTAGGCGGCGACGATGCGCTGAGCCTCCCGCGTGAGGTGGACGTCGCGGTGCGGCGCGAGTTCCGAGAGCAGGAACGTCGTCAGGGCGGGCAGATCAGCGCCGCGGTGACGCAGCGGCGGCACGGTCGCGGATGTCCCGAACAGCGTCAGCAGGGTGGGGTGCAGTCCGTCCGACCGACTCGGCTCCGCGCTCGTGGCGGCGAACAGCGGGATGTCGTCACCGGCTCCGGCGAGTCGGTCCAGGAAGGTCGTCACCGCCGCGGCCGGCACGCGATCGATGTCCCGGCAGATGTGCAGGACCGAGCCCGCCGGTCCTCCGAGGATCCGCGACGCCGCATCTCGGGGGGCTGCCGCGAGCTCGTCCGGCAGGATCTCGACGCTCTCACCTGCGGGGTGCCGCCGGCCGAACTGCTCGCGCAGCAGCGCGCAGCGGCCGCTACCCGGCTCACCGAGAACGAGGACCGCGTGACCGTGCTCCACGGCGTCGGCGACCGTGGATGAAGCTGTGCGCAACGAGGGAGAGCTGGACTCGACAGTGCGCGGACGCGGGCTCCGGAGGGATTCGTTCCCAGGCGTCGCCGGCCGACCGGCCCTGTGGGGGAACGCCGTCCCGGCAACCTCCGGGAGGACGGTGACCACGCCGACCATCCCCGCCACCTCATCACCGACCGCGACGGTCGAGGCGCGGAACCGGACACGCACACCGGACGGCAGATCGATCCTGTCGTCGATCGTCGCGGGCCGACGCATGAGGAACCGGACGTGGCTCTCCAGACCGTCCCGATCGCTGGCGTCGAGGGCCGCCTGCAGGCGCGTGTTGGCCATGACGAGGGTAGGGCCGACCGCCAGTACGGCTTCCCGCGACCTGGCGTCGACACGGGAGTACAGGTCGAACAGCGCCTGGTGCCCCTGGTTGCGGTCCCCAAGCAGGTTGCGCTCGATGCGCGCTGCGGCCGCCTTGACCATCGAGTGCAGGATCGGGCTGGAGTGGTCGGCGAAGCAGCTGATGTCGAGCACCCCTTCGATCCGCCCCGTGAACGGATCCCGGATCGGGGCACCTGCGCACGCGAAGGACTGCAAGGTGTCGACGAAGTGCTCCGGGCCGACGATGTGCACCGACTGGCCGTACTCCAGCACCGTGCCCACGCCGTTCGTGCCCACCGCCTCCTCGGCGTAGCCGAAGCCCTGCGCGAAGCAGACGCGGTCGGTGACGCGGCCGAAGGAAGGCGAGCTGTCCTTGCGCATCAGGAGCCGGGCCCTGCCGTCGGTGAGGGCGACGCACATCGGGATGTCGGCCACTTGTTCCACCAGCTGGTCCAGCACCGGCTGGGCGCACCGCACGAGCCGCGAACCGAGATCCAGCTCGGTGCTGTACGGGCTCTCGACGACCGAGGGCTGGACTCCTCGGGAGACGCTGCGCCGCCAGGAGGCGAGGACGTGGTCCGGCACACCGCTGCGGACGGGCTCGCCGGCGCCCTCCAGGAAGTTCGCACGTGCCACGGCCAGCAGGTAGCGACGGTCCGCGGAATCGCTCACGGGCGGCACCTCCTCGTGTCCGCACCCATCTTGCTCTCCCGTCCTGGACGGCGACGTGTCCCAACATCGGACACGGCCGCCCCGTGAGACACGTCGACAGTCGTCCTAGCTGTGCACGTACACCCATTCTCGGGAGGAAGCCCTTATGGCTCGTCTCAACGGCAAGGTCGCCGTCGTCACCGGCGGCGCGAACGGTCTCGGAGCGGCCATCGCCGCCAGGTTGGCCGAGGAAGGCGCCGCGGTCGCCATCCTCGACCGTGACGAGCGGGGCCAGGACGTGGCCGAGAAGCTGACGGCGAACGGCGCCAAGGCGATCTTCAGGAGCGTCGACGTCACCAGCGAGGACCGAGTCTCGTCGTCCCTCGCCTCCGTCGTCGAGGAGCTCGGCAGCATCACCGTGCTCGTCAACAACGCCGGTATCGAGGGCGTCAACAAGCCGACCGACCAGCTCGACCTCGCCGACTGGGAGAAGGTCATGGCGGTCAACTCGACCGCCGTCTTCCTGTGCACCAAGCACGTGATCCCCCACATGCGCGCCGCGGGACACGGCTCGATCGTCAACATCTCGTCGATCTACGGGATCCTCGGCGGTGCCGACATCCCCCCGTACCACGCCTCGAAGGGCGCGGTCCGCGCGATGAGCAAGAACGACGCACTCACCTACGCGCCGGAGAACATCCGGGTCAACTCGGTCCACCCCGGCTTCATCTTCACCGACATGGTCCACCGCTACGCCAGCGAGGCCGGCCTGTCCGAGGCCGACGCCCGGGGCGCACTCGACCCCGCCCACCCGCTCGGCGGTACCGGCGACCCCGACGACATCGCCTGGGGCGTGGTCTACCTGGCCTCCGACCAGGCCAAGTGGGTCACCGGTTCCGAACTCGTCATCGACGGCGGTTACACCGCCCGCTAGGAGGAACGACATGATCGACAACCCGTACTACTCGCACGAGTTCCACGGCGACTACGACCTCATCAGTGTCGGCCGGCTCGACCTGGAGGAAGGCGGCTCGATTCCGGACTGCCAGCTCGCCGTCGCCACCTTCGGCACCCTGAACGAGGCCAAGGACAACGCCATCCTCGTCACGACCTGGTACTCGGGATCCCACCAGATCTTCCGCGACGTCTACATCGGGTCCGACCACGCCCTGAACCCGGACGAGTACTTCATCGTCGTGATCAACCAGATCGGCGGCGGCCTCTCGACCAGCCCGCACAACGCCTCCGGGGCCAACGCCGGCATCGGCATGTCACGGTTCCCCCACGTCCGGATCGGCGACGACGTCGTGGCCCAGGAGCGGCTGCTGCGCGAGCACTACGGGATCGACACCCTGCAACTGGTGGTCGGCGGATCGATGGGTGCGCAGCAGACCTACGAGTGGATGGTCCGCTTCCCGGACAAGGTCCGGCGCGCGGCACCGATCGCGGGAACCGCGCAGAACACGCCGCACGACTTCCTCTACACCAAGGCCCTGGTCGAGGCCATCACCTCCGATCCGGGCTTCAAGGACGGCGAGTACTCCTCCAACGCCGACGTCGTCGACGGGCTCAAGCGCCACGCCGGGATCTGGGCCGTCATGGGCTTCTCGACCGAGTTCTGGAAGCAGGAGGTGTGGCGGGCGCTGGAGTTCGAGTCCAAGGAAGCGTTCATGGCGGGCTTCCTGGAGCCCTACTTCACCGCGATGGACCCGAACGACCTGCTGTGCATGGCCTGGAAGTGGCAGCGCGGCGACGTCGCCCGGCACACCGGCGGTGACCTCGCCGCAGCACTCGGCAGGAGCACGGCCACCACCCGGATCCTCCCGATCAACGAGGACATGTTCTTCCCCGTGCGGGACCACGAGACCGAGCAGGCTCTGACGCCGAACTCGCAGCTGCGGGTGATCGACGACGTCCTCGGCCACCTCGGGCTGTTCGGCGTGGCGCCCACCTACATCGCGCAGGTCGACCAGTACCTCAGCGAGCTCCTCGCCACCTCCTGAGCCGACGGATCGGCAGATACGACAACGGGACGCCTCGGCTGCACGTCGATGACGGGCATGCCGGGGCGTCCCGATCGCAGCGGGCCTCGGAGCGTGATCGAGAAGGCGCACTGTTGAGGTCCTGGGGCGACGCCGGGGCGGATTCGCACCACCAGGCGTGAGTACCGCTGCTCCGCCACGCGACGTCCGGTCGCACCACGCGCCGCACCACGCGACCGGATCGCGCCAAGCCGTCGGGGTGAGTAGTCCCCGCACAGTTCGAGCCGCCTTCGAGACGGAGCTGTGACGACCGTGTTCTTGCTGGCAGGCCCTCGACGACGCGACCGCCGCCTGGCTCCAGGGCCAGCCATCGCTCAGCAGACATCCGCGCTACCGCCGACGTCCAGCAGGGCTGACCCGGCCCTCCGGCCGACCGGGGCGAGCGCGATGACGCTCCCCCACGCCCGTCAGGAGTCGCCCTCGATGCTGCCGGCCAGGAGCCGAGTCAGCAGGTCCGGTGCGAAGTAGTCGAGCACGTCGCGCTGCAGCTCGTAGTGAAAGAACCGGCCCTGCCGTCGCACCTTGACGAGCCCGGCCTGAGTCAGGACCTTCACGTGGTACGAGATGGTGGACTTACTGATCGGCAGCTTCTGCTCCAGCTTCGTGCAGGGGTACTCCCCCGTGGCGCCGATGAGCAGCAGCATGTCCAGCCGCGTGGGATCGGCGATCGCCTTCGCGAACGCGACGTAGGAGTCACGCAGCGAGGGGACCGGAGGGGCGGGCGGGGAATCCGTGCTCATCGACGTCCATGCTCGCATAGCACCTCGGAGATCGACCTCCTCCGCCGTGGGCGTGGTCACGCACCCGTTGCCCAGACAGTTCGATGTGTCTACGTTTCTAAGATCATCGAACTGAAGGAGTGCCGTGTTCGCCGTCTACGCCAGTGAGCCGAACCCCGCCGATCCCCTCGCCGCCCTCGTCGTCGGCGAACGCCCGGAGCCCGAGATCCCCGCGGGCTGGGTGCCGGTGCGCACCCGGGCCGCCAGCCTGAACATGCACGACCTCTGGACCTTGCGCGGGGTCGGCCTGAAGCCGGACCAGTACCCGATGATCCTGGGTGGCGACGCGACCGGAACGCTCCCGGACGGCACCGAGGTCGTGGTGTACCCGGTGATCGGCGACCCGGCGTGGTCGGGCGACGAGACACTCGACCCGCGGCGCACCCTGCTCACCGAGAAGCACCAGGGCGCGTTCGCGGACGTCGTGATCGTGCCCGAGCGCAACGTCGTACCGGTCCCGGCAGGGGTGTCCACGCAGGCCGCATCCGTTCTCGGCACGGCCTGGCTCACGGCGTACCGGATGCTCTTCACCAAATCCGGCTTGCGTCCTGGTCAGACCATGCTCGTGCAGGGTGCGGCCGGCGGCGTGTCGACGGCACTCGTGCAGCTCGGTGCCGCCGCCGGCATCCGGGTCTGGGTCACGGGCCGGACGGAGGAGAAGCGTTCGCTGGCCGAACGGCTGGGCGCTCACGCGACCTTCGAGCCGGGCGCCCGGCTGCCCGGCAAGGTCGATGCGGTCTTCGAGTCGGTCGGTGAGGCGACCTGGGCCCACTCCATGCGCTCGGTCCGCCCGGGCGGCGCGGTGATCTGCTGCGGTGCCACCAGTGGAGCCGCGCCCTCCGCCGACCTCCAGCGCCTGTTCTTCCTGCAGATCCGGGTGGAGGGATCCACGATGGGCACCCGGCAGGAGCTGATCGACCTCCTCGCCTTCGTCGCGGACACCGGAATCTCCCCGGAGATCGGCCTCGAGCTCCCGATGGAGAAGGCCGCCGACGGCTTCCGCGCCATGCTGGACGGAGAGGTGGCCGGGAAGATCGTCTTCACCCGCTGACGTCGTACGCCTGATCAGTAGACGGTGGAGGACAGGTCCAGGCCGAGGGCCCGCACCTTGCGGTACAGCGTGGACCGGGCGATCCCCAGCGAGAGCGCGGCCTGGTTCTTGTTCCCACCGGCAGCCCGCAGCGCGGCCAGGATGGCGTGGGCCTCGGTCTGCTCCAGGCTGGCGAGCGGTCGCCGGGCCCGCCGTGTGAGGTACTCAGGTGGCAGATCCGCCACCCCGATGCGGCGGCCGGTGGACCGGCCGGCCACGACCCGGCGGACGAGCGCGTCGAGCGAGCTGAGGTTCCCCGGCCAGTCCACCCGGCTGAGTGCCTGGACGGTCTCGGGCATCCACTCGAGGTCCGCCCGGCCGCCGCTTGCCCGGTCCGTGAACGCCGCCAGCAGAACGGGAAGATCATCGAGTCGGTCGCGGAGCGGCGGCACATCCAGCACCGACACGAACGAGTCCATCAGCGCGTTGTGCCTCGCCGACTCGACCCCGGCCCTTTCGGCTGTTCCCAGGAGCCGGACGGGAGATGCCCGACGAAGGACGGCGACTGCCGCCAGCGCGAGGGGTGGGGCGAGGAGATCGACGTGCCGGATCACCACGGACACGCCCGAGCCGTCCAGTTCGGAGGCGAGGTCGCGACACCACTTCTTGCGTCCACGTGACGACGCGTCGGCGGCGTCGATGACGCGGACGTCGTGCCACCCCTGCAGCGCCTGGGCGACGGCGAGTCGCCCGGTACCCGACTCGCCCGTAACCAGGACCGGTGATGTGCCACCACGCACACCCGCCGCCTGTCGGCACAGCGTCTGCCAGCTGTCGCTCCGGCCGACGAGACGCGGCAGCTCACCCGATTGCGCCGCGATCGCGGACGAACCCTCGCCGCGTCGACGGGGGGCCGCACTCCTGAGCATCAGCACCGCACCGGAGTCGTGCTCGTCGCTCGACACCGCGCGGCAGTCGACGGTCACGACCTCACCGTTCGGAAGCGTCAGGGTGCTCGGGCCGGTCGATCGATCGACGAGACTACGACGAGCGTGTTCCCACAGCAGGCTCTGGTCGACCCCGCCGAGGAGTCGGGCTGCCGCGGCGTTGGTGATGATCGTGCTCGAGTCGAGCGCGACCACGGGACGACGCGCGTCGCGGTTGTGGGTGGTGTAGGCGTCGAGGAGCCGTTGCTCCCGTCGGGACGCTCTGGCCCGCAAGGCGTCCTCGACCGCCCCCACGAACTCGATGATCCAGGGAAGCATGATCGGCGCGGTGTCCCCCAGGCGGCAGATGAGCGAGACGCTCCCCAGGAGCCTGCGGTTGACCGGGTGGACGATCGGCGCGCTCGAGCAGCTGAAGTCCCGGAACTTCTCCGAGAAGTGCTCGGGACCTCTGATCATCTCAGGTCGACCGGTCAGCATGGCCACGAGACTCGTCGTCCCGACGGTCGACTCGTCCATGGTCGTACCGGCGGCGACGCCGATGCCGTCCATCACCGCGGCGAGACCGGGGTTCCTCACCCACCGGTGGAGCAGTCGACCGTCGCGATCGGTGAGGACCAGCGCATAGGCCCCGTACTCGAGGGCTGCCTCGTACTTGGTCACGATTTGGGTGACCGTACGGGAGAGGTACCCGTCGGACTCGATCTCGGTCAGGTGGCGGGGCTCGACCTCTTCCGGATGGAGCCCCTGGAGACGGGACCGTCGCCAGGACTCGTAGACCGTGGGGCGGATCAGTTCGGGAGACGGCGGCAGCCGCGAGAGGGAGGACGAGAGGAACTCGTCGCGAGCTCGAGAGAATTCATCGAGCCAGCTCGGCATCTGCAGGCCTCCCGTCCGCCCTCGTTGGCAGCACAGGACGGCCGGTGGCAGCCGTCGCGAGGTGGAGGTTACCGGCGGTGCGTCGCGAGATTGTGTAGCAGAACGGGACGGCCGGCTGATCGTCGGCGCGTCGTGCCGTCAGGTGTCCGGAGGTGGACCCGGGTCGTCCGGGTCCACCTCCGACAGCCCTCAGAAGGCCTTGAGCTCGGGGATGACCTTCTCGCTGAACAGGCGCATGCTCGCCTCCGCCTTCTCGACCGGCATGCCCGCGTAGTAGAACGCGCAGTTCAGGTCGTAGTCCCCGATGACCTCACGACGGGCACGGATCTTCTCGATGATCTGGTCGGGGGTCCCCCACGTCTGCGCCTGCACGTACCCCTGCGCAGCGGCCTCCTGGCCGGCGTCTCGGATCATGGCCGCCACTGCGTCGTACGACGTGTAGCCCTTCGTGTCACCAAAGTGCACTCCGGCGAACTCATAGTGCTTCATCACCGAGATGAAGTACCGGGAGATGTGCTCGGTGGCCAACTGCTCCGCCTCCTCCGCGTCCTCGGAGCAGACGACGAACTCGGTCAGGGTGGGCGGGGGCGCATCCCGGCCTTGCGCCTGACGGAACTCCTCCTGGTAGGAGGCGATCAGCGGAGCGTGCTGCTCGATGGGGAACTGGACGAACGTCGCCATGGCGGCACCCATCTGGGCGGCGACGCTGAGCGAGTCCGGGGACATCGCGATGCACACCATCCGGTCGCGGAAGCCTCTGGGGGGCGCGGGAGCGAGAGTGGCGGCGGGCTGGGTGAAGTACGGGCCGTTGCCGACCGCGGTACCGGTATCGAGTGCGTTCAGGACGAGTTCGGCAGCCTCGTCGAAACGATCTCGGGACTCGTTCATGTCGATGCCCATCGACTTGTACTCGCTCCGGGCCAGACCTCGACCCAGACCCAGGCGGACCCGGCCCCCGGCGAGGATGTCCAACAGGGCGACCTTCTCGGCGACGCGGAGCGGCTGCGTCCACCACGGCAGGATGATCGCGCCGGGGACCAGTTCGATGCTGTCGGTCCGGGCAGCGAGGTAGGACAACAGCTGCATGTTGTCCGGGCACATCGAGTACTCGGCGTCGAAATGGTGCTCGACGCACCAGATCGCCGAGAACCCGAGGGACTCGGCCAGCTCGGCCAGACCCAGCTCCGCAGCGTAGAGCTCTGCGTCCGACTTGCCCGTGTCGAGGTTCTGGAACAGGAGTTGAAGACTCGCCTGCACTGGAGGTCTCCGTTCTTGTCGATTCTTGAGGGAATTGCTCGACCGCGGACGCTATCGGGCGGATCTGCGCCGACGGTGTAGCGAAGTGCTACACCGGGCGGAATCACGAGGGTCCCAGAATGCGACAACTCGAGACCCGTACTCCCTGCAACACTGCCGAGCGTTGCCCCACACCAGTTGTTCTGACGACGAAAGGAGCTGACCCATGGACGCGTTAACCACCATCGTCAGCGGAATGTCATTCACGGAATGCCCGCGGTGGCACGACGGTCGCATCTGGTTCTCGGACTTCTACACCAACCGGGTCCTGTCTGCGACCGAGGACGGGTCCGGCCTCCGGACCGAGCTCGAGGTGCCGAACCAGCCGGGCGGTCTGGGCTGGCTGCCCGACGGCCGACTGCTCGTGGTCTCGGCACGGGACCGCACCCTGCTGCGACAGGAGCACGACGGGCAGGTCGTCGTCCACGCAGATCTCAGCGGGCACGTCGGCGGCAACCTCAACGACATGGTCGTGGACTCTGCCGGGCGGGCGTTCGTCGGCAACTTCGGCTTCGATCTCGGCGCGGGTGCGGATCCCGCACCTACGGCCCTGGTCAGGGTCGACCCGGACGGCACCGTCGCGCAGGCCGCTGACGGCCTGCACTTCCCCAACGGGAGCGTCATCACCGACGACGACGTCCTGGTCGTCGGCGAGACGTTCGCCAACCGAGTGACGGCGTTCGACGTCGATGACACCGGGCGGCTGACGAACCGGCGCGTCTGGGCCGAGTTCGGGGGGGTACCTGAGGGGCCGGACTTCAGCACCGTCCTGAGCCAGGTCAAGGTCGCGCCCGACGGCTGCTGCCTCGACGCCGAGGGCGCCCTGTGGATCGCCGACGCCCTGAGCGGCAAGCTCCTCCACGTCAAGGAGGGCGGCGACATCGTCGACGAGGTGCAGGTCGACAGCGGTGTCTTCGCCTGCATGCTGGGCGGGGACGACGGACGAACCCTGTTCGTGTGCGCGGCCCCCGATTTCGATCCCGCCGCGCGGGCAGCCACCCACGAGTCCCGACTGCTGACGCTGCGGGTCGACGTCCCGCACGCCGGCCGCCCGTAGCTCGTCCGGCGGTTCATCGCCCCACACCACATCCCGATGACGAGAATGGGTGCCCCGTGTTCGAAGCCGTGATCGACGAAAAGCAACTCCGGCGTGCATTCGGTTGTTTCCCGTCAGGAATCGCTGCGATCTGCGCCGACGTGGACGGCACCCCGATCGGGGTGGCTGCCAGCTCTTTCACCTCCGTATCGCTGGAACCCCCGCTCGTCTCGGTGAGCATGCGGCACGCATCGACGACGTGGCCGTCCCTCCGAACCCGGCGACGCCTCGGGCTCAGCGTGCTCGGGGAAGAACAGGAAGGCGTGTGCCGGCGATTGGCCGGCGCGGCGGACCACCGGTTCTCCGAGAGCGACTGGACGAGTTCGACGGGGGGTGGCGTCTTCGTCGAAGGGGCGACCTTGTGGCTCGACTGCAGCATCCACGCCGAGGTCCCCGCAGGCGACCACGACGTCATCCTGCTCCGGGTCCACAATCTGCGTGTCGATCCGGACATCGCGCCCCTGGTCTTCCACGGCAGCCGGTTCCGCCGGCTCGCGACGGCCTAGATCGATGAAGATCACGTGCATAACCGGGGCGCTGGAGCGGAACAACCACTCCCGATGCACTGCGGAGCAGCGAGTGCGCGCCGCACTGGACGCCCTCGCTGCCGGCGATCCCGTAGTGGTCGTCGACGACGACGACCGCGAGAACGAGGGCGATCTGATCTTCGCCGCGGAGCTCGCCACTCCGAAGCTGGTCGCGTTCACCGTCAGGCATACGTCGGGCTTCCTCTGCGTCGCCCTGCCCGGCGAGCGTTGCGAGCGGCTGGGGCTCGAACCCATGACCCACGACAACCAGGACCGGTTCAGGACCGCCTACCAGGTGACCGTCGACCTGCGCGGTACCGGGACGGGGATCTCCGCCGCCTCCCGAGCGGCCACCATCGCCGCGCTGGGCTCCGGCTCCTCGTCCCCGGCGGACTTCCTGCGGCCGGGCCACGTCGTGCCCCTGCGCGCACACGCGGGGGGAGTCCTCAAGAGACCGGGCCACACGGAAGCGGCCGTGGATCTGACCCGTCTCGCGGGGCTCGCACCGGCCGGCGCCCTGTGCGAGATCGTCTCCGCCGACCGGCCGGGCGAGATGGCGAGGGGTGCCGAGCTGACGCGTTTCGCCGACGAGCACGGCCTCGTGCACCTGTCCGTTGCCGACATCGTCTCTTACCGTCTCCGCCACGAGCCGCGGCTGGTCCGCATCGCCGATGCGGCCATGCCGACGTCCTTCGGGACGTTCCGTGCCCTGGGTTACCGAGAGCTTCCCTCCGGCAGCGAGCACCTGGCTCTGGTCGCCGGAACGGCTCGTGGCGACGTGCCCGTCCTCGTCCACGACGAGTGTCTCGCCGGTGACGTCTTCGGAGCCGAGTCGTGCATCTGCCGGAAGGAGCTCGTCGGGGCCCTCGAGGAGTTCGGTCGGACGAACTGCGGCGTCGTCATCTACGTCCGGGCGCACGGCAGGGCCCGGGCCTGCGGACTCCTGCAGCCGGACGCCGCTGCATCGCCCGACTCGGACGTCGTCGCGGCGAGCATCCTCGCCGACCTCGGGCTGCGGAGCACCTGACCCGGTGACCGTGGTCCGCCCAAGAACCAGCACCACCAGCATCCACGCAAGGGGGAAGATCATGGCAGGACGAGTCGAGGGCAAGGTCGCCTTCATCACCGGTGCTGCGCGCGGGCAGGGCCGCTCGCACGCGCTGCGACTGGCGGAGGAGGGCGCAGACATCATCGCGATCGACATCTGCGAAGGGGTGCCCTACGAGGTAAGCCCCGCCGCGACGGAGCAGGACCTCGCAGAGACCGTGCGCCAGGTCGAGGCTCTGGACCGGCGGATCGTCGCGAGGAAGGCGGACGTGCGGGATCTCGACGCGGTACAGGCCGCCGTCGACGACGGCATCAGCCAGCTCGGACGGCTCGACATCGTCAGTGCAAACGCGGGAGTCGTCGGCACGCCGACCACTGCTGAATCGCTTCCTGAGGACCAGTGGCGCACGATGATCGACATCAACCTGACCGGTGTGTGGCACACCGTGAAAGTGACGATTCCCCACCTCAAGGCCGGCCGCAGGGGTGGCTCGATCACCCTCACCAGCTCGGTCGCGGGCACCCGTGGATACGCCAACATGGCGCACTACGTCTCGGCCAAGCACGGAATCGTCGGTCTGACCCGCACCCTGGCGATGGAACTCGCGCCCGACAGCATCCGGGTCAACAGCGTCCACCCCACGCAGGTGAACACCGACATGATCCACAACCAGCCGATCTACGACTTGTTCGCCGGCAAGCAGGGCGCCACGAAGGGAGAGTTCGCCGAGGCGTCGAGCCGTCTCCAGCTGCTGCCTGTCCCGTGGGTGGAGGCCGTCGACATCTCCAACGCACTGCTGTTCCTCGCCAGTGACGAGGCCCGGTACATCACCGGTGCAGCTCTGGCGATCGACGCCGGGAGCTACCTACTCTGATCGAACCCGCAGATGCCTGTCCTCCTTCTGCCGCCGGTCGGTACCCGCCCGCATACAGGAGCGTGTCGGTCTTCGAGTCCCGGAAGGCACGAGCCGGACGCGCGCGCCACCCGCACCAGTGTGCGGGCGGCCTGCCCAATTGAGCATCGGCGCCTGACAGTGGCGGTACGAACGCAGCTCCAGATCTAGCGCTATGGGTCTGATGCGTTTGGCCGAACAGACTGCGGAGCGGCACCTGAGCGGGACCTTGCCCCGACGGTGGGCTCACGTGCGTTCGGTCGCTGCCGAGGCAGGACGTGCGCCTGCTTTCAGCGACGGCGACTTGCTGGTCAATGCAGCCGTCCTCCACGATATCGGCTACGCGCCCGACCTGGCCACCACGACGCTTCATCCGCTCGACGGTGCCCGGTTCCTACAGACGCAGGACATGCCAGCTCACCTCTGCGCCTTGGTCGCTCGTCATTCGTGCGCGCTGAGGGAAGCGGAGCTGCGGGGCTGCGATGCCGACGTCGCCGAGTTCCCCGACGAGGAGACGCCACTTCGCAACGCGCTCTGGTACTGCGACATGGTCACGGGCCCGGAGGGACAGCGGTTGACGGTCGACGACCGCCTTGCCAAGATCCGGAACCGCTACGGGCCGCAGAGCCTCGACGGTAGGTTTCTCGACATCGCGCAGCCCGAGCTGATCGCCGCGGTCGGGCGGACCGTCGTGCGCTACACCGCAGCTCGGCGGCGACGACTTGGAACGGACTGCGGGCCTCACGCTCGGCCGAATCGATCGAGCCTGGCCTACTCATTGGACGCTGCGGTAGACGGTCGAGAAGGCCCGCAGAAGCCCGCTGGTCCGCCTCCGAGACCCATGCCGCGTATACCCGCAGCATCGTCGTCCCGCCGCCCGAGCCGGCCCGCAACCGTCCGCACGTCGACACCCCGCGATCAGCTCCGTGGCCGAGTAGTGCCGCAGCTTGTGGATTGTCGTCTTGATGCCGATCCGGCGCGCCAGCCGTGAGTACCGCTGTCCGACCGTCGTCGGCTTCAGGTGCGTCGAGCCGTCCACGTCGCGCGAGAACATGAAGCCGTCGGCGGGCAGTTCGAAGCCCAAGCCGGCGCACAGATCCATGTACCGCTGCCGGTGACCGGCCAGCAGCGCCACCGTGTCCGGATCCAGGGCGATCCGGCGGTGCTGGTGGGTCTTGGTGTCCTTCTCCCACGTCTCCCCGTCGAGCTGGGCGATCGAGCGCGCGACGGTCAGCACCCCGTTCACGACGTCGAGGTCGTTCCAGCGCAAGGCGCACAGCTCGCCGCGGCGGAAGCCGGTCACCATCGTCAGCCACACGAGCACGGCCCAGTCCGGATCGCTCCACGCCTCGTTCAGGATGCGGGCCGCCTCGTCCGCGCTGGGCGGCTGCGGCTTGGCCGCCGGCTGCGGCGGGGCCTGGGCGTGCTCGATGGGGTTGGTCGAGAGCCAGCGCCAACGCACGGCCCGCTTCAGGGCACCGCTGAGGATGACGTGGATCTGCCGGATGGTCGACCGGGACAGGCCGCGGCAGCGGTGCGGGCCACAGTGGTGGTCGCAGTTGTGCGGGCCACAGTGGTGGTCGCAGTTGTGCGGGCCACAGTGGTGGTCGCAGTTGTGCGGGCGCACGGTCCGGTGCTCGACGAAGGGCCGCCGGTTGCAGTGCGATCGGCAGCGGCGCAGCTCGGCGTAGAACGAGTCGAACACCGCGGCCCGCAGTGCACCGACCTTCTGCTTGCCGATCAGCGGCACGATGTGGGTCCGCGCGAGCGTCCGGTACGTCGACAGCGTGCTGGGCTCGACCTCGAGCAGCTCGAAGTGCTCGGTCAGCAGCTGCTCGACGGTGGCCGTGGTGCGCGGGTTGCGCTCCTCGTCGACCTGAACGGCGAGCCGGCGCAGGGCCTTGTCCGCCTCGACGGCTGCGCGGGGGCCGGCCGGGATGATCTCGCGGAGGTAGTGCCGGCGCTTCGTAAGCGGGTCCTGGCCGGCGTAGACGACGACCCGGAGCGACCCGCTAGGGAGCTGCTCGATGCGGCCCTTGGAACGGGCCCGGCGTCGCGGCGCCGTGGAGGTCATGATGCAACGCTAGAGCGGTTTCGCACCACGAACGGCACCATGACCGTCGGTGTGGGCAACTCAAACGGAGTGTTTCCGCTGGTGAAGAAGGGTGGAGCTGAGGGGATTCGAACCCCTGACCCCTTGACTGCCAGTCAAGTGCGCTACCAGCTGCGCCACAGCCCCTTGCCTCGAAGAAGTTACACGAGCCCCGATTTCCGGCGACAACCGGGGCGCCCTCACCTAGCTTCGCCCCGTGCAACCTGCCGACATCGCCCGCATCGTGTCCGTGTCCGCTCCCGCCCTGTCCCCGGACGGTCGCCGGGTGGCGTTCACGGTCACCCGCGTCGACCTCGCCGCCAACCGCTACCGCAGCGCGGTGTGGCTGGCGGACGTCGACGGGGGTACCGCTCCGTACCCGATCACCAGCGGCGATGACGGGAACCCGAGGTGGTCGCCGGACGGGCGGCGGTTGGCGTTCACCCGGGCCGACGACGACGGCGGTGGATCGCTGCGGGTCGTGCCGGTCGGCGGGCCCGGGGAGACCGTGACGGTGTGCGCGCGGCCGGAGGCGGTCGAGTCGCCGGCGTGGTCCCCGGACGGCACGCGGATCGCGTTCGCCTCCCGGGAGCGGGCGAAGCGCTACGGCCAGGGCGACGACGAGCGGGCCCGGCCGCCGCGGCGCATCGACCGGCTGTTCTCCCGTGTCGACGGCACGGGCTGGACGATCGACCGGCCGCGCGGGGTGTTCGTCGTCGCCGCGGACGGGTCGGGCACGCCGGTGCAGGTGGCGGGCGGGCCGCACGACCACGACGGCGACCCGGCGTGGTCGCCGGACGGCGAGCGGCTGGTCGTCTCCGCCGTCCGCCGCCCCGACGGCGACCTCGACCTCCGCGCCGACCTGCACGTCCTCGACCCCACCGGCCGCACCGAGCCGCGGCCGCTCACCGATTCGGCCCGCTCGCTGTGGATGCCCGCCTACTCCCCCGACGGCGCCCGGATCGCCGCGCTGTCCGACGACGTGCGGATCATCCCCTCGCACAACCACGTCACCGTGATCGACGCGGAGACCGGCGCGGAGACACCCGTCAGCACCGCACTCGACCGCCAGTGCGCCCCGTTCCCCGGCGCCCGCCCGCCGCTGTGGTCGGGCGGGGACGTCCTGTTCCCGGTCGAGGACCACGGCGACGTGCATGTCTACCGGGTGCGCCCCGGGGCCGCCCCCGAACGGGTCCTCGGCGGCACCCGCGCGATCCGCGGCTTCGACGCCGTCGGAGACACGATCGCGTTCGTCGCCTCCACCCCCACCGCACCCGGCGAACTGTTCGTCCGCGGCCCCGACGGCGCCGAGCGGCGGCTCACCCACCTCGGTGCGGGCCTCCCGACGGCGCTCGAACCGGAGCGCTTCACCGTCGACGGGGTGGACGCCTGGATCCTCCGCCCCGACGGTGACGACCTGCCGGTCCTGCTCTCCGTCCACGGCGGCCCGATGACGCAGTACCCCAACGCCTGGTTCGACGAGTTCCAGATGTGGGCCGCCGCCGGGTACGCCGTGGTCTGGTGCAACCCGCACGGCTCCACCGGCGACACCGAGGCGTTCTCCCGCGAGATCCGCGCGCCCGAGGCCACCGAGCACCCGGGGTCGGGCTGGGCGGGCCGGGCCGCGCAGGACGTCCTCGCCGTCCTCGACGCGGCACTCGCGCGCCACTCGGAGCTGGACGCGGGGAGGGTCGGCGTCCTCGGCGGATCCTACGGCGGCTACCTCACGACCTGGCTGGTCGCGCACACCGACCGGTTCGCCGCCGCCTGCAGCGAGCGCGCGGCCAACAACCTGGAGTCGCTGGAGTGGGACTCCGACGCCGCGGGCCTGTTCCGCCACGAGATCGGCGTGGGCCACCTCGACGCGCCGGAGGTGTACCGGGCCCAGTCACCGGTGCACCGGGTTCGCGACATCCGCACACCGCTGCTGATCCTGCACTCCGACGGCGACCTGCGGTGCCCGCCGAGCCAGGCCGACCAGCTCTACGTCGCGCTGCGCCTGCTCGGCCGCGACGTCGAGTACTGGCGGTTCCCCGAGGAGGGCCACGAGCTCTCGCGCGCGGGATCGCCGCGGCACCGCATCCAGCGCGCGGAGCTGATCCTCGACTTCTTCGGGCGCCGGCTCGGGGGGACCCGACCCGAGGCCGACTGGCTCCGGTAGGCGGTCGACGGTGGTCAGTCGACGACGGCGGTGACCTCGGCCTCGACCAGGATCCCCGGCTCGAACAGGATCTCGACGCCGATCAGGGCCGCGGGCGGGGTCGAGATCCCGAGCTCGCGCCCCGCCTGCTCGACGCCTGCGGTGAAGTCGTCGTACATCTCCCGCTTCCAGCCCGCCGCGTACCAGGTGAAGCGGACGACGTCGTCGAACGTCGCCCCCGCCGCCGCCAGCGCCCGACCGACGTTGCGGTACACCTGCACCACCTGGCCGGTCAGGTCGCCGGGCCCGACGAGGTCACCGTTCCCGTCCCAGGCCACCTGCCCCGCGACGTACACGTGTCTGCTGCCCGTGGCGACGGCGACGTGGTGGTAGAGGGGGACGACCGGATGGCCGTCGGGATTGATCAGGGAGACCGTCATCACCGCTCCTTATAACTTCACGCTTGAAGTGACACCACCATCACCCACTTCACGTGTGAAGTCAAACGCCGTCGTAGAGTGACCCGATGACCGCCACGCCCTGGCTCGATCCCGAGGAGAAGGAGGCCTGGACCGGGGTGATCTCGATCGCCCTGCTGCTGCCGGGGCGGCTGGAGGCGCCGCTGCAGCGCGCGGCGGGGATCACGCTCTTCGAGTACATGACGCTCAGCCACCTCTCCGAGGCACCCGACCGCAGGATCCGGATGAGCGGGCTGGCCTTCCTGGCCAACGGCTCGCTCTCGCGCCTGTCGAACGTGGTCAAGCGGCTCGAGCGGCGGGGCTGGGTGCAGCGCAGCCCCGACCCGGACGACGGCCGCTACACCCTCGCCGTCCTCACCGACGCAGGCCAGGAGGTGGTCGTCGCCGCTGCGCCGGAGCACGTGCGCTCGGTGCGGGAGCTGGTGCTCGACCCCCTCACCCGCTCCGACCGGCAGGCCCTCGCCCGCATCGCCGCCAAGCTGCGGATCCGTCCCGGCGACCGCCGCGACGACGACCCGCACTGACCCCCGACCGGCTCAGGACGCCAGCGCCTTCTGCAGCCAGCCCGTGTCGCTGATGTCGACGCGGGCGCCGTCGAGCAGGACCGTCGGCGTGCCGAAGTCGCCGTCGGCGTTCCGCAGGGCGGCGTCGGAGGTGGCCGCCTCGGAGACGGACGCGACGGCGTCGGCGTTGGCGGCCCCGCCGATGCAGGCCCCGAGGTCGGCGCCCAGCTCCGTGCCGAACGCGGTGAGCTGCTCGTCGGTGAGGCCGGAGCTGCGCTCGGCGGGCTGCTCGTCGAACAGGCGGGAGTGGTACGCCGGGTAGATGCCGGCGGGTACGGCACACAGGGCGGCGTTGGCGGCGCGGGAGGAGTAGCCGACGGGGTCGGTCAGCTCATCGAGGATCGCGACGGAGTGGTACCGCACCGTGATCTGCCCGGCGTTCATCGCGTCCGTCAGCTCCTGGCCGTAGCGCTCCTCGAAGCGCTCGCAGACCGGGCACAGGAAGTCCTCGTAGACGTCGACGACGATCGGCCCGCTCCCCGCGGTGACGACGCCGTCGGCCGTGCTGGCCGTGTAGGTCGGTGCGGAGGCCGTGTCGCCCGAGTCGCGGGTGACGAGGACGACCACACCGACGACCAGCGCCACCACCGCGAGGACCGCCACCGCGATGAACGTGGTGCGCTTGCCGTCGCCCGTCTGCTGGCCCTTCCGCGGCGTGATCCCGGCTGCGCGCAGCCGCGCGTTCGCCGCCTCCTGCTTGCGCTTCTTCTCGTTGCGCGAGGCCCCACCCATGACCGCTCCTCAAGAATCGACTGCGAACAGCGTCCGCGGACGCACCACCAACCATGCCGCAAGCACCATGAAGCCCGTGTCGCGCACCAGCTCCTCGACGTACGCGGTCTGACCCGGCTCGACCTGCCCGCCACCGCCGAAGCACCCGCAGTCGATCGAGAGGCCGCGCACCCAGGCCTGCGTCACCCCGGCGACGAACACCAGCAGCAGCCCCGCCGACACCACCGCGACCGCGCGCGTACCCAGCCCGAGCACCAGCAGCACCGCGAGGGCGATCTCCAGCCACGGCAGGATCCCCGCCACCAGCTCGACGCCGAGGTCCGGCAGCACGTCGTAGGCGCGGACGGCGACATAGGTCTGGTCGGGGTCGAGCGCCTTCGGGATGCCGGAGAGCAGCCAGACGGCGGCGAGGCCGAACCGTGCCAGCGTCCCGACGACGTCGAGCACCCGTTCCCGCGACACGTCGCCAACCTATCGAGGTATCAGAAGTGCTCGCGGGCCGACTCCTGCTCCAGCACCGCGTCGAGGTCCTTCAGCCGGTTCATCCCGGCGACGGCGCGGGCGGTGCGGTGGTTGGCCGCGAGCAGGTCGCGGTGGCGGTGCGTCCAGGCCCAGTATCCGGCCGTGAACGGGCACGCGTCGTCGCCCAGGCGCTTCTTCGGGTCGAACGCGCAGCCCCCGCAGTGGTCGGACATCTTGTGCACGTAGGCCCCGCCCGAGCTGTACGGCTTCGTCGCGAGCATCCCGCCGTCGGCGTGCTGACTCATCCCGATGACGTTGGGCGGCATCACCCACTCGAACCCGTCGACGAACGCCTCGCGGAACCAGTCCGACAGCTCCGCCGGGTCGTAGCCGCGCTGCAGCGCGTGGTTGCCCAGCACCATGAGCCGCTGGATGTGGTGGGTCCAGCCGCGGTCGCGGACGCCCTCCAGCGCCGTCGACAGGCACCGCGCCGTCACCGCGTCGGAGTCGAGCGTCGCGAACCACTCCGGCAGCGGCGTGCGGGCGCCGAGCTCGTTGCGTCGCCGGTAGGAGCGTCCGAACCTCCAGTACAGCTGCCAGACGTACTCGCGCCACCCCAGCACCTGCCGGATGAACCCCTCCGCTCCGGGCAGCGGCACCGACCCCGCGCGGTACGCCGACTCCGCCGCGCGCACGACGTCGAGCGGGTGCAGCAGGCCCAGGTTGAGCGGCACCGACAGCAGCGAGTGCGCCATCGCCCAGTCGCCGGTGAGCATGGCGTCCTCGGGCGGGCCGAAGTGCGGCAACCGCCGCTCGACGAAGTGCGCGAGTGCCGTCTGCGCCTCGTCGGCGGTGACCGCGAACCAGCGCGGGCCGTCGACGCCCACGGTGGGTAGGTCCAGGGCGTCGAGATCGCGGCGGACCTCGTCGTCGATCGCGTCCTCCGGCGGCTGCCACGGCCCCGGCACGTCGAGCGTCGCGGCCCCCTTCGGCGGCGGCTCCCGGTTCTCGGCGTCGTAGTTCCACCTCCCGCCGACGGGCTCGCTCCCCTCCATCAGCACCTCGAAGCGACGCCGCTGGGCGCGGTAGAAGTCCTCCATCCGGAACGTCGCGCGGTCGCCGGCCCAGTCGTCGAAGTCGGTGCGGGACAACGCGAACGTCGGCGTCGGCAGGATCTCCTCGACGAGCCCTTCGGCCCGCAGCCTGGCGACGAGATCGGCCGCGGCGAACGACGTCGGCTCGTGCACGACGACCGGGCGCCCGACCTGCTCCAGCGCCTCGCGGTAGGTCTCGGTGCGCAGGTAGGTGGCGCGGTCGCCCAGCTCGTCGGCGAGATGGCGCATGCCGGACAGGACCAGGTGCAGCTTCTGGCGGTGGAACGGGCGGCTGCGCAGCACGCGCGCCGACTCGACGAGCACGACCTCGCGGTCGGCGTGCGGCCCGTGGACGTGCGGGCCGAGCTGGTCGGCGAAGATCCAGAGCGGGGCGGGCATCGCGTCAGTCTCATCCGCGAGCACGGGAGCCGCGACCGGAGCAGGATGTCCCCATGACGCAGGCTCCGGGCCCCGCCGAGTTCGCCGCCCACGACAGCGACCACCACCACTCCGACGTGAGCGGCGGGTGGTTGCGCGCCGCGGTGTTCGGGGCGATGGACGGTCTCGTCACGAACATCGCGCTGGTCGCGGGCGTCGGCGGGGGCGGGGGCGGGCGCTCGTTGATCATCCTGACGGGCATGGCCGGGTTGGTCGCAGGCGCGTTCTCGATGGCGTTGGGCGAGTTCGCCTCCGTCGACACGCAGAACGACGCCGTCCGCCACGAGGTCGACGTCGAGCGGGCGGAGATCCGCCGCCACCCCGACGCCGAACGCACCGAGCTGGCCGACATGTACGAGGAGATGGGGCTGACCCGGACGACCGCGGAGGCCGTCGCGGCCGAGGTGCACAGCGACCCCGAGCTCGCCGTCCGCGTCCACATCACCCACGAGCTCGGAGTCGACCCGGACGACAAGCCGTCGCCGTGGACCGCGGCGATCTCGTCGTTCCTCTGCTTCGCCGTCGGCGGGATCGTCCCGCTGATCCCCTACCTGCTCGGTTCCTCCTCGCTGCTGCTCGGGCTCGTCGTCGGCGGCGTGGGGCTGGTCATCGCCGGGGCGCTGACGTCGCGGTTCACCACCCGGCCGTGGTGGCTCGCCGGGTTGCGCCAGCTGATGTTCGGCGCGATCGCGGCGGGGGCGACGTTCGTCGTCGGGGCGCTGATCGGCGTCAACGTCGCGGGATAGCCAGACGCGGCAGCGTCTCCGGCGCGCGCAGCCAGAACAGCCAGCCGACGGCCAGCACGCCGCCGGTGATCGCGAACGCCGGCCCGTACCCGACGAGCTCGGCCAACCCGCCCGCGAGCACCGGTCCGAGGATCGCCCCGAGGTCCGATGCCATCTGGAACCCGGCGAGCACCGTTCCCCCGCGCCCGCCCGACCCGATGACGTCGCCGACCGCGGCCTGCAGCGGCGGATTCACCAGCCCGCTGCCGAGCCCCGCGACCAGGCTGACGACGAGGAACGCGACCGGATCGGTGACGAACCCCAGCACGCCCGTGCCGACCGCGGCGACCGCCAGCCCGAGCAGCATCGGGGGCTTGCGACCGAACCGGTCGGCGAACCGCCCGGAGACCACGAGCGTGGCCGCGTTGCCGGCGGCGAAGACCGCGAGCGCGATCCCCGACCAGGCCTCCGGCTGCCCCAGCGCCTCGACGACGAGCAGCGGCACCAGCGCCACGCGGGCCCCGAACACCGCCCAGCCGACGCCGAAGTTGGCCACCAGCGCGGCCCGGTACGTCCGGTGGCCCAGTGCCTCGCGGAACGTGACCGCGACGGCCGGGACCGCCCCCGGGGCCGGTGCCGGCAGGTCCGTCCGCCCCCGCAGCAGCACCGCGCTGATCATGACGACGAGGACGAGGACCGCCGCGTACACCAGGAACGGCGCGCGCAGGCTGATCGCGACGAGCCCGCCACCGGCCAGCGGCCCGACGATGTTGCCGAGCAGGAACCCGGTGGCCCACATGCCCGACGCGCGCCCGCGGATCTCCGGCGGCGAGAGGCGGATCAGCAGCGACACCGCGGAGATCGTGAACATCGTCGACCCGATGCCCCCGAACGCCCGGAGCGCGAGGAGGTGCCAGTACTCCCCCGCGAACGCCATCGCCGCCGTCGACACCGCGACGATCAGCAGCCCGGCGTTGAAGACCCGCAGCTCGCCGATCCGGCTCACCAGCCAGCCGCTCGACGGCGCGAACACCAGCCGGGCCAGGGCGAACGCGCTGATCACGAGCCCGGCCGCGGTGATCCCGACGTCGAAGCTGCGGACGAAGATGGGCAGCGTCGGGGCGACCAGCCCGAAGCCGATGGCGATCATGAACGAGGCGCCGACCAGCACCCAGATCTCGCGCGGCAGGCGCACGGGGGCGCGCGGGGCGTCGACCTCGACCACCCGTGGCCCCCTCCGGTTCGTGCCATTGCTACCGATCCGACCTTACGCCGCGCTCGCCCACACCCCGCATCCCCGCGGCTTCTGACACTGTTGAACCGACAGCACCCCGGCGCCGAGGAGATCAGCAGTGACCGCAGAGCCCGCCGTCGACGGCGGACTGGAGGCGAGCAGCCTCGTCGAGCTCGCCGTGCGCCGACTGCGCAGCGAGATCCTCAGCGGCGAGCTGCTGCCCGGGGAACGGCTCGTCGAGGAGCAGCTCACCCGTCGGTTCGGTACGAGCCGGGCACCCCTGCGGGAGGCGCTGCGCCTGCTCGGCCAGCAGGGCCTCGTCGAACACCTCCCCCGTCGCGGCGTGCGCGTCACCGAACTGTCGGCCCGCGACATCGACGAGCTGTTCAGCCTGCGCGACGCCCTGGAGCGCTTCGCCGTCGAGGTCGCACTGGGCGGCGGCGCCCGCCCGTCCACCGCCGCCCTGCGCACCGCCACCGAGCAGATGGAGCGGGCCGCGGCCGGTGGCGACGCCGCGGAGCAGGCGGCCGGGCACCGCGCGTTCCACCTCGCGCTCGTCGGGCTCGCCGACCACCAGCAGCTCGTGCGCAGCTACGAGCCGGTGCTCACCCAGCTGCAGCTCTACATGGCCACCAACCTGCGCCGCGAGGCCGAGGTCGCGTCGCCGCTGGAGGGGGCGCAGCGCCACCGCCGGTTGTGCGACGCCGTCGACTCCGGCGCCCTCGACGCCGTCCTCGCCGAGCTGGCCCACCACGGCGCCCGCACCTACCTGGCGCCCGAGCTCGACGCCTGAGGGACCGGCGTCACACGGCTTTAACAGCGCAGACGTGCCGTCGACACCAAACGGTCGACAATCGACAGAATGCACCTCGCGACGATCCCGCTCGGCGTGCGCTCCCTGCGCGCCGCCTACCGGGACGGCACGCTCACCCCCCACGACGTCGTCGACGCCGTACTCGCCCGGATCTCCGAGCGCGGGGACGACGCCGTCTGGATCTCCCGCTTCACCCGCGACGAGCTGCACGACCAGGTCGCGACGCTGAACCCCGGGCCGCTGTTCGGCGTCCCGTTCGCCGTCAAGGACAACATCGACGTCGCCGGCCTCCCGACGACGGCCGCGTGCCCGGCCTTCGCCCACTCCCCCGCCGTCGACGCCACCGCGGTCCGGCTGCTGCGGCAGGCGGGCGCGATCGTCGTCGGCAAGACCAACCTCGACCAGTTCGCCACCGGCCTCAACGGCTCCCGCTCCCCCTACGGCGCGTGCGAGTCGGTGTTCGGCGGCGACCTGATCTCGGGTGGCTCCAGCTCGGGCAGCGCCGTCGCCGTGGCGGCGGGCGAGGTGGCGTTCTCCCTCGGCACCGACACCGCGGGCTCCGGCCGGGTCCCCGCGGCGCTCAACGGGATCGTCGGACTCAAACCCACCCGCGGCCTGGTGAGCACGGCCGGGGTCCTGCCCGCGTGCCGCTCGCTCGACTGCGTCAGCGTGTTCACCCAGGACCTCTCCGACGCGGCCGACGTCCTGGCGGTCATCGCGCAGCCCGATGCGGCCGATCCGTGGTCCCGACCCCTGCGCGGAGACGGTGGCCCTGACCCGCTTCTCCGCGCACGGCTCCTTCTCCCGGACGAACTGGACTTCGATGGCGACACCGCGATGGAGTCCGCGTTCGCCGCGGTCGCCGCCGGGGCCGGCGCCGTCGGCACCACCCCGATCGCGCCCCTGCGCGAGGCGGGCGACCTCCTCTACTCCGGCCCCTGGGTCGCCGAGCGCCTCGCCGGACTGGAGGGCGTCCTCGCCGACCACCCCGACGACGTGCTGCCGGTCATCCGCGCCGTCGTCGGGAAGGGCGTCGAGTTCACCGCGGTCGACGCCTTCCGCGGGCTGCACCGCCTGCAGGAGCTCCGGGCCGCGACCGACCGACTGTGGGGTCGCGCCGACGCCCTGCTCCTCCCCACGGTCCCGACGACGTTCACGCGCGCGCAGATCGCCGAGCAGCCCGTGGCCCGCAACCTCGTCCTCGGCCGGTACACGCAGTTCGCGAACCTGCTCGACCTCGCCGCCGTCGCCGTCCCGGCCGGGTTCACCGCCGACGGCCGCCCGGTCGGCGTCACCCTGCTCGGTCCGGCCTTCTCCGAGGACCGCCTGATCTCCGCCGCGCACCAGTTGATCACCAGGGAGGCCGCATGACCGAGGACGCACTCATTCCCGCGGAGGAGCCGACATGACCGCGACGGTGCAGACGAGGGCCCGGATCGGGCCCGTCGCCGCGAACCCCTACCCCTGGCCCTACGACGGATCGGTCGACGCCGCGCACACCGCGCTGATCTGCATCGACTGGCAGGTCGACTTCTGCGGGCCCGGCGGCTACGTCGACCGGATGGGCTACGACATCGGGCTCACCCGAGCCGGGTTGCCGGCCACCGCTCGGATGCTGGAGCACGCCCGGGCCACCGGGATGCTGGTGATCCACACCCGCGAGGGGCACTCCCCCGACCTCTCCGACCTGCCCGCCAACAAACGCTGGCGCAGCGCCCGGATCGGCGCGGAGATCGGCAGCGTCGGCTCCACCGGGCGGATCCTCGTCCGCGGGGAACCCGGCTGGGAGATCGTGCCGGAGGTCGCCCCGATCCCCGGTGAGGTTCTGCTCGACAAGCCGGGCAAGGGCGCGTTCTACGCCACCAACCTGGACCTGGTGCTCCGCACGAACCGGATCACGCACATCGTCCTGACCGGCATCACCACCGACGTCTGCGTGCACACGACCATGCGCGAGGCGAACGACCGCGGCTACGAGTGCCTGATCCTCTCCGACTGCACCGGCGCCACCGACCCGTCCAACCACGACGCCGCGCTGCACATGGTGACCATGCAGGGCGGGGTCTTCGGGGCGGTCGCGACGTCGACCGCCGTCATCGAGGGGACCACAGCGTGAGAAGCCTGCCCGCCGACCCCTACCCCTTCGAGTTCGACCCGGCCACGACCGCGCTGGTGATCATCGACATGCAGCGCGACTTCGTCGAGCCCGGAGGTTTCGGCGAGACCCTCGGCAACGACGTCTCGTGGCTGCAGGCCGTCGTGCCACCGCTGCAGATCGTGCTCGCCACCGCCCGCGAGGTCGGCCTCACCGTGATCCACACGCGGGAGGGCCACGTCCCCGACCTGTCGGACTGCCCGCCGGCCAAGCTCAACCGCGGCGACCCGTCGCTGCGCATCGGCGCGCCCGGGCCGAAGGGCCGCATCCTGGTCCGCGGCGAGTACGGCCACGACATCATCGACGAGCTGACGCCGCTGCCCGGCGAGCTCGTCATCGACAAGCCGGGCAAGGGGTCGTTCCACGGCACCTCGCTCGGCGCCGAGCTCGCCGAGCTGGGCATCACCAGCCTGATCGTCACGGGCGTCACGACCGAGGTGTGCGTGCACACCACCGTCCGGGAGGCCAACGACCGCGGCTACGAGTGCCTCGTGCTGTCGGACTGCGTCGGCTCCTACTTCCCCGAGTTCCAGCGCGTGGGCCTGGAGATGATCTCCGCCCAGGGCGGGATCTTCGGCTGGGTCGCCCCCTCGTCCGCCTTCCTCTCGGCCCTCACCCTCCAGGAGATCCCGTCATGACGACCGTCGAGAAAGAACCGATCACGCTCTCCTGGTGGGTCTCCGGCGACACCAACGCGTTCTTCGGCCTGGGCTTCAACACCCTGGTCAACGTGCTGGTGCTCTCCGGGCTCTGCCTCGGCGTCGTCAACATCCCCGGCGCGGACGTGTTCGGGGTGATCCTCCCCGCGCTCGGCGTGCAGTTGCTGATCGGCAACGTCTACTACACCTACCTCGCGCGCCGCCTGGCCCGCCGCGAGAACCGCACCGACGTCTGCGCGATGCCCTACGGCCCGTCGGTGCCGCACATGTTCATCGTCGTCTTCGTGATCATGCTGCCGATCTACCTGGCGACGGGCGACCCGATCGTCGCATGGACCTCGGGGCTCGCGTGGTCGTTCATCATCGGGATCATCGTGCTGGTCGGGGCGTTCGTCGGTCCGTTCATCCGCAAGTACACGCCGCAGGCCGCCATGCTCGGCACGCTCGCCGGCATCTCGATCGCGTTCATCTCGATGCGCCCCGCCGCCCAGATGTGGGAGGCGCTGTGGATCGCCTTCCCGGTCATGGTGATCATCCTGATCGGCTTCTTCACCGACCTGAAGCTGCCGGGCGACATCCCCGTCGGCCTCGCGGCGCTGCTCGTCGGCTCCGCGATCGGCTGGATCGGCGGCTACATGTCGGTGCCGAACGTGATCGACGCGGCCGGTGACGTCGCGCTCTCGCTGCCGACGTTCGACATCCCCCGCCTGGTCGACGGCCTGGCCAACGTCGCCCCGCTGCTCGCGACGGCCATCCCGCTCGGCATCTACAACTTCACCGAGGGCATGGCCAACGTCGAGAGCGCCGCGGCGGCGGGCGACGAGTACAACCTGCGCGCGATCCTCGGGGCCGACGGTGCCGGTGCGATCGTCGGCGCGGCGATGGGCTGCCCGTTCCCGCCCGCCGTCTACATCGGCCATCCCGGCTGGAAGGCCGCAGGCGGCCGCACGAGCTACTCCCTCGCGTCGGGGGTCTTCATCGCCCTGATGTGCTTCCTCGGCATGTTCTCGCTGCTCGGGGCCCTGCTCCCGCTGCCGGCGATCGTCCCGATCCTGCTCTACATCGGCCTGCTGATCGGCGCCCAGGCGTTCCAGGAGGTGCCGAAGCGGCACGCGATCGCGGTGGTGTTCGCGATCATCCCGAACATCGCGTCGTGGGCGGGCGGGCTGATGACCAACGCCGTCGGCGCGGCCGGTGCCACCCCCGCCGAGGTCGGCGAGGAGGGCTTCGCGAACGCCGGGCTCGTCTACCACGGCACGCTGCTGCTCGGCGGCGGCGCGATCCTCGCCGGCATGGTGCTCGGCTCGATCGTCGTGTTCATCATCGACAAGAAGTTCGTCCCGGCCGCGATCTACTGCTTCATCGGCGCAGCGCTGGGCTTCATCGGGCTGATCCACGCCGAGTCGGTGGGCTGGAACGTCGGCGGCCAGATCGCGCTGGGCTACCTGTTCGCCGGGATCATCCTGCTGGCCTTCGGGCTCCTCACGAAGAACACCGAGGAGACGGCGACGACCGACACGGAGCTCCCGGCCCAGCGGGCGGCGGAGGAACCGGCAGCGGCGCTGGCCCCGATGGACACGACCCGCCCGGCGACCGCGTGACCCGCTCCGCCGACCCCGGCTCGCAGTGGGGTGGCTTCACTGCGGCCGGGTGGGAGCAGAGCCACCCCACTGTGACCGGGGAGGACGTGCGCGCCGCGTTCGAGCGCTACGAGCGGGCCCTGCTCGACGGGGATCTCGCCGTACTGACCGAGCTGTTCTGGGACGACCCGCGGTGCCGCCGCTTCGGCGTCGCCGACCGCCAGGACGGCGCCGAGGAGATCCTGGCATGGCGGCGCGAGCACCCGGGCGTCCCACCCGGGCGACGGCTCCGCGAGACCGCGGTGGTGCCGCTCGGGGACGACACCGCCGTCGTCACCACCCTGTTCGACCACCCCGGCAGCGGGACCGAGGGCCGGCAGAGCCAGACCTGGTTCCGGTTCCCGCAGGGGTGGCGGATCGTCGCGGCGCACGTCTCCGAGGTGCCCCTCGCATGACGGACCGCGCACGACACGGCGAGCAGGGCGCCTCCGCCCTGCTCGCCGTGGTGGCCGCCCACCGCACCGGACAGCCCCTGCACCCCGAGCTGGTCGCCCTCGGCGCACGGTTCGAGCGGCAGGTCCACACCGCGCCCGCGTACCGGCTCGTCACGCTGCCCGGGCCGGGGGTGCCGCGCGGCGGACTCGTCGCCGTCGACGACGGGGGGGCGGCCGTCGAGGTGGAGCTGCACCGGATCCCCGTCGACGCGATCGGCGCGCTCGTCTGCGCCCTGCCCTCCCCGCTGGGGATCGGGCCGGTCGAGCTCGCCGACGGTTCCGCGCTCGGGATCGTCTGCGTCCGCAGGCCACCCGGCGCGCGGGACATCAGCAGCCACGGCAGCTGGCCCGCCTACCTCCGGTCGGTGACCGTGTAGGTGTGCCCGGCCGTGACCAGCCGCTCGACCAGTGCCGATCCCATCGCCGTGGCCGGGGTGAGGGAACCCGCACGGTCGGGCAGGTCGTCGAGCGCCAGGCACAGCCCGCTCTCCCCGAGCATGACGGCCGTCGCGGCGTACCCGGGATCGCCCGTCCCCGCGACCTTCGCGTGGTAACGGCGGCCGCTGTCGGTCGTCGCCTCGATGTCCATGCGGAACCACCCCGCCGCGCGCGCCCGTTCGCTCGGGCCCTCACCCGGCTTGGGCAGGAGGCGGTCGAGCACCGCGCGGGTCGGGGCCGTCGAGAACCCGGCGAGCAGCCCCACGAGCCCGGCGGTGACGCCCACCGCGACGACGGCCCCGACCGGCCCGGTACCCAGTCCCATCGACTCGCCGTAGCTCAGGGAGCGGCCGTAGGCGAAGTCGAGCAGCGCGTTGCTGCGCCGCACGATCCGCGTGTTGTAGGAGGCCATGACGAACGGGGCGGTCCACGTCCCGCGCTCGCCCCGGCGTCCGGGCAGGGGTGCGTCGGAGGGCTGGCGGGGCACCGGCTCGGCCGCGCGCTCCGGGCTCAGCGAGTGCAGGTCGCCGACGACGAGCCGCCGCGACGGGTCGGCCGCGACCGCCTCGACCTGCGCGCGCATCGAGTCGATCGTGCCGCCGCTGAAGCCGCCCTTCGCGCTCGCGACGAGATCGACGTCGACGAGCCCGCCGGCCCCGTCGGCCGCGGCGCGCTCGTGCAGGACGAACACGCCGAGGTCGGACGGGATCGAGTCGTAGCCGCAGGAGTGCACGATCTTCGCGCCGGTGTCCCGGGCGATCTTGTCGACGGCGTCGATCGCGTCGCGGTGGAACAGCACCTCGCCGGTGAGGTCGGCGTAGTGCGTGCCCGCCCGCGCGCAGGCCTCGACCACCGGCAGCCCGTAGCGGGCGTAGGGGCCCACGGTCGTGACGAGCACCCGGGTGGACCCGGCGAGCGCCGCCAGTGCGTCGGCGTCTGCGGAGTCGGCGACCAGCAGCGGCCAGTCGCGGGCCCCCTGCGGCAGCCGGCCGCGGACGGCCTCCAGCTTCGCCCGGGACCGCCCCGCCAACCCGATCCGGACGCCCGCGGGCGCGTGCTCGGCGAGGTACGCGGCGGTCAGCTCCCCGACGTAGCCGGTGGCGCCGTAGACGACGAGATCATGCGCACGGTCCATCCGCCCAGCCTGCCCTACCGGCCGCCGAGCAGCCCGCCCAGCACGCCGCCGACGCCGCCCTGGCCGGCCTGCTCCCCGCCGCCGGTCCCGGCGACGAGACCACCGGGCGGGAGCTCCGAGGGCTGCACGATGACGAAGCCGCGCCCGGTGAACGACAGCGTGTACCGCTCGCCGGTGCTGCGTCCCATCAGCGTGCCGATGTTGAACGTGTCGTTGCTGGTCAGACCGGTCTGCAGGCTCGCCGACCACGCGACGGCCGCCTGCGGGTCGGCGTAGGTCGGCTGGTCCACGTTGAGCACGACCGGCGTGCCCTCGGTCGTGATCGCGATGCGGCCGCGCCCGGTGAACTCGCAGTTGAACAGCCCCGCGTTGCTGGCGAAACCGGCGGCGCCGGAGACCCGTGCGATGCGGTAGGACAGCGAGGAGTCGAACGCGAGCACGTTGGCTCCGTTGATCGTCAGGCCGTCGGAGCCGTCGAGGTCGATCAGGTGGACGTCGCTGGCCGCGTTGGCGAGGAACAGGTCGCCGCGCCCGCTGACCTTCATCAGCGGCACGCCCTCACCGGTGAGCCGCTGCCGGATCATGTTGCCGATGCCGCCGGACCCGAGCGCCTCGAACCGCAGGTCGCCCTGGTAGGCGACCATCGACCCGGCGCGGGCCATCAGGTCGCCGCCCCCCATCGAGACCCGGGCCATCTTGCCGCCCTGCTTCTGGATGCCCTGCCCGGCGACCTCGGCGTGGTCGGGGCTGAACAGGTCGCTCTGCATGGGCGGGGCTCCTTCGGGCGACGGCGCGTACGGCTGCGGGGCGGGGGTCTGCGGGGCGGACGGCGGGTACGGGGCGGGCGGCGGCTGCTGGGCCGCGGGCGGCGGGTACGCGCCGGGCGGCGGGTACCCACCGGGAGGTGCAGGCGGGTAGCCGGCGGGGGGGTGCGCACCGGGCGGGTACCCGGGAGGTGCCGACGGCGGGTGGCCGACGGCCGGAGCGGACGCGGCGGGCGGGTGCGCGCCAGGCGGCTGCTGCGCGTCCGGGAAGAGCGCGAACCGGTCCGGCGCGGGGGCCGGCTGTGCCGGGACGGGGGGCGGCGACGGCTGACCCTGCGGGGGCCACGACGACGGCACGGGCGGAGGCGCAGCGGCCGGTGCAGCCGGCTGCGGGGCCGGGGGCTGCGGGGCCGGGGGCGCGGCGGGCGGGTCGTCGTCGAGGTTCACGCCGTACTCCGACGCGATGCCGGCCAGCCCGGCGTCGAAGCCCTGCCCGACCGCCCGCACCTTCCAACCGCCCTGGCGCCGGTAGATCTCGACGCAGACCACCGCCGACTCGGTGCGCAGCCCCGCCATCTCGAACGAGTACTCGTTCGCGGTGGCGACGGGCGGCGCGACCTGGCCGAACGTCGCCGGGCCCGATCCGTCCAGGCTCGCGGTGACCACGACGGTCTCCACGTCGGCCGGGACCGCAGCCAGGTCGACCTGGACGAGATCGCCCCGGCCCCGACCGTGGTGGTGCGTGACCCCGGCGCCGACGGGGTTGTTGAAGAACACGAAGTCCCCGTCGCTGCGCACCCGGCCGTTCGGGCCGAGGAGCAGCGCGGAGACGTCGACCGGGACGGGGGAGGCGATCGAGACCGAGACCCGGTCGCCGGTCAGCGGCCGGTTCTCGCCACGAGACAGGGGCGTCACGCCGGAGAGTGTGCCACCGCTCCCCGGAATCGCCGAGACCTTCTTGTGCAGGTCACCAGCTCACCGGCGCCCCGTGCACGCCGTAGACGACCTTGTCGCTCCTGTAGTCCAGTTCGTCCGGTTCCCGGACCACGCGCAGGTCCGGTAACCGCCGCAGCCCCCGATCTCCACATCCTCGATGGCGACGCGGGCGCGCGCGTTGTGCACGATCGCCAGCAGCCGCGGCAGCTCCTCGACGGCGTTGCGGACCGCCTGCGGGTCGTCGGTGTCGCGCAGCTCCGCGGCCTGCTCGGGGTGCTCCAGCAGCACGAGCGTGCCGGGCGCCAGCTGGTTGGCCGTGGTCTCGTGTAGCCGGGCGTGGGCATGTCGGAGCTGAAACGCGCGGGTCGGACAGGACGGCGCGGACGTCGGCGTTCCGGGTGACGAGCCACGCCCCGGTGCCGTCCCACAGCCGGACCCGGCTGACGGGCTCGTGCTCGCGCAGCGGCGTCGGTGCCGGCGGAGGGTCGAAGGGACACGCGCCCCGGGCCATCGGAAAGGTGGCGGCGGTCCTCTTCGGCGTCCCCGTTCGGCCGCACCAATAGTGATGCCAACGACTTGGGCACCGGAAGGACGGAGCCCCCGCCGACGGTGTCGGCGGGGGCTCTGTCAGGGGTGGAGGTGCCGGGAATCGAACCCGGGTCCTCCGTCGCTCCACAAGGGCTTCTCCGTGCGCAGTCCGCTATGCCTCTACTCGGATCCCCCGGTCATGCGAACGAGCCGGAGTGACGATCCCAGTCGCTGTTTGGTGTCCCCGTCCGCCCCGCGACCGGGCGGACAGGTGAGCTCCCTAGCTGATGCCGGGATCCGCGGCGGGAGCACCCGCGGGCCGACAGACTCACACTCGCTCAGGCGGCGAGGGCGAAGTCGCGCTGATTGGAATCGGCGCTTATAAATTTGCGACGGATGGTTAACGAGATCATCGTCGCCTTCCTCGGCACGCTTCCCCTTGATCGACGAACGAAGTCGAAACCGTTCACCCCCTGCGCGCCCGACCGTCGGGCGTCAGAACAGACTAACGCCTCGCGGCCGAGGATTCATCCCGGTTCGGCTCGCACACACCTCCCGGGGCCCGCACACACGGGTCCGGACCTGCGTGTCGCCCCCGCGGCCCGTGTGCGGCTACAGGCCGAGCAGCCGGGTGGGCGTGTCGTGCAGCACCGAGCGCAGGAACCCCGCGCCGAGGCGGTCGTCGGCCGCCGCCCACCCCGCCACCGCCGCGACCTGTTCGTACGCGGGATAGGGGATGTTCGGGAAGTCGGAGCCGTAGACCACCCGGTCGGCGACGTCGACGAGCCGCGCCGCCCAGTCGTCCGGCAGCGGCGCCATCGCCTGCGAGTACGGCGTGCCGACCATCGTCGTGTCGATGTGCACGTGCTCGTGGCGGCGCACGAGGTCGAGCGCGCCCACGAAGTCGGGCATCCCGGCGTGCGCGAGCACCACGGGCAGCCGCGGGTGCTCGGCCAGCACCTCGCCGAACACGTCGAGGCCGGTGTGCTCCCCGGGGATCGGACCGTGGCCGCAGTGCACGATCGCCGGCACGCCCGCGTCGGCGAGCAGCCCCCATGCCGGGCGCAGCAGCGGGTCACGCGGGTCGAAGCCCCCGACCTGCACGTGCACCTTCACCGCCCGCGCACCCGCGGAGACCGCCGCACCGAGGTAGTCGGCGACGTCGGGCTCGGGGAACAGCGTGGCCGTGCGCACGGCGCCGTCGGTCCGGGCGGCGAAGTCGGTGACCCACTCCGTCAGCCAGCGCCCCATCCCCGGTTTGTGCGGGTAGACCAGCGGCGCGAACGCCGTGACGCCCAACTCCTTCAACGCGCCCAGCCGATCGTCGACCGGGGTGCGGTAGTGGATCGGCCAGGCCCGCCCGTAGTGCGTTTCCGCGCGGTCGAAGTAGGCCCAGACCTTGTCCATGACGTTGTCGGGCAGGAAATGCACGTGGACGTCGACGAGTCCGGGCAGGCCGAGGTCGTCGAGCAAGCGCGGGACGTCGGCATCGGACGTGGGCGGCGCGGGGACCGTCACGAGCGCATCTCGCGGGCCCGACCCTTCGCGGCCCGGCCGAACGCCTTCTGGATCTCCCGCTGAGCGTCGCGCTTGGCGAGGTCGGTGCGCTTGTCGTAGGACTTCTTGCCCTTGGCCAGCGCCAGCTCGCACTTGACCTTGCCGTCGGAGAAGTACAGCGACAGCGGCACCAGCGAGAGCCCGCCCTCCTTGATCTTGCCGATCAGGCGGTCGATCTCGCCGCGGTGCAGCAGCAGCTTGCGGGTGCGGCGGGGCTCGTGGTTGGTCCAGCTGCCCTGCGTGTACTCCGGGATGTGCAGGCCGCGCAGCCAGATCTCGCCGTCGTCGACGGTGGCGAACGCGTCGACCAGCGACGCCCGGCCCAGCCGCAGGCTCTTCACCTCGGTGCCGAGCAGCGCGACGCCCGCCTCGTACTCGTCGAGGATGGAGTAGTCGTGGCGCGCACGGCGGTTCTGCGCGATCACCTTCCGGCCCGTCTCCTTCACCTCTCCAGCCTACGCGGAGGGGCTACCGGGTTGCCGATCTAGAGCCGCACGTACAGGCGCAGCGTCACGTACCCGGTGACGGCGGCGATCCCGGCGCCGACCATCACCAGGATCGGCGAGACCCAGATGATGTCGGCCAGCTCGATCGGCGGCACCACCCCGTTGGAGACGATCCCCGACAGCAGCTGGTCGATGAACAGGTACTTGCCCGCCAGCAGCCCCGCCGACGCGATCAGTGCGCCGACCAGCCCCGTCACCACCGCCTCGATGAGGAACGGGAGCTGGGTGTACCAGCGCGTGGCCCCGACCAGGCGCATGACGCCGACCTCGGTGCGTCTGGTGTACGCCGAGACCTGCACGGTGTTGGAGATCAGCAACAGCGCCGCGACGGCCTGCACCAGCGCGAGCGCGAACGTCACGTTGCGGACGCCGCCGAGGAAGTCGAACAGCTTGGCGACGACGGCGCGCTGGTCGATGATGTTGCGGACGCCGACCTGCCCGGTCATCGCCTGCGTGACGGCCGCGGCCCCGGCCTCCTGGTCGGCGAGCCGGACCCGCAGCGTCGCCGGCAGCGACTGCGGCCGCACGACGTCGGCCAGGGCCTGTCCCTCGAACAGCTCCAGGTAGCGCTCGTAGGCCTGCTGCTGGCTCTCGAACCGCACCGAGTCGACGAGCGGGGAGTTCTCCAGCGTCGTCCGCAGCCCCTGGCAGACCGGCTGGCTGCAGTCGGTGTCGGCGGCGGACACGTCCGCCGTCAGCGCGACCTGCACCTCGACGCGGTCGCTGTAGAGCTGCTCGGTGCGGTCGATCGTGCGGACGGCGAGCAGCCCGGTGCCGACCAGGCCCAGCGAGATCGCGGTGGTCAGCACCATCGCGATCGTCATCGTGACGTTGCGGCGCAGGCCCGTGAAGACCTCCCGCGTGACGAAGTCGGCCCTCACCGACCGACCCCGTAGACCCCGCGGATCTCGTCGCGCACGACCTGGCCCATGTCCAGCTCCACGACGCGGCGGCGCATCGAGTCGACGATCGAGTGGTCGTGCGTCGCCATGACCACCGTCGTGCCCGTGCGGTTGATCCGCTCCAGCAGCAGCATGATGTCCTGGCTGGTGTCCGGGTCGAGGTTGCCCGTGGGCTCGTCGGCCAGCAGCACGAGCGGCCGGTTGACGAACGCGCGCGCGATGGCCACGCGCTGCTGCTCACCGCCGGACAGTTCGTTCGGGAGCCGGTCGGCCTTGCCCCCGAGCCCGACGAGGTCGAGCACCTCGGGCACGACCTTGCGGATCGTCCCGCTGGACTTTCCGATGACCTCGAGCGCGAACGCGACGTTCTCGCCGACGGTCTTGTTCGGCAGCAGCCGGAAGTCCTGGAACACGCACCCGATGCGCTGGCGCAGCTTGGGCACGCGGCGCCGCGGCAGCTTCGCGACGTCCATGTCGGAGACGAAGATGCTGCCGCGCGTCGGGACGTCCTCGCGCAGGAGCAGCCTCAGGAACGTCGACTTGCCGGACCCGGACGGCCCGATGAGGAAGACGAACTCCCCCTTCTCGACGTTCACCGAGACCCGGTCCAGCGCTGGGCGCGTGGACGTCTTGTACGTCTTCGTGACGCGTTCGAGGCGGATCACCCGGGCACGGTACCCAGACGGGGGGCGAGGGCGGTCACGCGACCCGCCCCCTCGGCGCGGCACACCGACCACTGGGCAGGTTCCCCCCGCCCACCACCCCGCGAGCCCCCGATCCCCACCCGCGAGTCGCTGCCTCCCCGCCCGCGAGTCGCCGCTTCCACGCCCGACCCGTCCTCCACCTCGCGCCCGGTGGCCCGGAGCGCCGGGGCGGGCGGCAGCGACTGTCAGAACACCGCCGGCCGCCCAAGATCACTGAATGGGAGCCGGCTGCGGGCCAGGGCACGGCGCCCGTTCCCGGACGCTGATCATGACGAGGATGCAGGCGGACCAGCGCCCGTGATCGCGCACCGACACGACTCGCGGGCGGGGCAACAGCGACTCGCGGGCGCAGAAATGGCGACTCGCGGGCCCGGAAGCAGCGACTCGCGGGCGCGGGACGAGGAACTCCTGGCGCGAGACGGGGGACCCGCGGGCGGTGATCGGGGGACTCGCGGGGGACTCGGTGCCGCCGGTCCGGCCCTGCGGACGGTGTCCGCGGTCAGTCGGTGCTGTTGGCCTCGTTGCGCCGCCAGCGGATGCCCGCCTCGATGAACCCGTCGATGTCGCCGTCGAGCACCGCGGCGGGGTTGTTGACCTCGTGGTTGGTCCGGAGGTCCTTCACCATCTGGTACGGGTGCAGCACGTAGGAGCGCATCTGGTTGCCGAACGAGGCGTCGCCGGAGTCCTTGAGCGAGTCCATCAGGGCCCGCTCCTCCTCCTTGCGCCGCACCAGCAGCTTGGCCTGCAGCACCATCATCGCCGACGCCTTGTTCTGGATCTGCGACCGCTCGTTCTGGCAGGACACCACGATGCCGGTGGGCAGGTGGGTCAGCCGCACCGCCGAGTCGGTGGTGTTGACGCCCTGACCGCCCGGCCCCGACGACCGGTAGACGTCGACGCGCAGTTCCTTCTCGTCGATCTCGATGTGGTCGCTGGTCTCGACGACCGGCGTCACCTCGACCGCTGCGAACGAGGTCTGGCGGCGGCCCTGGTTGTCGAACGGCGAGATCCGGACGAGCCGGTGGGTGCCCTGCTCGACCGACAGCGTCCCGTAGGCGTAGGGCGTGTGGACGGCGAAGGTGGCCGACTTGAGGCCCGCCTCCTCCGCATAGGAGGTGTCGTAGACGTCGACGCCGTACCCGTGCTGCTCGGCCCAGCGCAGGTACATGCGCATGAGCATCTCGGCGAAGTCGGCGGCGTCGACGCCACCGGAGCCGGCGCGGATCGTGACCAGGGCCTCGCGCTGGTCGTACTCGCCCGAGAGCAACGTGCGCACCTCGAGGGCCTCGACGTCGGCGCGCAGCTTGGCGCGCTCCGCGTCGGCCTCCGCCAGCGCGCCCGCGTCGCCCTCGTCCTCGGCCAGCTCGTAGAGCAGGGGCAGGTCGTCGAGACGACGGCGCAGCTCCTCGAGCCGCCGCACGTCACCGGTGGCGTAGGCGAGCCGGCTGGTGACCTTCTGCGCCTCGTCCGGGTTGTTCCACAGGTCGGGCTGGCCCGCCTGGTCCTCGAGGTCGGCGATCTCGACGCGCAGCGCGGGCAGGTCGGTGACCGCCTCGATGCTCTCCAGCGTGGTGGTGAGTTCCTTGTGGTCGGCTGCGGCGTCGGGGTTCACAACGCTCCAGCGTACGCGGGGGGCTCAGGAGTCCGGGACGGCGTCCAGCAGCCGGAGCATGGCGCGGGTGTGGGCGACGGCGAAGTCGGCGACGGCCCTGCGGTACGGGTCGCGCTCCCCCTTCGCCACGGCCTTCGCGGCCGTCAGCCGCTCCGCGTAGGCCTCCCGGCTGTCGCCGACGAGCGCGGCCCGCTGCTTCGGGGGGAGGGAGCCGGAGTGCAGCAGCCGCAGCACGAGCGGGCTGCGGACGGGGTCGGACGCGGTGCCCGCCGTCAGCCACGCCGTGAAGGAGCGACGGCCCGCCGCGGTGATCGCGTACTGCTGCGACGCCCGCGGCCCCTGCTTGCCCGGCTTGAGCAGCCCCGCCGCGGCGAGGGTGGGCAGCTCCCGGTACACCTGGCTGCGGGTCACCGCGAAGAACGACCCGAACCGCTCCCCCGCCGCCGCCACCAGCTCGCCGCCGCTCATCGGCCCCTCGTGGAGCAGGCCGAGGAGGGACGCGGCGGTGGCGTTGACGGGCGTCGCCCTGGCGGGTGGCATCGCTCCACCGTGCCACCCCGGTGCCGGGCCCGCATCCACAGCGGACCCGGACGGCGTAACAGGGCACCCACCCCGGTCGAGTCACATCGCGACCCCTCGTGACCGATTCCGGACACGACTGCGCAACTGCTTCACGCGTATCACACACGCGTCTGCTCAGAGTACCGGCCAGTAGCCCAGGCGGACCACCGCTTCCGCCCCGGGCATCGAGCCGGACAGGGCGTGATCCGCCGTCCGGAGGGCGAGGAGGGGCATGGCGGGGTTCCTGCTGCGACGGCTCGCCAACTACGTCGCGCTCTGCTTCATCGCCGCATTCGCGACGTTCTCGCTGGCCTCGCTGACGTTCAACCCGCTCGCCAGCTACTACGAGCGCACGCCACCGCCGCCGGCCGAGGTCATCCTGGCCAAGCGCGCCGAGCTGCGGCTCGACGACCCGATCCCGCTGCGCTTCCTGGGCTGGCTCGGCGACGTCCTGCGCGGCGACTTCGGCACGACCGTCACCGGGACCGACATCGGGGCCGAGCTGTTCGCCCGCGTCGGCGTCAGCCTGCGGCTGCTGCTGCTCGGCACCGTCATCGGGATCGCGATCGGCGTCGTCGTCGGCGTCGCGGGCGCGATCCGCCAGTACAAGGTGAGCGACTACGTCAGCACCGTGTTCTCGTTCGTGCTGCTCTCGACGCCGGTGTTCGTGCTCGCGCAGCTGCTCAAGTTCGGCGGCCTCGAGCTCAACGCCGCCGCCGGCACCACGATCCTGTTCTTCCAGGGCGAGGTGACGCCCAGCTTCCAGGGCAGCGCGTTCGCCGAGCTCGTCGACCGACTGCAGCACCTCGTGCTCCCGACGCTCGCGATCGCACTCGGCCAGATCGCCCTCTACAGCCGCTACCAGCGCAGCGCGATGCTCGACGTGCTCGGCAGCGACTTCCTGCGCACCGCCCGCGCGAAGGGCCTCACCCGCCGCCGCGCCCTGTTCACCCACGGCCTGCGCACCGCGCTGATCCCGATGGCCACGCTGTTCGCGTTCGGCTTCGGGCTGCTGCTCACCGGGGCGGTGCTGACCGAGCGGATCTTCGGCTGGTTCGGGATGGGCGACTGGTTCGTCTACGGCGTGCAGCGCCAGGACACCAACATCGTCGCCATCGTGACGCTCTTCGCCGCCGTGCTGATCCTCGTCTCCGGCTGGCTGTCCGACGTCCTCTACGCCGCGCTCGACCCGCGCATCAGGATCAGGTGACGCCGTGTCCACCCCTGTCTCCGGCGGCACCTCACCGGTCGCCGAACCCGGACCCGCCGACGTGCTCACCTCCCGCGGACGGCTGGTGCTGCGCCGGTTCCTGCGCAGCCGCTCGGCGATGGTCGGCGTCGTGGTCGTGGTGGTGCTGTTCCTCCTCGCCTACGTCGCGCCGCTGTTCAGCCCGTGGTCCTACTCCGAGCTCGACTACACCGCGTTCCTGCAGGGCCCGTCGGCCGACCACTGGTTCGGCACCACGCAGATCGGCGGCGACCTGTTCACCCAGACCATGGTCGGGCTGCAGAAGTCGCTGATCATCGGCCTGCTCGTCGGCCTGATCGCGACCGCGCTCGCCGCGGTCGTCGGCGCGGCGGCGGGCTACTTCGGCGGCTGGACCGATCGCGTTCTCATGTGGGTCGTCGACCTCATGCTCGTGCTGCCGGCGTTCCTCGTCATCGCGATCCTGTCCCCCGCGTTCGCCGGGGGCAGCTTCCTGATCCTCGTCGTGCTGCTGGCCGGGTTCGGTTGGATGATCGCGGCCCGGATCGTCCGCGGGTTGACGCTGTCGCTGCGCGAGCGCGAGTTCGTCAAGGCCGCGAAGTTCATGGGCGTCCCGCCGTGGAAGATCATCTTTCGGCACATCCTCCCCAACATGTCCTCGCTGCTGATCGTCGACGCGACGATCGGGATGGGCGTCGCGATCCTCGGGGAGAGCACGCTGTCGTTCTTCGGGTTCGGCGTGCAGCCGCCCGACGTCTCCCTCGGCACGCTGATCGCGTCGGGGCTGGGGTCGTCGCAGACCTACCCGTGGCTGTTCCTGTTCCCCGCGGGTTTCCTCGTGGTCGCGATCCTGTCGTTCAACCTCGTCGGCGACGGCCTGCGCGACGCGCTGGACTCGAGCTCCGATGCCGGCCGGATGGGGTCGGCGTGACGCTTACCGACCGCATGCTCGGCGACCCTGCGGCCGGGCCCTCGGGCCCGGTGCTCTCCGTCCGCGACCTGTCGGTGTCGTTCCCGAGCGAGGCCGGGCGCGTCGACGCGGTGCGCGGCCTGAGCTACGACGTGGCGCCCGGCGAGGTGCTGGGGATCGTCGGCGAGTCGGGGTCGGGCAAGTCGGTGTCGTCGATGGCCGTGATGGGGCTGCTGCCCGGGCAGGCGCGCGTCACCGGCTCGGTGCGGTTCCGCGACACCGAACTGCTCGGCCGCTCCGACGCCGAGCTCTCGGAGATCCGCGGCAGGCGCGTCGCGATGGTGTTCCAGGACCCGCTCTCCGCGCTGACGCCGGTCCACACGGTCGGCGCGCAGATCGTCGAGGCGCTGCGGATCCACCGGCGCGGCATGTCGAAGACGGATGCGCGGGCCCGGGCGATCGAGCTGCTCGACCTCGTCGGTATCCCCCACGCCCGCGACCGCGTCAGCGCGTTCCCGCACGAGTTCTCCGGCGGCATGCGCCAGCGCGCGGTGATCGCGATGGCGATCGCCAACGACCCCGACCTGATCATCGCCGACGAGCCGACGACCGCCCTCGACGTCACGGTCCAGGCGCAGGTCCTCGACGTCCTCAGGACCGCCCGCGAGGTCACCGGCGCCGGGATCGTGCTGATCACCCACGACCTCGGGGTCGTCGCGGGCGTCGCCGACCGCGTGCTCGTCATGTACGCCGGACGCGCGGTGGAGACCGCACCCGTCGACGAGCTCTACGAGTACCCGCGGATGCCGTACACGCTGGGGCTCCTCGGCTCCATCCCCCGCCTCGACGCCGGACCGCGGCAGCCGCTCGTGCCGATCGAGGGGCAGCCTCCGTCGCTGGCCGAGCTGCCGCCGGGCTGCCCGTTCGAGCCGCGGTGCCCACTCGCCGTCGACCTGTGCCGGGAGACCGAACCGACGCTCGACGCCGTGCGCCCCGGCCACCACGCGGCGTGCCACCGCAGCGGCGACCTCGTGCGCCGCGACGCAGCGCAGGTCTTCGACGTGCCGGTGATCGAGGCGGCCCCCGAGGTCCCGCGCTCGCAGCGGGACGTCGTGCTGCGCGTCGAGGACATGGTCAAGCACTACCCCGTGACGGCGGGGTCGATCCTGCGCCGCCGCGTCGGCACCGTGCAGGCCGTCGACGGCGTCAGCTTCGACGTGCGGTCCGGCGAGACGCTGGCCCTGGTCGGCGAGTCCGGCTGCGGCAAGACCACCACGCTGACCGAGATCCTGGAGCTGACGCCGCCGGAGCGCGGGAGCGTCGAGGTGCTCGGTCGCGACGTCGGAGGGTTGAGCCGGCGCGACCGCACCGCGCTGCGCCGCGACGTCCAGGTCGTGTTCCAGGACCCGATCGCCTCGCTCGACCCGCGGATGCCGGTGCACGACATCATCGCCGAGCCGCTCTCGACGCACCGCGTCCCGCCCGAGGAGATCCGCAGGCGGGTGCCGGAGCTGCTGCGGCTGGTCGGGCTGCGGCCCGAGCATGCCGGGCGCTACCCGGCGGAGTTCTCCGGCGGGCAGCGCCAGCGCATCGGGATCGCCCGCGCGCTCGCGCTGGAGCCGAAGCTGCTGGTGCTCGACGAGCCGGTCTCCGCGCTCGACGTCTCGATCCAGGCCGGGGTGATCAACCTGCTGGAGGAGCTGCGCGTCCGGCTCGGGCTCGCGTACCTGTTCGTCGCGCACGACCTGTCGGTGGTGCGGCACATCGCCGACCGCGTCGCCGTCATGTACCTCGGGCGGATCGTCGAGATCGGTGACGTCGCCACGGTCTTCACCGCCCCCGAGCACCCGTACACCCAGGCCCTGCTCTCGGCGATCCCCATCCCGGACCCGGCCGTCGAGCGGGCGCGGGAACGGATCCTGCTCACCGGCGACATGCCCAGCCCGGCGGACCCACCGTCCGGCTGCCGGTTCCGGACCCGCTGCTTCCGCCACCTGACGCTCGACGAGGCCGACCGGCAGCGGTGCGTCACCGACGACCCGCAGCGGCAGGCCCGCTCCACCGCCGACCACGAGGTGGCCTGCCACTTCGCCGCACCGCACGCCGTGCTGTGACACCGACTGCTGTGACACCGACTGCTGTGACACCGAGAGGAACCCGTATGCGATCGAGATCAGCGGTACTGGCGGCACTGGCCGCCACCGCGGCACTGGTGCTGGCCGGTTGCGGCGGCGTGGGCGGAGGTGGCGCGCAGGGTGGCGGGCTGGCCGGGGCCACCGAGGGCGCCGGGGAGAACGACACCAACCCGCTGCCCCGCGACCAGGTACAGGACGGCGGCGACCTGCGCTGGGTGCTCGATGCGATCCCGGACAACTTCAACCGCAACCAGCTCGACGGCACGCTCGGGGAGAACAAGGAGGTGATGGACGCGGTCATCCCGCGTGCTTTCGTGGCGCAGGCGGACGGCACCGTGGCGGTGAACGAGGACTACTTCACCAGCATCGAGCTAACCTCGCAGGATCCGCAGGTCGTCACCTACACCATCAACCCAGAAGCCACCTGGGACGACGGAACCCCGATCACCTGGGTCGACATGCAGGCGCAATGGCAGGCCCTCAACGGCACGAACGAGGCGTTCCTCGTCGCCGGCACCTCTGGCTACGACGCCATCACCTCGGTCGAGCGCGGGGTCGACGACAAGCAGGCCGTCGCGACGTTCGGCACGACGTTCGCCGAGTGGAAGAGCATCTTCGTCGACGGTATCTACCCGGCGTCGACGAACACCGATCCGGCCACGTTCAACGAGGGCTGGATCAACGCCATGCCGCTGACAGCGGGCCCGTTCCGGCTTGAGACGGTCGACACCACCGCCCAGACGATCACGCTGGTTCGCAACGACAACTGGTGGGGCGAACCGGCCAAGCTCGACCGCATCATCTACCGCGTCGTGGAGCGCGACGCATTGGCCGACGCCCTGGCCAACAACGAGATCGACTTCTACGAGATCGGGTCGAGCGTCGATCTGTTCCAGCGCGCACAGGGCATCGCCGGGGTCGAGATCCGCCAGGCCGCCCCGCCGCAGTACAACCACATCACCTTCAACGGCGGGCCGGGCGCGATCCTTGCCGATCCGGCGCTGCGTCGCGCCGTCGCGCAGGGGATCGACCGGCAGATCGTCGCGACCGCTCTCGTCGGGCAGATCGTGCCGGACGCCGGCCCGTACGGGAGCTACCTGTACCCGGAGGGCTCGGAGAACTACGTCGACCATTCAGCCCCGGTCGCCTTCGATCCCGCCGCCGCGACCGCGGCCCTCGACGGGTTGGGCTGGACGTCCCCCGGAGCGGGGCAGGTCCGCACCAAGGACGGGCAGCCGCTGAACCTGCGCTTCGTCACCACGGCCGGCAACCCGATCAGCGACCAGATCTCGCAGCTCGTCGCCTCCCAGCTGACGGCGATCGGTGTGGGAGTGGAGTTCGTGCCGGCCGCGTCGGCCGACCTGTTCGACCAGTACGTGACTCCGGGCGACTTCGACATGGTCGGATTCGTCTGGGGCGGCACCCCCTTCCCGGTGCAGTCCACCCAGAACATCTACGGGACCACCGGCGACCAGAACTACGGCAGCATCGGCACCCCGGAGATCGACGCGCTGTACGCCGAGGCCTTCCAGGAACTCGACGATGCGCGCCGCGCGGAGCTCGGCAACGAGATCGACGAGCTCATCTGGCAGCAGATGCCGCAGCTGCCGCTGTACTCCGCCACCGGCGCGTACGCGGTGCGCTCCACGCTGGCCAACTTCGGAGCCCGCGGCAACGCCGACTTCGAGTACGTCGACTCCGGCTTCACCGCCGGATGATCCTCGGCGCGGACGTGACCGCGGCCCCCCGCGCCCTGCGGTACGGGCTCGTCACGTCCGCGCTGGTCCTGACCGTGTGCGCCGTGCTCGCCGTCCTGGCGGGCACGGCGTTCGCGTCGGCGACGTCGGTCCTCGGAGCCGCGACGGAGCGCACGTTCGGCACCGTCACGGCCGTCGACGGGGACGCGGTGACCCTCACGTGGATCCCGACCGGCGGCATCGAGCGGAGCGACCCGGTCGAGCTCGCCGGGCCACCGCCGCCGGTCGGCACCCGCACCGAGGTGGCCTACTCCTCCTCGGGGCCGCCGCTGATCCCCGGCGCCGCCGTCCTCGCCGGCGCCGACCGCGCGCTGGGCACGCTCGTCCTCGCCGGACTCGTGGCGGTCCTCGTCGTGGCCGTCGGGACGTGGCAGGTGCTCTCCCGGGGCCGTGCGCTCGCGCAGCCGCCGCGCACGCTCGACGTCGGGCGGGTCCGGATCCGGTCGGGGCTCACCGGGCGCTCGTGGCTGGAGACCGCGACGGTCCCGCCGCGCTGGATCCCCCTGCACTTCGACCCGGCCCTGCCCGTGCTCCCCTCGCCCGCGTCGGTCCGGCTGCGCGGCGACCCGCTGCGGCACCGGTACGTCGCCGCCGAGATCGACGGGCGGCTGGTCCCGCCGAGCGGCCCGGTGCGGTCGAGCGAACCGCGCGGGCACCGCACCGACAACCCCGCGCGTCCCGACGCCACGGCCGTGGCCCGTGCCTCGGCGTACGCCCCGCTGCGCAGGCAACTGCTCGCCGACCTCCCCCTGACGGCCCCGGCCCCCCTCGTCGCGGCCCTCTGGACGGTGGTCGACGGCGGCGGGGCGGGGACGTGGCTGGCAACGACGGCCCTCCTGGCGGCCCTGGCCCTGTTCGTGGCCGCCGTCCGAGGCACCGACCCCACCTGACCCGCGAGTTTGCCGCCCACCCCCGGCGAGTTTGCCGCCCACCCCGGCGAGTTTGCCGCTGCCGTTCGGTGAGATTGCCGTCGACGCACAGCGACTCGCGGGCGCAGATCCAGCGACTCGCGGGCGCAGATCCAGCGACTCGCGGGCGCAGATCCAGCGACTCGCGGATCACCGGGCACCGGTCGACCTGCGCCGCCCGTCCCAGAGGTTCTGTGTGCACGAACCCGCACGGCCCAGTACTCTCCGCACATGCGCAGCGAGCGTGTGACGGTGAGCCTGCCGGCCGACCTGGTGGACGAGGCCCGGGGCGCGGTGCGCCGCGGGGCGGCGTCGAGCATGTCGGCCTACATCGCCGAGGCCGTGGCGGCACGCCAGGTCCGCGAGCGGACGCTGGCTACCCTCGAGGACCTCTACGGCGGCCCGCCGCCCCCCGACGAGCTCGACGAGGCCCGCAAGACGCTGCGGCTCGCGCCGCCTGCGGCCGCGGTCTAGGCGCCCGGCATGGGTGACGCTCAGTGATCGGCGGCCGGGTGCTCGACGCCTCCGCGCTCATCGCCTTCGCCACCGGTCGTCCGGTGTACGTCCGCGCGCTCGTGTGGGCCGCGGTGGAGGCCAACATCGTGCTCGCCGTGCCCAGTGCCGCGCTGAGCAAGGCGTGGTCGGTGCTCTCGCCCGAGCACCACGCGGCGCTCGGGGTGCTGCTCGACCTCCCGATCACCGTGATCGACCAGCTCGACCCCCGCGCCGCGCAGGAGTCGGGCCTGCTGATGGCCGAGGCCGGGGGGGACGACCTGTCGGCCGGTCAGGTCACGCTCAGCGCGCGGCGCCGGGGCTGGCCCGCCGTGACCGGTGAGCCGTGGGCCCTGCGCAAGCTCGACACCGCCGTGGCGATCGAGGAGCTCCCCTAACCGGCGAACCGTGCGCGTAGCCGGGTCAGGTCGTCGTCGGTGAGGCCGTTGGCGCGCAGCCAGCCCGCGGCGCCGCCGTGCTCAGCGTCGAGGTGGGCCAGCACGGCTTCCATCACGGCGGCGCGGGGCTTGTGCGGGGTGAGGTCGGCCGGCATCTCCTCCCCGGCGGCGGTGGTCCAGCGGCGGAACATCGCCTCGACGTTCTCCGCCGACAGCGCGTAGTCGGCCACCACCTCGGCGCGCTCCACCCCGACGACGTCGAGCACCAGCGCCACCAGCACACCGGTCCGGTCCTTGCCCGCCGCGCAGTGCACGAGGGCGGGCCCGGCGTCGGCCGCGGCGAGCCGCCGGACCGCCTCGGCGACGTTGGCCGGATGGTCGCCGAGGTAGCCGAGGTAGTTGCGCAGCAGCGGGTCGGTGTCGTCGCCGGTCTCGGGGAGGTACTCGCGGCTCGCCCCGATGAACGTCAGCGGCACCGTCTCGACACCGGCCGTCGCGACCGGGCTGGGGCCGTCGCGGTCGATCTCGCGGGGCGTGCGCAGATCGAGCACGAGCGTCAGCCCGAAGCCGTCGACGAGCCGCTCGACGTCGGCGGCCGTGGCGAAGTGCAGCGATCCGGTGCGCAGCAGCACTCCGTGGCGGGTCGTTCCGCCACCGGCGAGCGGGAGGCCACCGACGTCGCGGACGTTGTCGACGCCCTCGAACGGGAGCGTCCGGCTCACAGGATCCCCCGCAGCACCCGACGCGAGATCGACGCGACGATCGGACCGTCGGCCTCGCTGGCCGCGCGGACCTCCCGCCACTCCGGGTCGGCCTGGAACGCCGCCCACTTCGTCGCCATGTCGTGGTAGTCCTCGAACGTCATGACGTAGACGAGTTCGTTGTTCGAGTTCGCGCCAAGCTCCGTGGTGGACAGGAACGAGTGCCCCATCCCGTGCTTCGCGAACAACCGTGTGGTGTGCTCGGTGAAGCGCTTCACCAAGGCAGGCAACCGGCCGGGAACGGTGGTGTACTCACGAATCTCGTAGATCACTCCTGCCACGCTAACCGGGGGGACCGTGGACGACCACATTCCGGTGGGCACCGGTTTCGACCGCCTCGCCGAGCACGATCCGGACGCCGTCGCGCTGTACGCGCCCGACGGTCCGGTCACGCGGGTCGAACTGGCCGCGGCGTCGACCCGGGCCGCGCGGGAGTTCGCCGCCTCGGGCGTCCGCCAGGACGATCTCGTGACGATCGGGCTGGGCAACGGGGCCGCCTTCTATGCGGCGGTGCTCGGGGCCTGGAAGCTGGGCGCGGTGCCGCAGCCGGTGTCGGCGAAGCTGCCCGCCGCCGAGCTGGCGGCGCTGGTGGAGATCGCGGACCCGCCGATCGTCGTCGGGCTGGAGGCGGCCGACCGCCCGTGGCTGCCGTCGACCTGGACCCCCGACCCGTCGCTGTCGCCCGACCCGCTCCCGCCGGCGCTGCCCCCGAGCTGGAAGGCTCCCACGTCGGGTGGCAGCACCGGGCGTCCCAAGATCATCGTTGCGGGGGCCGCGGGATGGACGGACGAGGTGACCGCGCGCGCGGAGCGCCTGCGGATCGGCGGGCCCGGTGACGTCTTCGCCGTCACGGCGCCGCTGTACCACAACGCGCCGTTCATGTTCTCGCTGATCGCGCTGCTGCGTGGCTGTCCGCTGCTGGTGCTCGACCGGTTCGACGGCGCACACGTCCTCGACGCCGTCACCCGCCACCGCGTGCACTGGTTCTACGCGGTGCCGACGTTGATGGGCCGCATCCTGCGCCTCCCCGACGACGTCCGGGCTGCGGCCGACCTGTCGAGCGTGCGAACGCTGCTGCACGTCGGCGCGCCGTGCCCGGAGCCGGTCAAGCGGGCCTGGATCGAGTGGATCGGGCCGGAGAAGGTCGTGGAGCTGTACGCGGGCACCGAGTCGCTCGCCGTCTGCATGATCGACGGCGTCGAGTGGCTGGAGCACCCCGGATCGGTGGGCCGACCGGTGTCCGGCGAGATGCGCATCGCCGACGCCGACGGAACCCCGCTGCCGGTCGGCGAGGTCGGCGAGGTGTGGATGCGCCCGCCGCCGGACACCACGACCTACCACTACCTGGGGGCCGAGTCGCGGTTCGTCGACGGGTGGGAGTCGATCGGCGACCTCGGGCACATGGACGCCGACGGCTACCTGTTCCTCGCCGACCGCCGCAGCGACCTCATCCTCGTCGGCGGGTCCAACGTCTACCCGGCCGAGGTGGAGGCGGCGCTGGCCGATCACCCACACGTGTTGTCCTGCTGCGTGATCGGGCTGCCCGACGACGACCTCGGGGCCCGCGTGCACGCGATCGTGGAGCTCGCCGCCGAGGTGTCCGACGGGGACCTCCGCGCCCACGTGGCCGCGCGGTTGACCAGCACGAAGATCCCGCGCACGTGGGAGCGCGTCGACGGGCCGTTGCGGGAGGACACCGGCAAGATCCGGCGTTCGGCGCTGCGGCAGGCTCGGCTGACTCACGGCCACTAGGCCGAATGCGTGAGACTTCATTAACAGTCCGGACACTGTGTCGACTTTGAGGCGCATTCGTTACTCCATATGGTCCGGCCGTCCACGCTCCCCAGCGTCCGTTCGGAGTACAACGTGCCGCTCTCCCGTCAACGGTTGCGCCTCATGGCCGCCGCCTTCACCGTCTGCGCCACCGCGATCCCCCTCGCGGTCTTCGCCGGCTCCGCGTCCGCCCTCCCCGAGGACGCGCTGCCCGGTGACCCCCAGCTCTCCGACTACAGCGCCCCCGAGTCCGACGAGGACGTCACCGTCACCCCGATCGACTTCGAGGTCTCCAACCAGCTCGAGCCCGGCTCGTCGTACACCCTGCGCGGCTTCCTCTACGAGCCCGCGGGCCAGGAGGGCTGCCGGACGTCGGTCGTGCAGGCGAACCACGCACTGACGACCGGCGCCTGGTACTGGGACATCCCCTTCGAACAGGACCGCTACTCGATCGCCCGGAAGATCGTCAAGGAGTCGGGGGTCTCCTTCCTCGCGCTCAACAAGCTCGGTTACGGCCAGCCCGACCACCCCTACCGCGCGTCGGACCGGCCCAACGGCTACACGGTCACGGTCGAGGCGCTGGCCGACGCCAGCCACCAGGTCACCCAGCAGCTGCGCGCCGACGGCTACGAGCACGTCGGCCTGATCGGGCACTCCGCGGGCAGCGAGGAGTCCGAGCTCCAGGCCGGGCTCTACCAGGACGTCGACGCCCTGATCCTGTCCGGCTTCACCCACCTCGCCACCGAGCGGTTCACCGCCCAGATCGCGACGCAGGAGGTGCCGCGGACGCTCACCGACGACTACCCCTTCTTCTTCGGTGACCACGAGACCCGCGACAGCTTCCTGTTCACCGACCTGGCCGACCCGGAGCTCGTCAGGGCCCTGCACCCGCTGGTGAACGAGACCCCGGCCGGCGAGATCCTCTCCATCGGTCCGCAGCCCTCGCGCGCCGTCGCGCCGCTCATCGACGTCCCGGTCCTCACCCTCATCGCCGAGGCCGACGAGATCTTCAACGCCGCCGGCGCCCCGATCGACGAGGCGACGTTCCTGAGCAGCGACGACGTCACGTTCAACAGCTACCCGGGCATCGGGCACGGGGTGGAGTTCCACCGCAACGGCCCCGAGATCACCCAGGACGTGGCCGACTGGATCAGCGAGCGCCCCGAGGCCCTGCCGGCCTGCGGCACGAAGTAGCCCGACCCGAACTGCAGTAGAGCCACTGTGCCGCCACGAGACGGCGGCACAGTGGCTTCACCGCCATCCGGAGCGGGCCCGGTCAGACGCCCTGGGCCGGCGTGCGGCGTAGCAGCGGGGGAAGCAGGCGGGCGCCGGAGCCCGCCTCGGCGGCCCGGTCGCCGGGGTTGTAGAGCCGGCACCGGGCCAGCGACAGACACCCGCAGCCGATGCAGGAGTCCAGGCCGTCGCGCAGGGCCACGAGCGCGTCGATCTGCTCGTCGAGCCGCCCGCGCCAGGCCTTCGACAGCCGCGACCAGTCGGCCTTCGTGGGCGTCCGACCGTTCGGCAGCCGGTCGAGACCCTCGCGCACCTCGTCGAGCCCGACGCCGATGGTCCGGGCCGCGCGGATGAACGCCAGGCGCCGCAGCACCGAGCGCTCGTAGCGGCGCTGCCCGCCCGACGTGCGCGTGGTGCGCAGCAGTCCCTCCCGCTCGTAGAACCGCAGCGCAGACGGCGGGAAGCCGCTGCGGTCGGCCACCTCGCCGATCGTGAGCAGGTCGTGCGCGTCCATGCACTCTCCTTGACCTGAAGCTGACTTCAGGTTGCACGGTAGTCGCATGACCCACGACATCGCCATCGTCACCGGGGCCGGCCAGGGCTTCGGCCTCGCCCTCACCGCCGCCCTCGCCGCACGCGGCACCACCGTCCTCGCGACGGGCCGCGACGCCGGACGCCTCCGGGCCGCCACCGCCGACCTCCCCGGCGTCGTCGCCGTGCCGGGGGACGTCACCGACGCCGCGCACCGCACCGGGCTCGTCGCCACCGCGCAGCGCCTCGGCGGGCTCGACCTGCTCGTGCACAACGCGGGCGAGCTCGGCCCGTCGCCGCTGCCGCCACTGTCCGCCTATCCCCTCGACGCCCTGCGCGCCGTCCACGAGACCACCGTCGTCGCCGCACTGGCGCTGACCCAGCTCGCCCTCCCACTGCTGCGGGCCGCGGGCGCGCCCACGATCGTCGCGCTCAGCTCGGACGCCGCCGTCGAGGCCTACGGGGGCTGGGGCGGGTACGGCTCGGCGAAGGCCGCCCTCGACCACCTCGCCGCGGTGCTCGGCGTCGAGGAGCCGGGCGTGCGGGTCTACGCGGTCGATCCGGGCGACATGCGCACCGCGATGCACCAGCGCGCGTTCCCCGGCGAGGACATCTCCGACCGGCCCGAGCCGCACACCGTCGTCCCGGCCTTCCTGCGCCTCCTCGACGAGCGCCCGCCCGGCGGCCGGTACCGCGCCGCCGACCTGCCGGCGGTGAGGTCGTGACCCGGGCCCGGCCCACCACCCGGTTCACCGCGGGCCCGTCCGCCACCCGACCCCCCGCGGTGCGCGACGGCGTCCGCCTGATGGTCGCCGGGGAGCGGATCGGGCACCGGCGGTTCCGCGACCTCCCGGCCATGTTGGAGCCGGGTGACCTCCTCGTCGTCAACACCTCCGACACCGAACCCGCCGCGCTGCCCGGCCGGCGCGCGGACGGGCGGCCCGTGCTGCTGCACGTCTCCGGGCCCGGTCGCGGCGGCGGGCTGGTGGTCGAGCTCCGCACGCCCGACGGCCGGCGCGTCACCGATGCCGTCGCGGGCGAGCCGGTCGCCCTGCCCGCCGGGGTCGTCGCGACGCTGCACGCCGAGGTCCCGGGGGCGGCGCCCGGACGGCTGTGGCGGGCGACGATCCCCGTCGAGGGCGGGGTGGCGCGCTACCTCGCCGCCGCGGGCCGCCCGATCCGCTACTCCTACGTCCGGGAGCAGTGGCCGCTCGCCGAGTACCGCACGGTGTTCGCGACGCCGGTGCCCGGCGAGCTCGGCAGTGCCGAGATGCCGAGCGCGGGCCGCCCGTTCACCCCGGCCGTGCTCGACGCCCTGCGCGCCCGCGGCGTCGCCATCGCCGAGATCGTGCTGCACACCGGCGTGTCCTCCCCGGAGGCCGACGAGGTGCCACTGCCGGAGCGGTACCGGGTGCCGGAGACCACGGCCGCCGCGGTGAACGCCACCCGCGGGCGGGTCGTCGCCGTCGGCACGACGGTCACGCGCGCACTGGAGACGGCCGCCGCACCGGACGGCACCGTCCACCCCGCGCAGGGCTGGACCGACCTGGTGCTCGGCCCGGACCACCCCGCCCGCGTCGTCGACGGGCTCGTCACCGGGTGGCACGAACCGGAGGCGTCGCACCTGCTGCTGCTCGAGGCCGTCGCCGGTGCGGAGCTGGTGGGGCGGGCCTACGCCGCGTCCGACGAGCGGCCCTACCAGTGGCACGAGTTCGGCGACTCCTGCCTGCTGCTCCCGACACGGAGCGTCACTCGTCGCGCTCGGTGACCGTTCGCCGCGGCCGTTCGTTACACCTCTACCGCCGCCCGGGTACGACGAACGGCAGGCGAGCTGCGACGACAGGCAGCGTGTCACCTTGTGGGGCTGTAACGACGTCTCGTAAGGTCCTGCCTCAGCGTTACGAACCGATCACGACGCACTGGGCCGGAACTCCCCATCCGGCCCAACCGGACCCCCGACCGGCCGCAGTGATCGGTTCGCTCCCCCGAGCGCTGAAAGGGCTGGTTCGTGGCTGGACATCGTTCCCCGCAGGGCACGCGAGCGCGTCGCGCCCCCTCCGGCTCCGCGCGGCATCACGCCGCCGACCGCCCCGCCCCCACGGGCCCGTCGCTGCGCAACACCGTGGTCGCCTCGGCCGCCGCGGTCGGAGCGGTCGCCACCGGCACCTTCACCGCACTGCTCCCCTCCCCCGGTGACTCGGCCACCGCCGCCGATGCCACCGAGACCATCGACGCCGCTCTCGTATCGGCCGACTCCACGTTCATCGCCGACCTGCCCTCGGCCGCCACGGGCATGCTCGCGCCGGTCTCCTACGACACCGCGACCACCGACGGTGCCGAGATCGCCGACCTCGCGTTCCTCGACAAGGCCCACGTCATGGCCCAGGAACTGGCCGAGCGCCAGGCCGAGGAGCAGCGCATCGCCGCCGAGCGCGCCGAGCTCGACGCCGTCATCGCCGAGGGCGGTCTCGACGGCTGGATCGCCGAGGCCCTCGACATCCTCGACCTGTCGCAGTCGCTCGCGCCGTCGGTCCACAACATCATCATGAAGGAGTCGGGCGGCAACCCCCGCGCGATCAACAACTGGGACTCCAACGCCCGCGCGGGCACGCCGTCGCAGGGCCTCATGCAGACGATCCCGTCGACCTACCGGCACTACGTGCACCCGAGCCTGGCCGACCAGCCCATCACGCACCCGGTCGCGAACATCACCGCCGGCATCCGCTACATGATCGACACCTACGGCCTCGACACCCTCGAGGCGGGCGGGCGCACCAACTCCGCCGGCAGCTACGTCGGCTACTGAGGCCGCTGCGGCCGCCCCCGGGCGGCAACGCCCACAGGGCAGCGCCACCAGCCCCGGACCGGACGCACATGATCCGGCCGACGCCGAGCCGAACGGGTGAGTCAGAGCACCGGCCGGGCCTTGCGCCCGTGCACCGCGACGACGTCGCCGGCCCGCAGCTGGGCGCCCCGGCGGCTCTCCGGGCGGCCGTTGACCTCGACCTCGCCCGCCTCGATCAGCTCGCGGGCGTGGCCGCCGTCCTCGGCCAGCCCGGCGAGCTTGAGGAACTGGCCCAGGCGGATGGGCTCACCGGTGAGCGGGACGTCGTCGATGCGCATGAGATCATGGTGCCCTCACCCGACGCAGCGAAGGAACCCCGTACGGCATGACGAGTACCGGACCCGCACCAGCGGCTCCCGGGCCCTCCGTCGCGACGCAGCGTCGGTTCCGCCCCGAACTACAGGGCCTGCGTGCGGTCGCGGTCGTTCTCGTCGTCGTCTACCACGTGTGGTTCAACCGGGTCTCCGGTGGCGTCGACGTCTTCTTCGTGATCACGGGCTTCCTGCTCACCGGCCAGTTGCTGCGCTCCACCACGCGCACCGCGGTGCCGGTGCTGCGGCAGTGGGCGCGGACGCTGGGGCGGCTGCTGCCTGCCGCTCTCATCGTCCTGCTGGGCACGGTCCTCGGCAGCGCTCTGGTGCTGCCGGAGTCGCGGTGGCTGCAGGCGGTGCGCGAGGTGCTGGCGTCGTCGCTGTTCCTGCAGAACTGGCAGCTGGCGGCCGACTCCGTCGACTACGCGGCCCAGAACAACTCCGCGAGCGTCGTGCAGCACTTCTGGTCGCTGTCGATCCAGGTGCAGGTCATGCTGGCCGCGCCCGTCCTGATGCTGGCCGTGGTGGCCGCCGCCCGCAGTACCGGCGCCTCCCCGCGCCGCCACCTGACGTACCTGCTCGCCGGTGTGTTCGTCCTGTCGCTGGGCTTCTCGATCCTGCTCACCTCGGTGGACCAGCCCTTCGCCTACTTCCACACCGTCACGCGGCTGTGGGAGTTCGCGTTCGGCGGGCTGCTCGCGCTGGCGATCGACCGCGTGCGCCTCTCGGCGTGGCTGCGGGTGCGGCTGGGCTGGACCGGGCTCGTCGGGCTGGTGGCCTGTGGGCTGGTGCTCCAGGTCGACGCCGTGTTCCCCGGCTACGCGGCGCTCTGGCCGACGACCTGCGCCGCGCTCGTGCTCCTGGCGGGCGACACCGGATCCCGCTCGGGCGCCGACCGGATCCTGTCCAGCGCGCCGCTGCGCCGCCTGGGGGACCTCAGCTACGCCCTCTACCTCTGGCACTGGCCGCTGCTGGTGCTGGTGCTGGTGTCGACGCGCCAGGAGCAGCTCGGCCTCGGCGCGGGCCTCACCGTCATCGCGGTGGCGCTGGCCCTGTCGGTGGTCACCGAGTGGATCGTGCAGCGTCCGAAGGACCCGTTCCGGGTGGCCGTCGCCGGGCTCGCCGTCGTGCTGGCGGTCACCGCGAGCTGGCAGCTCGTCGCGGTCGCGCGGACCTCCAGCGACGGAGTGGTCGGCAGCGACCTGCACCCGGGTGCCGTCGGCGGCGACGTCCCGGTCGCCGACCTGCTGCCGGCACCCGCCGGCGTCACCGAGGACTGGGTGCGGTTGGAGAACTGGGACTGCGCGCCGCTGTCGCGGTTCCCGTGGGACTCCTGCCGCCTGCCCGTCGCCGAGGAGCCCCAGCGGCGGATCGTCCTGGTGGGCGACTCCCACGTGCAGCAGTTCGCCGGCGCGCTCGTGCCGATCGCGGAGCGGTCCGGTTGGCAGCTCATCTCGATGGTGTTCGGCGCCTGCCCGTTCTCCACGGTCTCGGAGGTCGTCCCCGACGAGCAGGCCTGCCTCGACTGGAACGAGGCCGCGGCCGCGGAGATCGCCGATCTGCAGCCGGACGCCGTCGTCACCCTCGCCAGCCGAGACGTCCGCGTCGGGCTCACCGAACAGACGCCGGACGGCTTCGTGCAGCGCTGGCAGCAGCTCGCCGACCTCGGGATCCCGGTCCTCGCCGTCCGCGACAACCCCCGCTTCGACTACTCCCCCGCCGACTGCATCCAGCAGGTCGGACGCGGCGCCGTCGAGTGCGGGGTGGCGCGGGAGGAGGTCTACGCACCGGACCCGCCGTACGCCGCGCGCACCGACGTGCCGTCGAACGTCGCGTTCCTCGACATCGCCGACGCCGTCTGCGACGACGTCCTGTGCCCCGCCGAGCGCGGCAACGTGCTCGTCTACATGGACGACAACCACCTGACGGCGACGTACGCCGCGTCGATGGCCACGCTCCTGGAGGGCCGGATCCGCGGATCGCTAGGCTGGTGAGCCGTCAGGCCCCCGGCCGGAAGTCGGCCAGGACCTCCCCGCGCGGCGTCGAGCGGTGCGGCGACCGGCGGTCGGCCTGCTCGGCACTCGCAGCGGTGGTGAACGACCGATGCTGGTCACCTCGTCGTCGCCGAGGTCGACTAGCGTGCAGGAGATGACGCCCTCGACACCGTCGAGCAGCGGGAGGTACTCGGCCCGGATCGGCGCCGCGACCTCCGTCGCCACGTCGGGGACGGCCCTGATCCTGCGGAAGGTGGCGTGCACGGTGCTGACGTAGCCCGGTGCACCGGGGCGTTGCCGCCGGGTCAGGACTGCGGGGCGAAGATCTGGCCCAGCGGGGCCACACCGGCGGAGGTCTCGTACGGGTTCGCGTACGGCAGCGGCTCGTCGGCGCCGGGGGTGGTGGTCTCGAAGATCCCGTCGAGGTCGGTGTCGTCGAGGACGACGTCGGCGAGGCCGTCGGCGTCGAAGCCGAGGGCGATGACGTCGGCGGTGAAGGTGCCGTCGCCGGGGGTGTTGTCGAACGCGGCGAGGTCGTCGTAGAAGTCGCCGTCGACGTCGACCAGGACGGTGTCGAGGGTGCCGTCGCCGTTGGTGTCGAGCTGGGTGGTCTCGGTGTAGCCGTCGCCGTCGAGGTCGACGTAGCCGAAGGTGCCGTCCTCGATGTCGGGCTGGGCGGGGGTGGTGGTGTCGATCGGGGCGGGGTCGTAGCACTCGGACATCGGATCCTCCGGGGGTGTTCGCGGCGGCCGGGGTGGCCTCTCGTGGACACAGATGCCGCCGACGCCTCGCGGGTTACACCGGACCGACCACCTCATCTGAGGATGGTTGCGAGCCCCGTGGGCTCCTAGGCTCGGCATGTCCCTGCCGGCTGCGGATGCATCCCTGGTCCTGCTCCCCGCTCGGCCGGTCCCGGACACACGAGAGGAGAAGCCGTGCGACCTCCCCAGACGTGCGGGGACCGGACATCGGCGAAGACGGTTCGCCGTGCTGCTCACCGCCACCGAGAACGGCGAGGCGTCCGCCGGATCGTGGCCGGTGCCGTCCGGGGTCCTGAACCGGGCGACCGGGTACGGCTCGTCCACGGCACCCCGCAGGACACCGATGCCCGGCTCCGGGCGCTGGTCGACGGCGCCGCAGCGCGCGCCGAGCTGCGGCCGTGAGCGGCGACCTGCCCGGCACCGTGCCGACCATGGGCCCCGGGTCGATGCTCACGGGCTGGTGGACGCGCATGCCGCTGGGGCCCGACGGCGAGCTCCTCTGGGCACGCATCGTCCGCCTGATGCCGCCCGACCGGACCCTCGAGGACCGCTGGGCCGTCCAACTGCGACGCGGCACCGAGACGTGGTGGGTGAAGTGCGCCTCGTCCGTCCACTTCCCGGTGTGCGACGTCGACCCCACCTGAGCGCACGCACGAGAACGGCCCTCCAGGAGATCCCTGGAGGGCCGTTCTGCGTAGTAGCGGGGGTAGGATTCGAACCTACGACCTCTGGGTTATGAGCCCAGCGAGCTACCGAGCTGCTCCACCCCGCGACGCTGTTGTTCTGTTGTGTCTACGACAGTACACCTCCCGGAAACCTCCCCGCACCGGGGGGTACCCACCGGCCGCCGCAGGTCAGAGGGCCGGGAACGACCCGACCCCCGCGAACCGGTGGGTCCGCGGGGGTCGGGTCGTGATCGAGACCTGCGTCTCAGCCGGCCGGCTGCGCCGCCTGGGCGGCCTGGAACTGCTGCACCGCGGCGTCGAGCGCGGCCAGTGCCGTGCCCTGGGCTGCGAAGTCGCCGCTCTGCTGAGCCGCCTTCAGGTTGGTGATGGCGGTCTGGATCCCCGCGGCGGCCGCCGCGAGCTCCGGGGTGGCGCCCGCACCGGTGTTCGGCACCGCGGTTCCGGGGTCGGGTGCGACGGTGCCCGGGGTCGTCGGCACATCGGCCGCGGCCCCCGCGCCGAACACCTGGTCCAGTGCCGTGGCCAGGTCGGGGGCGAAACCGACGCGGCCGTTGTAGCTCACCAGGACGCGGGCGAGCTGCGGGTAGCTGGAGTCCTCGTTGGCGCGCTGGATGTAGACCGGCTCCACGTAGAGCAGACCACCGGCCACGGGCAGCGTCAGCAGGTTGCCGTTGATCACGGAGCTCTGCCCGTTGCGGGCGAGCAGGCCGAGCTCCTGGCTCACCACCGGTGTGCCGACGAACCGGCTCTGCACCTGCTGCGGACCCAGCTCCTGGGTGTCCGGGGGCAACTGCAGGAGCGTGATCTGGCCGTAGGTCCCCGGATCGGAGCTCGCCGACATGTACGCCGAGAGGATGTCGCGGTTCTGGAACACCAGCGCGCTGGTGAGCTGGAACGACGGGTCACCCGACGCCTGGCCGCCCGGCTGCCCGGCCAGCAGGTAGTACGGCGGCTGCGCGAGCCCGCCCGCCCCGCCACCGGCCGGGGTCGGGTCCGAGGGCACCTCCCAGAACGAGACGTTCGAGAAGAACTCGCCGGGGTTGTCGACGTGGTAGCTGGTGAGCAGGTCGCGCTGGACCTTGAACAGGTCCTCCGGGTAACGCACGTGCTCGCGCAGGCTCGGGCTGATCGCCGAGGACGGCTGCACCGTGTCGGGGAAGGTCTTCATCCACGTCTGCAGGACCGGGTCGGACTCGTCGAACGCGTAGAGCGTGACGGTGCCGTCGTAGGCGTCGACGGTGGCCTTCACCGAGTTGCGCAGGTAGCTGACCTCGCGGTTGAGCTCCGGGCGCACCCCCGGCCCACCGGCGAGCGTGTCGGCGGTGGCCTCACCGAGCTGCGTGCGCTCGGCGTAGGGGTAGTTGTCGAGGCTGGTGTAGCCGTCGACGATCCAGGTGATCCGCCCGTCGACGACGGAGGGGTACGGGTCGCCGTCGACCGTCAGCCACGGCGCGACCAGCTCGACACGGTCGGCCGGGTCGCGCACGTACATGATCTTCGAGTTCTCGTTGATCGAGTTGTTGAAGAGGATGTTGCGCTCGCCGTAGTAGGCGGAGAAGGCGAGCCGGTTGACGATGTTGTCGAGCGGGACCCCGCCCTTGCCGTCGTAGGTGTACTGCTGCGTGTCGGAGTCGTACTCGACCGGCGGGGCACCCTCCGGGGCGCCGACGATCGAGTAGCCCTGGATCAGCTCGCCGTAGTAGGTGCGCGGCTGCTCGACCCGCAGGCTCTCCGGCAGGGCCTCGCTCATCGAGTTGGTGGTGTCGATGCTGGTGAAGCGGGGCAGGCCGCCCTCGCCGCCCGCGTCGTCGAGTGCGGCGTTCACCTGGTTCGCCGGGGCGACGACGATGCCGTTGCCGTGGGTGTAGACGAGCTGCTGGTTGATCCAGTCCGTCTGGTTGCCGGCGAGGCCCGCGGTGCGCAGCTCGCGCAGGCCGACGATGTAGTCCTGCATCGTGCCGTCGGTGCCGCGGTAGCGGTCGATGTCGAGGGTCTCCGGGAAGCCGTAGAACGTGCGGCGCTGCTGGAGCTGCGTGAACGTGTCGGTGAGCTGGGCCGGGTCCAGGATCCGGATGTTCGGGATCGTGGCCGTCTCGGCCCGCACCTCGGCCGGGGTGGCCTCGGACTCGCCGCTGTAGGGCACCTCGGTGACCGTGGCGTCGGTGAGGCCGTACGCGTCACGGGTGGCGGCGATGTTGCGCTCGATCGACACCGCCTCCCGCGCCTGCGCGTTGGGGGCGACGACGAACTGCTGCAGGATCGCGGGCCACGCGGCACCCACGAGCACGCTGGAGAGCACCAGCAGGACGGTGGCGATCGCGGGGAGCTGGAGGTTGTTGCGGAACACCGCGACGAAGAACGCGGCCGCGCAGATCAGCGAGATGAACAGCAGGATCAGCTTGGCCGGCATCACCGCGTTGAGGTCGGTGTAGGTGGCACCGTTGAACAGCGGGTTGCGGTCGGAGAACAGCAGCTCGTAGCGGTCGAGCCAGTAGGCGACGGCCTTGAGCAGCACGAACACGCCCGCGAGGACGGCGAGCTGGGCGCGCGCGGCGCCGGAGACCTGGCCGCCGCGGCCGGTGAGCCGGATGCCGCCGAAGATGTAGTGGGTGACGAGCGCGACCACGAAGCTGATCGCCACGCCGACGAACAGCCAGTTCAGCAGCAGCCGGTAGAACGGCAGCTGGAACGCGTAGAAGCTGACGTCGAGGCCGAACTCGGGGTCGGCGATGCCGAACGGCGTGGAGTTGAGGAACTGCTGCACGATCTGCCAGTCGCCCTGCGCCGCGAGCCCGGCGATGAGGCCGACCGCGACGGGGATGCCGATCGCGAACAGCCGCAGCCGCTGGATGATCACGGTGCGGTAGCGGGCGATCGGGTCCTCGGGGCCCGACAGCGGCACGAACACCGGCCGCGACCGGTAGGCGATCCACAGGGCCAGCGCCACCAGGCCGCCGATCAGCAGCCCGCCCGCGAGGAACTGCACGATGCGGGTGAACAGGATCGTGGTGAACACGCCCCGGAACCCGACCTCGCCGAACCACAGCCAGTCGATGTAGAAGTTGATCAGCCGCGATCCACCGAGCAACAACAGGACCAGCACGCCCGCGACGGCGAGCAGGATCCGGGTGCGACGAGTGAGCGTCGGGGCTCCCACCGGGGGCCGCATGGCCACGAGACACGCTCCAGGGTCTTGACAATGTGCGAGCCCGCGAACAGGCCCTGCTCACCCAACTCTACGAGGACCGTGTGGGGTTCCCGTGGGGCGTGTCCGATTCGGTGCCCGGTCGAGACTCAGCAGGGCGGCGTCGCCGAGCCGTCGCGCAGCGCGTCCAGGCTGCTGACGGCGTCGTCGAGGGTGTCGACGCGGACGAGGGTGAGCCCGGCGGGTGCCGTCGCGGCCGCTTCCTCGCAGTTCGCCGCGGGCACGAGGAACACCGTGGCCCCGACCTCGCGGGCGGCGATCATCTTGAACGGGACACCGTCGATCGCCGACACCGCGCCCGACGGCCCGATCGACCCCGTTCCCGCGACGAACGTGCCGCCGGTGAGCTCCCCCGGCGTCAGCTTGTCGACGACGCCGAGCGCGAACATCAGTCCCGCCGACGGGCCACCGATCCCGCCGAGGCTGATCGTGACGTCGGCGCCGGGCAGCGGGCCGAGGCCCGGGGTGATCCCCAGGAAACCCTGCGGGCGGTCCGGCCGCGTCCCGAGGACGACCGGCACCGTCAGCTCCTCACCGGCCCGGCGGACCACGAGCGACGCCGTCTGACCCGGCGCCGACCCGCCGAGCTGCTCCGTGACGGCCTCCGCCGTGCTCACCGGGACGCCGTCGACGCTGACGATCTGGTCCTGCAGCTCGAGCAGGCCGTCGGCGGGCGAATCGGCGACGACCCCGACCACGACCACGGACGCGGGCGTGCCGAGCTCGGTCAGTGCCGCGGACACCGCGTTGAGCTCCGAGGAGGTGAACTGGGCCGCGTTCTCGTCCTGGACCTCCTGCGTGGACCGGTCGGACGGGAAGATCGGCTCGCGGGGGACCAGCCGACGCTCCGGCGACAGCCAGAGGGCCAGCGCGGTGAACAGCGAGAGCTTGTCGGTGACCGACACCGTCGTCATGTTGAGGTGCCCGGACGTCGGGTACGTCGGGAGGTCGGCGACGTCGATGATCGGCGCGCCCTCGTACTCGCCCAGCGTGTCGTACGTCGGCCCGGGTCCGAGCGCGACGAACGGCACCGGCAGCGTCGCGCCGATCACGCCGAGGGACAGCGCCAGCAGCGTGGCGGCCACGACGGTCAACATGCGACGACTCACGATCGCGCACCCTATGCCGCGCCAGGTGAGGGGCACCTACGGTGGTCGCCGCATTGCGGCCCACGGCGAACACCCCGGGCCGCCCGTCGCGCGTACCGTGGACCCATGACTGACAAGCCGCCGTTCGGGTTCGGACCCTCCGACCGCGACGACTCCGACAAGGGACGGGACGAGGGCCCCGACAGGTCGGGCGCCGACGGCCCGGTCGATCCCTTCGGCTTCGGCAACCTCCCCGGGATGCCCCCGGGTGGGCTCCCCGGCCTCGGGGGCCTGCCCGGCATGGGCGGTCCGGGCGGGTTCGACGTCAGCCAGCTCGGGCAGATGCTCACCCAGCTCGGGCAGATGCTCAGCCAGGCGCAGAGCAGCGGCGACGGGCCGGTCAACTACGACCTCGCCGCGCAGATGGCCACGCAGCAGCTCGCCGCCACCAGTTCGTCGCTGACGGGCGCGCAGCGCTCCGCGGTGTCCGACGCCGTGAAGCTGGCGGAGCTGTGGCTCGACGCCGCCACCGGGTTCCCGGCGGGCGCCACGTCGACGAAGGCCTGGTCGGCGAGCGAGTGGGTCACCGCGAGCATGCCCACCTGGAAGCGCCTGGTCGACCCGGTCGCGCGCCGGATGGGCAGCGCGTGGACCGACGCGCTGCCCGAGGAGGCGCGCGCCGCCGCCGGCCCGATGATGGCGATGCTCGGCCAGATGGGCGGGCTCGCGTTCGGCACCCAGCTCGGGCAGGGTCTCGCCACGCTCGCCGCGGAGGTGCTGACCTCCACCGACATCGGCATCCCCGTCGGCCCCGACCGCGTCGCCGCGCTGCTGCCGGAGAACGTCGAGAAGTTCACGAAGGACCTCGACCGCCCGGCGAGCGAGGTGCTGTTGTTCCTCGCCGCGCGCGAGGCCGCGCACCAGCGCCTGTTCGCGCACGTCGGCTGGCTCAAGGAGCGGCTGCTGCGCACCGTCGAGGAGTACGCGCAGGGCATCACGATCGACACCTCGAAGATCGAGGAACTGGCCCGCGGCATCGACCCGTCCAACCCGGCGGCGATCCAGGAGGCCATGGGCTCCGGGATGTTCGAGCCCGAGACCACACCCGAGCAGAAGGCCGCCCTCGCGCGGCTGGAGACGCTGCTCGCCCTGATCGAGGGCTGGGTCGACGCGGTCGTGGCCGAGGCGATCGGCGAGCGCCTGCCCGGCGCGGAGGCGCTGCGCGAGACGTTGCGGCGCCGTCGCGCGTCCGGTGGGCCGGCGGAGCAGACGTTCGCCACGGTCGTCGGGCTGGAGCTGCGGCCGCGGCGGCTGCGCGCCGCCGCGGAGCTGTGGCGGCTGCTCGGCGAGCAGCGGGGCGCGGAGGGCCGCGACGCGCTGTGGGCCCACCCGGACCTCATCCCGTCCGCCGACGACCTCGACGACCCGGCCGCGTTCGTCGCCCGCGACGAGGTGGGCGACCCGATCGCGGAGCTGGAGAAGCTGGCCGACACCGAGGCCGCTCCCGACCCCGAGGACGACGGGAAGAAGGACAGCTAGTCGGGCTCGGGCTCGGGCTCGGGCTCGTCGCCGTCGGTGCCGACCAGCCCCAGCCCGGCGGCCGCGGAGAGCCCCTCGAGGTAACCCATCGCGCGCTCGGTTCGCGGGTAGCGGCGCACCCAGGTCCAGAACTTCTCGTCGTGGCCGGGTTCGAGCAGGTGCGCGAGCTCGTGCACGAGCACGTAGTCGACGACCCAGCCCGGCGCGTCGCGCAGCCGCTCGCTGATCCGGATCGTCCTGTCCGCGGGCGTGCAGGACGCCCAGCGGGTGCGCATCGTGGGCACCCAGCGGACGGTCTCCGGCACGGCGAGCCCGTCGAGGTGGCGGCGGTTGAGGTCGAGGCAGCGGCGGAGCAGCGCGTCGTCGCCGGTGCGGCCCGGGGAACGGCGCCGGGCCTCGCTGCGCTCCAGCCGCGACACCATCTCGTCGACCCAGCGGCGTTCCTCGCTCTCGCTCATCCACCCGGGGATGAACACGATCACGGTGTCGCCCTCGCGCCGCGCGCTGACCATGCGCTTGCGGCGATGACTGCGCCGGACCTCGACGACCGCGGGCAACGCCATGGCCCGAGTTTAGTCCCCGCAGGTCACGACGGGACGACGACGTGAGTTGTCCACAGACCCGCGTGGTCGACTGTGGATGGTTCGCGCGGGCGGGCACGGATCCGGCGCACCATCGACCCCGTGCACCCGCTGCCCGCGTTGATCTCCCTGACTCCGCACCTCTCGCTGCTCGCGGTCGGGGCGCGCTCGCGACGGATCGGCCTGTGCCCGGACCGCGGGGTCGTCGTCGACGACCTCGACCCACCTCTGGCTCTGATGCTCGACGAGCTCGCCTCCCCCGTCGAGCCCGGTCCCCTCGTCGACCGGGCCGTGCACCGCGGGGCCGACGAGGCGACCGCGGTGGACCTGCTCCACACCCTGCTCGACGCCGGGTGCGTCGTCGACGCGGCCGCGGCCCGTCGGGTGAGCGGCCGCCGTGCCCAGCACGTCGTGCTGGTCGTCGGGGACGGGCCGCTGGCCGCGGGCGTCGTCGTCGGGCTGGTCCGGGCGGGCGTGGGCACCGTGCACCTCGACACCGACGGCACGGTCACCGGCGGCGACCTCGGTACCGGTCTCGTCGACGTCGACCGTGGGGTGCGCCGGGACCGCGCGGTCGCCCGGGCCGCCGCGCGGCTCGTCCCGGGCACCGTCGTCACGGCGGTGCCGCAGCGGCTCGCACCCGACCTCGTCGTGCTCGCCGACGCGCAGGCCCCGCCGCCCCGACTGGTCGAACGGCTGCTCTCCGACGGAGTCGCGCACCTCCCGGTCCGGCTGCGCGACGGCGTCGGCGTCGTCGGGCCGCTGGTGCTGCCCGGGCGTTCGGCGTGCCTGCGCTGCCTCGACCTGCACCGCCGCGACCGCGACCCCGACTGGCCCGGCGTCGTGGTCGCGCTCGTCGGCACGACGGGCGCCGCCGATCCGGCCTGCGTCGTCGCGACCGCGGCACTGGGCACCGCGCAGGCCCTCGCCGCGCTGGACGACACCGCCGCGCCTCCCGCGCTGGACGCCACGATCGAGTTGGACGTCGGGGCCGCGACGAGCCTCACCCGCAGGTGGTCACGGCATCCGGACTGCGGGTGCGGTGGGCCGAGACACCCCCCGGCGACATGCGGGGTGGGTGATTCTCGGGGGACACTGGAGCGGTGACGGACATCCCACGGCGCACGGCCGCCCGCACCGCGAAGCTCGCCAGCCTCCCGCTCGGGGCGGCCGGACGGGTCGCGGCGGGTTGGGGACGTCGACTCGCCGGGGGCGACGGCGACGAGATCTCCGCCCAGATGATGCAGAAGAGCGCCGAGCAGCTGTTCGCGGTGCTCGGCGAGCTCAAGGGCGGCGCGATGAAGTTCGGCCAGGCCCTGAGCGTGTTCGAGGCGGCGGTGCCCGAGGAGTACGCCGCGCCGTTCCGGGAGTCGCTGGTCAAGCTGCAGTCCGCGGCCCCGCCGATGCCCCCGCGCGACGTCGACCGGATGCTCGCCGAGCAGTTCGGGCGCAACTGGCGCAGCCGGTTCACCGAGTTCGACGACACCCCCGCGGCCGCGGCCAGCATCGGTCAGGTGCACCGCGCCGTGTGGCGCGACGGCCGCGAGGTCGCCGTCAAGGTGCAGTACCCGGGCGCGGAGCAGGCGCTGCTGTCCGACCTGCGCCAGCTCTCGCGGATGAGCCGGGTCATGCAACCGTTCATGCCCGGCCTGGAGATCCGGCCGCTGATCACCGAGCTGCAGGACCGCATGGCCGAGGAGCTCGACTACCGCGACGAGGCCGACAACCAGCGCGCCTTCGCCGCCGCCTACGACGGCGACCCGCAGGTCAAGGTGCCGAAGGTCGTGGCATCCGCCCCCAAGGCGATGGTCAGCGAGTGGGTCACCGGACGGAAGCTGTCCGACGTGATCACCCGCGGCACCCAGGAGGAGCGCGACCACGCCGCGCTGCAGCTCTCGGAGTTCCTCTACGCCTCACCCGGACGGGTGGGCCTGCTGCACGCCGACCCGCACCCGGGCAACTTCCTGCTGCTCGACGACGGCCGCCTCATGGTGATCGACTTCGGCGCCGTGGCCCGGCTGCCCGACGGGATGCCGCGGCCGCTGTCGGAGATGCTGCGGCTCGCGCTGGCGGAACGGCCCGTCGACCTGCTCGCGCACCTGCGCCGGGAGGGTTTCGTGCGGCAGGGATCGAAGATGACGGCGGACGAGGCGATGGCCTACCTCGCGCCCTTCACCGAGCCGATGCACACCGAGTCGTTCCGCTTCGACCGTGCCTGGCTGCAGAAGCAGGCCGAGCGCGTGGGCGACCTGCGCAGCCCGCAGTTCAACACCGCCCGCGAGCTCAACCTGCCGGCGCAGTACCTGCTCGTGCACCGCGTCACGATGGGGACCATCGGCGTGCTCTGCCAGCTCGACGCCGACGTCCCGCTGCGCGGCATCGTCCGGCACTGGAACCCCTGGATCTTCGAGGACTCCCCCACCGCGGGCTGACGCGCCGACGGCGCCCCGGTCACGGGAGGACCGGGGCGCCGTCGGATTCGGGGCGGCACCGCTCAGAGGGTGCCGCGGGTCGGCTACCGCAGCGCGCGACGCGCGCGCTCGGCCCGGCGGGCGGCGAAGGCCGCGAGCCACGACCACCGCCGTCCGGCCGTGAGCTGACGAGCGAGCGCGTGGTCGCGTGCGGCCTGTTCGGCCTCCTGCTGTCGGGATCGAGCCAGTGCTTCATCCATGAGCAACATGCCGTGTCCTCGGGTGTGGTGGTCTTCTCGGTCGCGGATCGCGCCGGGGCCTGCGGGGGAAGCGATGAAGTAGGTCATCGGAACGACTCCTGTCTGGTGGTTGCTGCTGGTCAGGCCGAAGCCGCGGCGTACGCGCGGTCGCGGGCCAGGTCGGCCTTGCTGGGTCGGCCCCGGGGCCGCTTGCGCGGGATGACGGCGCCGCGCTCGAAGATCTCGCCGCCCCACACCCCCCACGGCTCCTCGCGTGACAGCGCGCCCGCCAGGCACTCGGCCCGGATCGGACACGCCCCGCACAGACCCTTGGCCCGCTCCAGGTCCACGGGAGCCTCGGCGAACCACAGGTCGGCGTCGCCGGAGCGACAGGGCAGGTCCAGCCCGGCGCGGGGTTGCCCCAGCGAATCCAACGCCGCGAGCAGGGACCCCAGCGGGGCGGAGTCGCCGCCCATCTGGTCGGGACTGATCGCTCCGCCGTCCAACGGAACTGATCGGACTAGCACCGCACTACCTCCTGGTACTCGTGCTGCTACCGGAAAAACAAAAAAAGCCGCGAACCCTGTGGGGTCCGCGGCTTCAACCTGCTGCCGGTGCGTGTCGGCATCTACCTGAGACGACACCTCACCGCGGACATACCTGTGCTGTTGTCGAGATCGATACCCGCGAACGTGACGACGGACGAGCGCGGCTTCGTGCCACGCGCGTAGGCCTGCACGGAGGCGGGCTCGGTCCACAGACGGGTGCCGTGAACCGGGACGAGGGAGACCGTCATCGTGATCATCGTGGGCACCTCCTCTGCGGATGGTCGTGGTGAGAAACGGGCTGGTGCAGTCCGTCGGGAGATACGTTAGGGATACCCCGCCGGGGTGGGCAACCTATTTACGGGAACTTTCTCGCACGCGGGTTCAGGCGTCGCTGACCAGGGCGAGGACGGCGGGGCCGTAGCGGTCGAGCTTGCGGGCCCCGATGCCGGGGATCGACACCAGCGCGGCGCTGTCGGCCGGGCGGTGCTCGGCGATCGCCGTCAGGGTGGCGTCGGTGAACACGACGTAGGCCGGGACCTGCTGTTCCCTGGCCTCGTCGGCCCGCCAGCCACGGAGGCGGTCGAGCAGTTCGGTGTCGACGTCGGAGGGGCAGTCGGTGCAGCGGCGCATCTTGAGCGCGTCGACGCCGAGCAGCGGCGACCCGCACACGCGACACTTCGGTTTCGTGCCGGTGCCCCCGGAGGTCGCGGCGATCCGCGACGCCGGGTGCGAGTCCGGGATCAGCCCGTGGAGGAACCGGCTGCGGCGGCGCTTGCGCGCACCGCCGGGCTGGCGCGACAGGGCCCAGGACAGCGCGAGGCGGCGCCGGGCGCGCGTCACCCCGACGTAGAGCAGGCGGCGCTCCTCCTCGATCGCGGCCTCGTCGCCGTCGGCGTGCTGGATGGGCAGCGTGCCGTCGGCCAGCCCGACGAGGAACACCACGTCCCACTCCAGGCCCTTCGCCGCGTGCAGCGACGCCAGCGTGACCCCCTGGACGGCGGGCGGGTGCGCGGCGTCGGCGCGGACGTCGAGCTCGGTGCAGAAGCGGCGGACGTCGGCGTCGGGCTCGTCGGCGACGAGCTGCTCGGCCAGCTCGACGATCGCGAGCAGCGACTCCCACCGGGCCCGCTGCACCGCACCGCCGGGCGGCTCGTGCGTGAGGCCGACGGGGGCGAGGACCTCGCGCACGGCGTCGACGAGGGGGTCGGTGCGCCCGCTCGCCATCCGGAGCACGCTCATCGCCTTGCGCACCTCGGGCCGGGAGAAGAACCGCTCCCCGCCGCGGACCTGGAACGGCACGCCCGCCTCGGTGAGCGCCTGCTCGTAGGCCTGGGACTGCGCGTTGATCCGGAACAGCACGGCGATCTCGCCCGCCGACTCGCCGTCGTCGATCAGCCGGCTGATCCGCGCGGCCACCGCCGCGGCCTCGGCGGGCTCGTCGTCGTACTCGGTGAAGTCGGGCTCCGGGCCGGGCGGCAGCTGCCCGATCAGGGCGAGCCGACTGCCGGCGACCCGCCCGCGCGCGGCGCCGATGAGCGTGTTGGCGCACGACACGACCTGCGGGGTGGAGCGGTAGTCGCGCTCGAGCCGCACCACGACGGCCTCGGGGAAGCGGCGCGGGAAGTCGAGCAGGTGCTTCGGGGTGGCGCCGGCGAAGGTGTAGATCGTCTGGTTGGCGTCGCCGACGACGGTGAGGTCGTCGCGCTCGCCCAGCCAGGCGTCGAGCACGCGCTGCTGCAGGGCCGTGACGTCCTGGTACTCGTCGACGACGAAGCAGCGGTAGCGGTCGCGGAACTCCTCGGCGACCCCCGCGTGGTTCTCCAGCGCGGCCGCGGTGTGCAGCAGCAGGTCGTCGAAGTCGAGCATCTCGGCGCGGTTCTTCAGCGCCTCGTACCCGGCGTAGACGGCCGCGACCTGCTCGGCCGGGCCGGGGATGTCGCGGCTGCGGCGCGCCACCTCGGCCGGGTAGTCGTCGGGGGTGATCAGGCAGGCCTTCGCCCACTCGATCTCGCCCGCGAAGTCGCGCAGCGAGGCCGCGTCGGTGCCGGCCTTGAGCCGCGCCGCGGCCTGCCCGACGATCCGCAGCTTGCCCTCCAGCAGCTGCCACTGGTCACCGCCGACGACGCGTGGCCAGAAGTAGCGCAGCTGGCGCAGGCTCGCGGCGTGGAACGTGCGGGCCTGCACGCCGGACACGCCCAGGGTGCGCAGACGGGTGCGCATCTCCCCCGCCGCGCGCGCCGTGAACGTCACCGCGAGGACCTGGCCCGGCGCGACGTGACCGGTGCTGACCAGGTGCGCGATGCGGCGGGTGATCGTGCGGGTCTTGCCGGTGCCCGCCCCCGCGAGGACGCACACGGGGCCCCGGGGTGCGGTGACCGCGGCCCGCTGCTCGTCGTCCAGACCCGAATCACGCACGCGACCATCCTGACACCCGCGGCGGGAAGACCTGCGCCCGCCGCGCTGTTGCACCGGGCATGTCCCAGGTGACGATGTACTCGACGACGTGGTGCGGCTTCTGCCGGCGCCTCAAGCTGCAGCTCGACCAGGCCGGCATCGCCTACACGGAGATCGACATCGAGCGGAACCCCGACGCCGCGAGGTTCGTCGAGGGCGTGAACGGCGGCAACCAGACGGTGCCCGTGATCCTGTTCCCCGACGAGACGACGGCCACGAACCCCAGCCTGAAGCAGGTTCAGGAGAAGCTCGCCGCCTAGCTCGCACACACGACCGCGGGGCCGGCGCACAGGGAGGAACCTGTGTGCCGGCCCCGCGGTCCGTGCACTAGAGGGCGGCCCAGGCCTCCAGCATGCTGCGGGCGATGCTCACCTTGCCGGGCATCAGGAACGGGGCATCGGTGCGGGCGCTCCAGTCACCCGCCGCCAGTGCCGTCCGGACGTCGGCCCGGGTGGCCCAGAAGGCCTCCGCGATCTCGCCGTCGGCGGGGACCAGGGGCGCCGTCGGGTCGGCGACGGCCTGGAAGCCGACCATCAGGCTCCGCGGGAACGGCCACGACTGGCTGCCCAGGTAACGGATGTCGGTGACGGTGGCGCCGACCTCCTCGTGGATCTCCCGCTCCACGCACGCCTCCAGCGACTCCCCCGCCTCGACGAACCCGGCGAGGACCGAGTAGCGCCCCTGCGGCCACACCGGCTGGCGGGCGAGGAGCACCTGGTCGGCGCCGTCGTGCACCAGGCAGATGACGGCGGGGTCGGTGCGCGGGTACTCCTCGTGGGCGGCGGCCTCGCAGTGCCGGTGCCAGCCCGCGTTCGCGGGGTGCATCGGCGAGCCGTCGCGCGCGCAGAAGCCGGCGGCGTCGTGCCAGTTCAGCGCGGCGACGGCGGTGGTGAACAGGCCGGCGCCCAGTGCGTCGAGGACGGCGCCGGTCATCCGCAGGTCGGCCCACTCGGTCGGGTCGTCGCCCGCCACCAGGTCGGGCTTGCCGCGCACCCCCCAGTACGCGACGCCGTCGCGCTCGCCGAGCAGCACCGCGTCGGGCGGCGGGACGTCACCGGTCGTGGCGCGGGTCTTCAGGCGGGCGCCGCCGCCGACGTCCCAGCTGCCGGCGTCGCCGACGCGGAAGCCGGCGTCCGGCTCGGTGTCCCAGACGACGGGGGTGCGCCCCTCGGCATCGACGACGACGAGCTGCGCCGACGGCCACCCCGCCACCTGGCGGGCGGTGTCGGTGCGCAGCGGCTCGTCTCGGTCGACGGCGGAGCGGGACAGGACGGGCTCGACGAGCAGGTCGAAGTTCACGCGATCCCGCCCAGTGCCCGCACGCCCCGGCCGATGACGTCGGCGTCCCCGACGACCACGCCCGAGAAACCGGACGGAGCGAAGAACCGCAGCGCCGCCTCCGCCACGTCGTCGGCGGTGACGGCGTGCAGCCGCGCGGGGTGCTCGCGCAGCCAGTCCAGGTCGAGCCCGACGGCGGCGAGCCCGGCGATCGTCGAGGCCAGCCCGCCCTGGTTGTCCAGGGAGATCAGCAGCGAGCCGACGGCGTAGCTGCGGGCCGCGTCGATCTCGGCGGCCGTGGGCGGTACCGCCGAGAGCCGACCGAGCTCGTAGCGGGTCTCCAGCAGGGCTGCGGCGGTGACGTCGCTGGCCACGTCGGTGTCGACGCCCAGCACCGCACCGCCGGGGATGAACTCGGAGCCGGAGTGCGCGCCGTAGGTGTAGCCCTTGTCCTCGCGGATGTTCTCCATCCAGCGTGAGGAGAAGTAGCCGCCGAACACGAGGTTGGCGAGCTGCAGCGCGGCGTACGCGGGGTCCTCGCGGGGCACCGCCGGACCGGACAGGCGCAGCTGCGACTGGACGGATCCCGGCCGGTGCACCAGTACGAGATCACCGGCGGCCGGGTACGGCGGGGCCGCCAGTTCGAGGGCGGTCGCGGACGAGGTCCAGGACCCCAGCGCCTGTTCGACCGCGGCGGTGGCGGCGGCCGGGTCGACGTCGCCGACGAGGGTGAGCGTGGAGCCCCGCGGCACCAGCGACGCGGCGTGCGTGGCCCGCACCTGCTCCGATGTCACTGCCGTGACATCCGAAGCCGTCGGCATCTCCGCCGTGATCGGGTGCGTGCCGAAGCGGACCCGCTGCAGCGCCTCGCGGGCGATCGTGCGCGGCTGCGCGCGGGCCACGGCGATGCGCTCGACCAGCCGCTCCCGCTCGCGGGCGACCTCGTGGTCGGGGTGGGTGGCCCCGGTGAGGAGGTCGGCGAGGACGTCCAGGATCACCGGCAGCCCGTCGGCGAGCCCCGACCCGTGCACGAGCAGCCGCTCCGGGTCGACGCTCGCACCGAGGTCGGCCCCGACGGCGGCGAGATCGTCGTCGACGGCGACGCGGTCGCGGGTTGCGGTGCCCGTCAGCAGCGTCTCCGAGAGCAGCTCGGCGATCGCCGGGTGCCCGCCGCCCGGTGCGGGATCGGCGAACGGGACGCGCAGACGCAGCTCGACCATCGGCACGCTCGCGCGGCGGGCGACGAGCACGCGCAGGCCGTTGGGCAGGGTCGTGTCGGTGACGTCGGGCAGCGGCACCTCGCGGGTGACGCCCAGGTCCGGCAGCGGGCGAGCCCCCGTGGGCGTGCGGCCGATCTCCTCGGCGCTGCGGTGGGTGGCCGTCGTCATGCGTCTTCTCCCTTGCCCGGCTCGACCAGCAGCACGCCGCGCCCGGCACCGCGCAGCGACGCCGCGGCGGCGCTCACGGCGTCGGGGGTGACGGCGGCGAGGCGGCCGGGCAGCTCGTCGGTGATCTCGGCGCGGCCGTAGAGCAGCTCGCGCGCCCCCAGGCCGAGCATGCGGTACATGACGCGGTCGTTCTCCTGGTGCGCCCCGGCCGACCAGCGCGCGACCTGGCGGGACAGCTCGTCGGCACTCGGACCCTGGGCGGCGAGCTTCTCCAGCTCCTCGTCGACCGCTCCGATGACGCGGTCCGGGTCGACGGCGGCGGGGTGCACCGCGGTGACGGTGAACGTGTCGGGGTCGCGGGCGTCGAGGGAGCCCATGAGGCCCGCGGCGGCGGAGATGTCGGTGACCAGCCCGTCGGCGTGCACGAGCCGGCGCTGCAGCCGGGCGGCCTCACCGTCGCCGAGGACGGAGGCGAGGAGCATGTGGGCGAGGTAACCGTCGAGGTCGGTGGCCGGGTCGGGCAACCGGAACCCCATCGCGAGTGCGGGCAGCGGCGCGTGGGCGTCGGGGACGGCCTGGCGGCGCTCGACCCCCGGAACGGGCTCGAAGAACGACGGGCGCGTCGGCGTGGGGCGGGCCGGGATGTCGCCGAAGTGCTTCTCCACCAGGGCGAGCGTCTCGTCGAGGTCGATGAACCCGGCGACGGTGACCTGCGCGTTGCCCGGGGCGTAGTAGGTGTCGAAGAACGCCGCGGCGTCGTCGAGGGAGGCCTGCTCCAGCTCGGAGAAGTCGCCGTAGCCGTTGTGCGCGTTGGGGAACGTGTCGTAGAGGACCGGCGGCAGCAGGATCCAGGGGAACCCGCCGTAGGGCCGGTTGAGCACGTTGAGGCGGATCTCCTCCTTCACCACGTCGATCTGGTTCGCCAGGTTCTCCTGCGACAGCGTGGGCGCGCGGAGGCGGTCGGCCTCCAGGAACAGCGCCCGCTCCAGCGCCGCGGCGGGCAGCACCTCGAAGTAGTCGGTGTAGTCCTGGTGCGTCGAGCCGTTGAACACCCCGCCCGAGCCCTGGACGTGGCGGAAGTGCGCCAGCTTCTCCAGGCTCTCGCTGCCCTGGAACATGAGGTGCTCGAACAGGTGCGCGAACCCCGTCCGCCCCTCGGGCTCGGACCGGAACCCGACGTCGACGTGCACCGCGACGCCGACGACGGGGGTGGCGGGATCGGGGACCAGCAGGACCCGGAGCCCGTTGGCGAGCGCGGTTCTGTGCAGCACGTGGCCGAATCTAGTCCGCCGTGACGTCGACGGCGTGCGGGAGCCGCGCGCAGAAGCGGGCGACGAGGTCCCGGCACGCGGCCGCACTCGCCGCCGCCCGCCCGTCGAGCTCGGCGACGAGGCCGGCGAGATCGAACTCGGCCTCGACGGCCTCGCGACCGCGGCTCCCCCACGACTCCACCCACTGGGCGAGGACGTCCGGGGTGATCTCCGGGTGGAACTGCACCCCCATGTGCGCGCCATGGGTGAAGGCCTGCACGCACACGTCGTTGCGGGCGATCTCCACGGCGCCGGGCGGCAGGGTGAACGCGTCGTCGTGGAACTCGATCCAGGTGCCGGGCGGCAGGACGTCGGCGTCGGCCGTGCCCAGGGTGACGAACCCGCGCTCGGGCCGGGGCGCCCGGCCGACGGTGCCGCCCAGCGCCCGGGCCAGCAGCTGCCCGCCGAAGCAGATCCCCAGCACCGGGACCCCCGCGGCGAGCGTCCGCCGCACGAACGCGAGTTCGCGGGGCAGCCAGGGCAGGGCGTCGTCGGCCACGGACTCCGCGGACCCCATGACGACGAGGAGGTCGAACGTCTCCGGAACGGGGGTTCCCTCCTCGACGAGAGAGCCGATCGTCACGTCGAAACCCTGCTCGGCCAACGCGGGCGCGATCGTGCCCGCGTTCCGGATCCCGTCGCCGGGAGCCGTCGTGTGGACGAGGACGAGCGCGCGGCTCATCCCTCGTGCGCGACGGCCGGGAGCACCACGAACTGGCGCAGGCTCAGGTCGACGTAGGTGACCGGGCCCCGCGGGCCGGGGGTGTGATCGACGTTGATGCCGGTCTCGGGGAGGCCGAGGAGCTTGTAGCCGTCGAGCAGGCGGGTCGTGGTGTTCCAGAAGACGCCGGTACCGGTGTAGGCGTCGATGAACGCCGTGGCCGCGTCGGCGTCGGTGGCACAGACGCACGCGGCGAGGCCGGACGTCTCACGGGCCGCGGTGAGCGCGGCGTCGACCGGGCCGTCGACGGTCGTGACCGTCACGTGGGCCTCGGCGCCGGAGTCGAGCGCCCACTCGTGGCCGAGCGGGTGGTCGTGCGGGGCGAGGCTCGGGGTGATGTCACGGTCGGCGAGCGCCTCCTCGGCGATCGGCCAGAGGCGGTCGTAGGCGTCGGCGTCGATGAGGAGCAGGTTGAGGCGGTTGCAGACGCCGAGGCGGTCGGTCGACTCGGTGACCAGTCGCTCGACGTCGTCCTCGTCGGCGGACCCGTGCAGGTAGAGCACGCCGCCGCCGTCGGCATGGGCGAGCACGCGGGTGCCCGCGGCCGCCCCCAGCGCGGACAGGCGGCGGGTGACCTCGCCGCTGCCGCGCACCACCACGAGCGGCACCAGGTCCGGCAGGCCGACGAGCGCGTCGGCGCCCGCGTGGCCGGGCGTCGGCACGAGCTGCACGGCGCCGGCGGGCACGCCGTGCTGCTCCAGCGCCGGGGCGAGGACGAGGTCGACCAGCGCACGCGCGGAGCCCAGCGCCGCCGCCCCGGTGCGGAGCACGGCGGCGCTGCGGGCCTTGAGCACCTGCGAGGCGACGTCGACGGTCACGTTGGGGCGCGCCTCGAACACCGCTCCGATGACGCCGACGGGCACGCGCCGCTCGAACACCCGCTCGCCGGTGGGCAGGGTGCGGACCTCGCGCTGCAGCGGGGGCTCCGGGGTGGCGGCGAGGACGTCGAGCTGGGTGGCCATCTCGGCGATCCGCTCGGGCGTCAGGCGCAGGCGGTCGAGCAGGCCCGGAGCCATGCCGTTCTGCTCGGCCGCGGTGACGTCGACGTGATTGGCCTCCAGCAGCTGGGCGGAGCGCTCGCGAAGCAGCGTCGCGGCGGCGCGCAGGGCGGCGTCGACGGCGGCACCGCCCGCCGCCCGGACCCCCGGCGCGGCGGCTGCGGCGCGGACGGCGGCCTCGCGGACGGCGGCGAACTCGGGGGCTTCGGTGGGGACGTCGACGCTGGTGCTCACGCCGGACAGGTTGCCACGGTCCCGCCCGGGACTGCGGCGGGGTCACGACGTCACCCCGCCGATCACGGCGTCGATGTCGCCCGCGGAGATCGACGGGCGACGTCCGTGCCGTGATCGGCCGGGTTCCGGGGTGATCAGACCGGTACCGCGTGCACCACCACGTTGTCCTGGTAGTGCCCCGTCGCCGGGTCGAAGGCCCCGCCGCAGGTGATCAGGACGAGTCCGGGCGGGCCGTCGCCGGTGAACAGGTCGAGCGGGAGGTCGGCCTTGCGGTACTCCCGACGGGCGGCGACGACGTAGCGCAGCTCGCGCCCGTCGGCCCCGCGCACGACGACCTCCTCCCCCGGCCCGACCTCGCGCAGCACCGCGAGCACGCCGAGCCCGTCGGCGGCCGTGTCGACGTGCCCGGCCAGTACGGCCACCCCGGTCGCGCTGCCGGCCAGCGGGCCGGGGGCCCACCAGCCGACCGTCGAGGGTGGGTCCGGGATCACCATCGAGCCGCCCGGGGCGGTCCCGACCGGGACGACGGGGGCGAGCACACCGCGACCGGGCAGGGCCAGCTCGACCGGGACGGTCCCGACGACGACCGGCGGTACGGCGGACGGGGTCCCGTCGGTGGGAACCGCCGGAGCGGGGCGGGCGGATGCGGCGGGCGCCGCCCCGAAGTCGGCCGGACCCGGGCCCGTGAACAGCAGCGCACCCCCGGCCACGAGGCACGCCAGACCGGCGCCGGTGGCCACCCGCAGGGGCCACCGGCGCACGGAGGGGGTGGGTGTCAGGAGACCTGACGGCGACGCCACGCGGCGCCTCCGACCAACGCCACGCCGCCACCGAGCAGGGCGATCGCGAGCAGCGGGGCGTCCTGGGCGGCCTGGCCGCCGTTGCCCGCGTCGACGGCGGTGGGGGCGTCGGCCCCGGCCGCGGTGGAGGCGTCGGCGAGGCTCGCGGCGAGCGCGTCGAGGCGGTCGAGGGCCTCCTGGGCTGCGGCCTTCGCCTCGGGCGAGGCGTCCGGGGAGGCCAGGACGGCCTCGGCGGCGCTGCGGGCCTGGGCGAGGGCCTCACCCGCGGCGTTCAGCCAGGCCTGGTCGAACGGCTGACCGCTGCGGGCACCCAGGTCGGCGAGCTGGGCCTGCTGCTCAGGGGTGAGCGCGTCGGTGACGGCCACACCCTGCTCCTCGGCGAGCGTGCGGAGCTGCGCGGTCAGGGACTCGGCGTCGCTCGACAGCTGCCCGCCGAGGGCGCGGACCTGGTCGCCGGCGCCCTGGTCCTGGCCCAGGCCGCCGAGGGCGGCCAGCCCGGTCGCGGCGGTGAGGGCGCCGCCGAGGGCAGCCGTCCCGGCTCCGGCGGCGTCGGCGGGTGCGGACGCGGGCGCGCCGGCGGCGGGCGGTGCGGCCGGGTCGGCGGGTGCGGGTGACGAGCAGGCGCTGACGGTCAGGACGGCGAACGCGGCGAGCGTCGCCGACATCGAACGGATCTTCATCGGTACCTCCGGGGAGCGGTGGGGAGCGCCTCGGAGGTTGACGCGTCCGCCGCGCCCCCGCAGCCTCGGAGGGGCCGAACCCCCCGATCGGGTGGATCATGACCCGCGACCGCGTCGACCTCCACGCGGGTCCAGGGAGCACCATCGTTCCATGACCGTCCCGACCGCCGTCCGCACGGAGCTGTTCGGACCCGACCGCCGGTCGACGACCTTCGGTCTGGTCCTGCTGATCAGCCTGGTCGCGTTCGAGGCGATGGGGGTCGGGACCGCGATGCCCGCACTCGTCGCCGACCTCGGCGCGGTGTCGATGTACGCGTGGCCGTTCGTGGCCTTCATGGCCGCGTCGGTCCTCGGCACCGTGCTCGGTGGGCGCTTCAGCGACCGCGCCGGGCCGCGCGTGCCGCTCGTCGTCGCTCCGGTGCTGTTCGGGATCGGGCTGCTCGTCGCCGGTACGGCGGTGTCGATGCCGCAACTGCTCCTCGGGCGGCTGCTGCAGGGGCTCGGGGCGGGCGCGCTGGGCGTCGGTGTCTACGTGCTGATCGCGCTCGTCTACCCCGAGCGCGCGCGGCCCGCGGTGTTCGGACTGATCTCCTCGGCGTGGGTGCTGCCGTCGCTGGTCGGGCCACCGGTCGCCGGGCTGGTGACGGACACCGTCTCGTGGCACTGGGTGTTCCTGGGGCTCGTGCCGTTCGTGGCGCTCGCGGTCGCCCTCGTGGTGCCGGCCGTGCGGCGCCTCGGACCGCCGGACCCGACGCGCACGGTGGCCCCCGCACGCCGCGGGCTGGTACCGGCCGCGGCGGCCGCGGCCGTCGGGGTCTCCGCGCTGAGCTGGGCGGCGCAGCAGGGCAGCGCGGCCGGGGCGGTCGCCGCCGGGGTCGCGGTCGTGCTGCTGGTGCCCGCGGTGCCCCGGTTGCTGCCGGACGGGGTGTTCCGGGCGGCGCGCGGCGTGCCCGTCGTCGTCATCTCCCGGGGGCTGCTCGCGGGCGTGTTCTTCACCGTCAACTCCTACCTGCCGCTCATGCTCAACGGCACCCACGGCTGGACGCTCGCGGCGGCCGGACTGCCGCTGATCGTCGGGTCGCTGGGGTGGTCGAGCGCGGCGGCGTGGCAGGGCCGCCGTCCCGACCTGTCCCGCGCCCGGCTGCTGCGGATCGGCTTCTGCGCGCTCGGCACCGGCGCCGCGGGGATGCTGCTCGTCGCCCCGGCCTGGGGGCTGCCGTGGCTGGCGCTGCCGTTCTGGGCGCTCGCGGGCGTCGGGATGGGGCTCGGGTTCTCGTCGGTGTCGTTCCTGCTGCTGCAGAAGTCGGCGCCCGAGGCCGTCGGCTTCCACAGCTCGGCCGCCCAGATCGCCGACCAGCTGACGACCGCGTCGATGATCGGACTCGGCGGGGCGCTGCTCGCGGTGCTGGTGGCCCCGGGCGTCGCCCTGCCGGTGCTGGTGGCCGTACTCGTCGGGCTGGCCGCGCTGGGTGCGGTGCTGGCCGGGCGGACGGCCTAGCGGCGCCGCTTCGGGTTCGACGGCGGCGGGACGACCGGGCCGATGTCCCCGTCCGGGGCGGTGTCCAGGTCCATGATCACCGGGGCGTGGTCGCTGGGCCCGGACCCCTTGCGCGCCTGGCGGTCGACCCACGCCGCGGCGACGCGGCCCGCCGGGTCGGCGCCCGCGAGCACCAGGTCGATGCGCATGCCCTGGTCCTGGTGGAAGCGGCCCGCGCGGTAGTCCCAGTAGCTGAAGAACCGCTCGGTGGGCCAGCGGTCGCGGACGACGTCGGCCAGGCCGAGGTCACGCAGGGTCGTGAGCGCGCCGCGCTCGGCGGGCGTCACGTGGGTGGAGTCGACGAACTGGGCCGGGTCCCACACGTCGTCGTCGGTGGGGGCGATGTTGACGTCGCCGGCGATGACGGTGGTCGCCGCGTCGCCGACCGACGCCGCGAGCGCGGCCAGCCACTCCAGCTTGTAGGCGTAGTGCGGGTCGTCGGGGGTACGGCCGTTGGGCACGTAGACCGACGTGACGCGCAGCCCGCCGCAGGTGGCGGTGACGGCACGGGCCTCGACGGCGTCGTTGAACGACGGGGCGGCGGGCAGCGCGCGCCGCACGTCCTCCAGGCCGACGCGCGACAGCAGCGCGACCCCGTTCCACCGCCCCTCCCCGACGTGCGCGACCTCGTAGCCGCGCTCCTTGAGCGGCTCGTCGAACGCCTCGGCGAACTGCTCGTCGGTCACCTTCGTCTCCTGCAGGCAGACGACGTCGGGGGCGCGCTCGTCGAGCCAGGGCAGCAGCCGCGGCAGCCGGACGAGGGCGGAGTTCACGTTCCACGTAGCCAGGCGCACGCCCGGCACGCTACCGTGGGCGAGTTTGTACGATCACCGAACAAAGGGGTTCCCCGTGGTGCAGCCGACTCGTGACGACCACTTCAGCTTCGGTCTCTGGACCGTCGGCTGGCCCGCCGCCGACCCGTTCGGCACCGCCACGCGGCCCTGGCTCGACCCCGTCGAGTCGGTGCACCGGCTCTCCGACCTGGGCGCCTGGGGCGTCACGTTCCACGACGACGACCTGCTCCCGTTCGGCTCCACCCCCGACGAGCGCAACCGGATCCTCACCCGCTTCCGCGCCGCGCTCGACGAGACCGGCCTCGTGGTCCCGATGATGACCACCAACACGTTCACCCACCCCGTGTTCAAGGACGGCGCGTTCACCAGCAACGACCGCGGCGTGCGCCGGTTCGCGCTGCGCAAGATCCTGCGCAACCTCGACCTGGCCGCAGAGCTCGGCGCGTCCACCTACGTGTTCTGGGGCGGGCGCGAGGGCGCCGAGGTCGACTCCGGCAAGGACATCCAGGCCGCGCTCGACCGCTACCGCGAGGGCATCGACACCCTCGCCGCGTACGTCAAGGAGCAGGGCTACGGCATCCGGTTCGCGATCGAGCCCAAGCCCAACGAGCCCCGCGGCGACATCCTGCTGCCCACGCTCGGGCACGCGCTCGCCTTCATCGCCGGGCTCGAGCACGGCGACATCGTCGGCGTGAACCCCGAGGTCGGGCACGAGCAGATGGCCGGGCTCAACTACTCCGCGGGCATCGCGCAGGCGCTGTGGGCGGGCAAGCTGTTCCACCTCGACCTCAACGGCCAGCGCGGCATCAAGTACGACCAGGACCTGATCTTCGGCCACGGCGACCTGATCAACGCGTTCTCGCTCGTCGACCTCATCGAGCACGGCGCGCCGGGCGGCGGCCCGTCCTACGACGGCCCGCGACACTTCGACTACAAGCCGCTGCGCACCGAGGACGTCACCGGCGTGTGGGACTCCGCCGCGGCGAACATGCGGACCTACCTGCTGCTCAAGGAGCGGGCGGCCGCGTTCCGCTCCGACCCCGAGGTGCTCGAGGCGCTGGCCACGGCCGGGGTGGCGGAGCTGTCGACCCCCACGCTGAACCCCGGCGAGACCCTCGCCGACCTCGCCGCCGACCGCACCGCGTTCGAGGACTACGACGCCGACAAGGCGGGCGAGCGGGGCTACGGCTTCGGGCGGCTCAACCAGCTGGCGGTGGAGCACCTGATGGGGGCGCGGTGACCACCCGTGCGCGGATAACGTCGTCCCGACCACGGTTTCCGCGCACGAGGGGGCACTGATGACGCTCGTGGCCGGTGTCGACTCGTCGACGCAGTCGTGCACGGTCGTCATCCGGGACGCCACCTCGGGCGCGCTCGTGCGCCACGGCCGGGCGCCGCACCCGTCGGGTACGTCGGTCGATCCGGCCGCGTGGTGGTCGGCGCTGCAGGAGGCACTCGCGCAGGCGGGCGGGCTCGACGGCGTCGAGGCGATCGCCGTCGCGGGCCAGCAGCACGGGATGGTGTGCCTGTCGGGGTCCGGTGACGTCGTGCGTCCGGCGCTGCTGTGGAACGACACCCGGTCCGCGGACGCCGCGCGCGACCTCGTCGACGAGCTGGGCGCGCAGGCGTGGGCCGACGCGACCGGCAGCGTGCCCGTCGCCTCGATCACCGCCACCAAGCTCCGCTGGCTCGCCACGCACGAGCCCGACAACGCCGCGACCACGGCGGCGGTGTGCCTGCCGCACGACTGGCTGACGTGGAAGCTGCGCGGCACCGGTGCGCTCGAGGACCTCGTCACCGACCGCTCCGACGCCTCCGGCACCGGCTACTGGGGCCCGGACGGCTACCGCCTCGACCTGCTGGAACGGGCGCTGGGCCGGTCCGACGTGCTGCTCCCGCGCGTCCTCGGACCGGGCGAGGCCGTCGGCCGCACCCCGGACGGGCTCCTGCTCGGCCCGGGCGCGGGTGACAACGCCGGCGCCGCACTGGGCCTGGGGGCGCAGGTCGGTGACGTCGTGGTGTCGCTGGGTACCTCGGGCGTGGTGTCGGCGATCAGCCCGACCCCCACCGCCGACGCCACCGGGATCGTCGCCGGGTTCGCCTCCGCGACCGGCGAGCACCTGCCGCTGGTGTGCACGCTCAACGCCGCGCGGGTGCTCGACGCCGCGGGCATGCTGCTGGGCGTCGACCACGCGGAACTCTCCCGCCTCGCCCTCTCGGCCCCGGCCGGATCGGACGGGCTCGTGCTCGTGCCGTACCTGGAGGGCGAGCGGACGCCCAACCGGCCCGACTCCACCGGTGCCCTGCACGGCCTCACGCTCGGCAGTTCCGCCCCGGCGCACCTGGCCCGGGCGTCGGTCGAGGGGCTGCTGTGCGGGCTCGCCGACGCCCTCGACGCACTGGTCGACGCCGGGGTGCCGGTCAACCGGGTGTTCCTGGTCGGCGGCGGGGCCCGCTCCGACGCGGTGGCCCGCATCGCCCCGTCGGTGTTCGGGCGGCCGGTGCTGCGGCCGACCCCCGGCGAGTACGTCGCCGACGGGGCGGCCCGGCAGGCGGCGTGGGTGCTCGCCGGATCGGCCGCCCCCCCGGTGTGGGAGGCGGCCGACACGGAGTCCTTCGACGCCTCCCCCACCCCCGCCGTGCGCGAGCGCTACGCGCAGGCCCGCGACCTGACCGTCCCGCGGGTCGGGGCCTGAATGCGCGCGAGTCGGCGTGTGGTGGTGCGCGGGTCGGGGTCCGGTGGAGCGCCGGTCGGGCTCTCGTCGCGCACGTCCGGGTCGAGGCCGCGGTGACCGCGGGCCGGGGCCTCGCGGCGCGCGGGGCGGGCGCACGGGCCGCCGGGGGCGACGTCCGGCGGCACAACCTCGCGCTCGTGCTCGGTGAGGTCGTCGCCGCCGAACCGGTGTCGCGGGCCGCGATCGCCGGGCGCACCGGACTGACCCGCGGCACCGTGTCCTCACTCGTCGAGGAACTGCTCGACGCCGGGCTCCTCGACGAGCTCGCCGCCGAGCCCAGCGGGCCGGGTCGGCCGGCGAACCCGTTGCAGCTCAACAGGTCCGGACCGGCGGGGCTGGGGATCGAGATCGAGGTCGACCACGTCGCCGCGTGCGTCGTCGACCTCACCGGCGCGGTGCGGGCCACGGCCCGGATCCCGTCGGCCCACCGCGACGCGCACCCCGGCGTGGCCATCGGCCGTGCGCTCGCTCTCGCCCGCACGGTCCGCGCCGAGGCCGGGCTGGACGTCGTCGGGGCGGCGATGGCGGTGCCCGGCGTGGTCGGGGACGACGGCGTCGTCGCGCGGGCACCGAACCTGCCGCAGTGGTCCGGCACCGTCGTCGGACCCGAGTTCGACGGCCTACCCGTGAGCACCGCGAACGAGGCCGACCTCGCCGCGCTCGCCGAGCTGTGGTTCGCCGACGGCCCACCGGACGCGCTGTACGTCTCCGGGGGCGTCGGGGTCGGGGCGGGGATCGTGCTGGGCGGACAGCTGTTCCGCGGGGCCGGCGGGCGCGCGGGGGAGCTCGGGCACGTCGTCGTCGACCCGGACGGACCGAACTGCCGGTGCGGCGGGCACGGCTGCCTGGAACAGGTCGCGGGCCAGGAGGCGCTGCTGCGCGCGGGCCGCACCACCGACCTCGACGCCCTGCCCGCACACGTCCTCAACGGGGCCGCCCGCGCTCTGGGCATCGCGCTGGCCGGCGCCGTCAACCTGCTGGACGTGCCGGTCGTCGTGCTCGGGGGGATCTACCCCCGGCTCGGGGAGCCCCTGCGCGCCGCGGTGCACGACCGGCTCGGCGAGCGGGTCGTGCACCGGTCCGATGTGGAGGTGCGTCTCTCGGCCCTGGGTCCGGGGGGCGCACTACGGGCGGCCGCCGCGTCGGTGGTGCGGGAGCGGCTGCGCCGCCCGTGAGCGGAAACGGCTGCCCCGGCCGCCTCGTCCGCGCACGAGGTCAGCTCGCGCGGGGCAGGAACCGGACGCCGTCGGCGGTCAGCGTCGAGCCGTCGACGACGGTACCGGTGAGCACCACGACGTCGCCGACGACGGGCTGCTGGGCGAGCGCGGTGAGGTCGGCGGTGACGGTGCGGCCGTCGGCGGCGACCACCGTCGCGCTCGTGCCGGTGAGCGCGGTGACGGTGCCGGTGACGCGCGCCTGCGGCGTGAGGATCGCGACGGCGGTCGCGGCGTCACCCGTCCCGTCGACGCGGACGACCACGCGCTCCCCCGCCGTCAGGTCCCCGAGTGCGGCGTTGCCGGCTCCGCGGACGCGGGTGTCGTCGTTCGTGCGCAGGGTGCGCTGCGCGCCGCCGTCGGGGGTGACGACGAGCGTGCCCTCCGCCGTCGAGACGACGGATCCGATGAGGACGGGGCCCTCGCCCAGCCCGTCGCGGTCGCGCTCACCCCTCGGCCCCCGGCCGGGACCGTCGCCGAGCTCGCCGGACTCGCCGGTCAGACCGATCTCCGGTCCCCCGCGGCCGTCCCGCCCGTCGCGGCCAGGGCCGCCGCCGGGGATCAGCAGTGCGGCGACGACGGCAGCGACGATCAGCACCGCCAGCACGACGGCGCCGATCACCAGCGCGCGGCCGCGCGGCCGTCGCCAGCGTCGGGTGGGGGCTTCGGGGGCGGTCATCGGGGCTCCTCGGGTCGTCGGGGTGACGCTGCCGAGCCTGCTGCCCGAACCTGACCGGACCCTGAAGACAGGCGCTCCTTCAGCCGATCTTCAGCGGCGGGCGGGCAGGATGGCGGTGTGGGAGCGCGCGTGCTGGTCGTCGAGGACGCCGAGGCGATCCGCACCGCCGTGCTGAGCGGGCTGACGGCCGCCGGGTTCGACGCGGCGGGCCGCGTCGACGGCAGCGCGCTGGAGCGCGACCTCGAGACGTTCCGTCCCGACCTCGTCGTCCTCGACGTCATGCTCCCCGGCCGCGACGGGTTCGCGCTGCTGGAGGTCGTGCGCAGGCACAGCGACGCCGGGGTCCTGATGCTGACCGCGCGCGACGGCGTCGAAGACCGGCTGCGCGGCCTGCACGGCGGCGCCGACGACTACGTCGTGAAGCCGTTCGCGCTGGCCGAACTGGTGGCGCGGGTGACGGCGGTGCTGCGGCGGATGGGGCGCACGCCGTCGACGGTGGAGGTGGGCGACCTGCTCGTCGACGCCGCCGCCGGGGCCGTCAGCCGGGCCGGGGTGCCGATCGAGCTGACGGCCACCGAGCTGCGACTGCTCGACTACCTCGCCACCCAGCGCGGCCGCGTCGTCGGCAAGGGGCAGATCCTCACGCGCGTGTGGGGCTACACCGAGTACGACCCGAACCTGGTCGAGGTGCACGTCTCCGCGCTGCGGCGCAAGCTCGGCGAGCCGCGGCTGCTGCACACCGTCCGCGGGCTCGGGTACGTGCTGCGGGCAGAGGCGTGAACCGGCACTCGCTGCGCGCCCGCGTCACCGCGCTGAGCCTGCTGGTGCTGGCGGCGGTGCTGCTCGTCGTCGGGGTGCTCACCGACGTCGTGTTCACCGCGCAGAGCCGGGCGGACCTGCGCGGCCAGCTCACGGTGCGTGCCGCTCTCGCCGGGGAGCTGGTGGGTCGGGGCGTCGACGCCGCGGAGATCGCTCGGCAGGTGGAGGCGCCGGGGATCCGGGCGGTGCTGGTGGCCGCCGACGGGGAGGTGTACGGCGACCGGCGGGGCCGGGGCCGCGGCGACGACGACGTCCTGCGCCGGCCCCTCGCCGACGGGTCGCAGCTCACGCTGGTGGCCGTGGACGACGGCGTCACCTCCGCCCAGCAGCGCCTGCGCCGCACGCTGTTCCTGCTGAGCGTCGGCGGGCTCGCCCTCGCCGGGGTCGTGATGCTGCTGACCACCCGCGTCGCGCTCGCCCCGCTCGACGACATGACCGCGCTCGCCCGGTCCATCACCCGCGGCGACCGCGGCCGCCGGCTCGCCCCTGCGCGCACCGACACCGAGCTCGGACGCACCGCCGCCGCGTTCGACGACATGCTCGACGAGCTGGAGGGTGCGGAACGCCAGGCCAGGGAGTCCGAGGCGCGGACTCGGCGGTTCGTCGCCGACGCCGCGCACGAGCTGCGCACCCCGCTCGCCGGGGTGCGCGCGGTGGCCGAGGCGGCCGTCTCCCCCGGGCTCGACGCCGAGGAGCGCGACCGCCTGCACCTGCTGCTGCTGCGCGAGAGCGATCGCGCCGGACGGCTGGTCGACGACCTGCTCGCACTCGCCCGCATCGACGCCGGCATCGAGCTGCGCCGCGAGCCCGTCGAGCTGCTCGCGCTGACCCGGACCGAGGCCGACCGCGTGCGGCTGCGGGCGCCGGACCGGACGATCGAGGTCGCCGGCACCCCCGTCACCGTGCTCGCCGACCCGGCCCGCCTCGCCCAGGTGATCGCCAACCTGCTCGACAACGCACAGCGCTACGGCGCGGTGTCGGTGCAGGTGGGCCCCGGCGCGCAGGTACAGGTGTCCGACGACGGACCCGGTGTCCCGCCCGCCGACCGCGAGCGCATCTTCGACCGGCTGGTGCGCCTCGACGAGGCCCGCACGGCCCACGACGGGGGCGCGGGTCTGGGGCTGGCGATCGCCAGGGGCATCGCGAGGGCCCACGGCGGGGACCTGCGCCACGCCGACATCCCGGCCGGTCGGGGCGCCACGTTCACCCTGACCCTCCCCACCCCCTGACACCCGCCAGTCGGGCTCTCCCTGCCCGCGAGTCGGGCCCTCGCGGTCCGCGAGTCGGGCTGTTGCCACGCGCGAGTCGGGGCGACCCCCCGGGCGCTGCTCACGGGCTGAACCCGACTCGGCCACCACGAGACCCCGACCCGCGGGGGTGGGGTCAGTCCTCGTCGGGCGGGGTGGCCTTGCGGACGTAGAGCAGGCGGTCGCCGCGGTCGAGGGAGTCGACCTTCGACGAGTCGACGCGGTGCAGCGTGTCGCCGCGCACCACGGCCAGCACGATGTCGCCCAGGTGCCGCGGCGAACCGCCGACCTCGGCCTCCTCCACCTCGCGCTCGCTGATCGCGAAGCCGGCGTCGGGCGTCAGCAGGTCCTCGACGACCTCGACGACGTTCGGGCTCGTGGTCGCCGCCCCGAGCAGCCGCCCCGCCGTCTCCGCCGAGACCACGACCGAGTTCGCGCCCGACTGCCGCAGCAGGTGCACGTTCTCCGACTCCCGCACCGCCGCGACGATCCGGATGGTCGGGGAGAGCTCGCGGGCGGTGAGCGTGACCAGCACGGCGGTGTCGTCGCGGTTCGTCGCGACGATGATCGCCGACGCGTGCGCCACCCCCGCGATCCGCAACACGCTCGACCGGGTCGCGTTGCCGGTGACGGTGACCAGCCCGAGTGCGGACGCCGCGTCGAGCTGGGCGCGGTCGGTGTCGACGACGATGATGTCGTCGGGCCGCTTGTCGTCGCCGAGGAGGGTCTCCACGGCGGCGCGCCCCTTCGTGCCGTAGCCGACGACGATGGTGTGGTCGCGCAACCTGGACCTCCAGCGCTCGATCCGGAAGGACTGCCGGGAGCGTTCGGTGAGCAGCTCGACGGTGGTCCCGACGAACGTGATGAGGAAGATCAACCGCAGCGGCGTGACGACGATCGTGGTCCACAGCCGGGCCGCGTCGCTGACCGGCACGATGTCGCCGTAACCGGTGGTCGAGACGGAGACCGTCGAGTAGTAGAACGCGTCGAGCAGGCTGATCGGGCTGCCCTCGGCGTTGTTGTCGATGTAGCCGTCGCGACCGAAGTAGACGATCAGTGCGGTGGCGACGAGCGCCCCCATCGCGATCGCCAGCCTGCGGAGCAACGACACCAGCGGCGTGACCGTCGAATCGGGCATCCGCACCGGACCGACCAGCGTCGGGTCGGCGATCGGCCGGCGGCGCACCTCGCTCCTCACGCGCGGAGGGTAGCCCGCGACGCCCGTGCGACGATCACCGGCGTGAACTCCCGCGCCGCTATCGCACTCGCCGGCTTCCTCGCCGCCGCCGGATTCACCCACTTCGTGGCCCCCGACTTCTTCGACTCGATGGTTCCCGGGCAGCTGCCCGGCACGGCCCGGTTCTGGACCTACGCCTCCGGTGCCGCGGAGCTCGGCGTCGCCGGCGCCGTCGCCGTGCCGCGCACCCGGCGCCTCGGCGGGCTCGCGGCCGCGGCGCTGTTCGTCGCGGTGTTCCCGGCGAACATCAAGATGGCCATCGACTGGTCCGACCGCTCCGTCGGCGAGCAGGCCATCGCCTACGGGCGGCTGCCGCTGCAGATCCTGCTCGTCCTCTGGGCTCTGAAGGTCCGCCGCGACGCGCGGTAGCCCGCCGACGCCCGCACTCCGACGGCATCGCCGGGGCCGCCCACCCGCTGCACCCCGTCGACGACGCGTCTCGGCCGGCAAGATCGTGATCGTCCGTGCACGGAGGCCCTTCCGAGGGCCGTTTCGGGCGGCGCGGACCGATCTCCGCGAACCGACGGCGAACTAGGCTGGCCGCATGACCCGGTTCGTCGTGCTGCTGCGCGGGATCAACGTGGGCACCGCGAAGCGGCTCGCGATGGCGGACCTGCGGGACCTGCTCGGCGAACTCGGATTCTCCGCCGTCCGCACCCACCTCAACAGCGGGAACGCCACCGTCAGCGGGCCCGACGGCGAACACGTGCCGCGGATCGAGGCGGCCCTGCGCGGGCGCTTCGGGTTCGAGGTCCGCACCGTCGTGCTCACCGCGGACGAGCTGCGCGCGATCGTCGACGGGAACCCGTTCGCCGAGGTGGCGACGAACGGGTCACGGATGATGGCGCACGTCCTGTCCGCGACGCCCGACCCCGCACTGCTCGCCGAGCACGACGTCGCGGCCCTCGATCCGGACGGAGCCGCACTCGGTCCGCGGGTGATCTACCAGTGGTGCCCGGACGGGTTGCTCGCCGCGCCACCCCTGGCCGCGTTCGCCGAGAAGCACCTCGGCATCACCGTCACCGCGCGGAACTGGAACACCGTCACGAAGCTGGACTCCCTGCTGTAGGCACCGACTCCAGCAGCCCACGTAGGCCCGCGGCGTCGAGGAGATCGGCCGGGCGGACCGTGACGTCGGCGCGCACGTAGTGGAACGCCGCCCGGACCTGCTCGGGCGGGCACCCGACCAGCGCTGCCCAGGCCAGCCGGTACGCAGCGAGCTGCACCGACAGGGCCGGGAGCCGGGCGTCGTCGGGCAGGGCGCCGGTCTTCCAGTCGACGACCGTCCAGCCACCGTCGGGGTCGCCGAACACCGCATCCATCCGGCCGCGCACCCCCACCCCGGCGACGATCGTCTCGAACGGCACCTCCACCTCGACCGGCCGCCGCTCCGCCCACTCACTGGCCAGGAACGCCTCCTGCAGCTCGGCGAGCGAGTCGTCGGACACCGCGTCCTCGTCGGCCGCACCGGGCAGTTCGTCGAGGTCGAGCAGCTGCGCCGCGCCGAAGCGCTGCTCGAGCCAGGCGTGGAACGCGGTGCCTCGGCGGGTGTGCGGGTTCGGCGGCAGGGGCAGGGGGCGGCGCAGGCGCGAGGCCAGCGTCGCCGGGTCGGCAGCGAGCTCGACGAGCTGGCTGACGGTCAGCTGCGCCGGCAGCGCGACGGTCGGCCGGGCGCGGGCGGCGGCCCGCTCGGCGAGCAGGATCTCGACGTCGGCGGCCCAGCCCTCGGGATCGGCCGGGTCGAACCCGGCACCGCCGCCGGGTTCGACGGGTTCGGGCTCGTCGGGGTCGGGCTCCTCCGGGCCTGGGTCCTCGGGATGCCGACCGTCCGGACCGACGGTCTCCGGGGCGGGGACCTCCGGGACGGGGACCTCCGGGGCGGGGACCTCCGGGGCGGGGACCTCCGGGGCGGGGATCACCGGGGCGGGGACGTCGAGCAGCTCCAGTTGGGACCCCGGGTCGGCGGCGTCGGCCCGGGCGGTGCGGGCGGCGTCGAGGTCGGCCAGGGCGGCCCGGACGCGGTCGGCCCCGGCGTGGACGTCGGCCGACCGGGCGCCGAGGGGGTCGAGCGGCCAGGGCAGGCCCGGCCCGTCGACGATCGCGGGGTTGGCCGCGCCGTCCTCCGGCGGGTCGGCCCACTGCTCGACGCACTCCGGCACGGCCAGCCGGATCTGCTCCAGGAACTCGGAGGGATCCTTCGGCTTCTCCCCCGCCGCGGGCCAGCGGTGCCCGGACACCAGCAGCACCCGCTCGCTGCGCGTGAGCGCGACGTAGAACAGCCGCCGTTCCTCGGTGAGGCGGCGCTCGTCGAGGGACTCGGAGTGGGTCCTGACCGCGTTCTCCACCTGCTTGCGGTCGGTGCTCGCGGACAGGTCGAGCCCGGGGAGGTCGATCGCGTCGCCGCGCAGCGACACCGGGAGCTCGGAGGGGTCGGTGAGCCAGGTACCGCCGATCTTGCGGCCGGGGAAGACCTGGGTGACGAGGTGCGGCACGGCCACGACCTGCCACTCCAATCCTTTCGCGGCGTGCACGGTGAGCACCTGGACGCGGTCCTGCGCGACCTCGACGTCGCCCGGGGTGAGCCCGTCCTCGGCCTGCTCCGCGGTGTCGAGGTAGTCGAGCAGGGCGGGCAGCGTGGCCACCTCGGCGCCGGAGGCGAACTCGGCGACGACGTCGGCGAACGCGTCGAGGTGGGTGCGGCCGACCGGGCCGGGGCGGGCGGCGGACTCGGCGTCGAGCAGCAGCAGGCGTTCGGCGTCGGCGACCAGGTCGGTGAGCGGGGCCGCCGCGCGGGCACGGAGCCAGCTCAGCTCACGGCCCAGCCGCACGATCCGGTCGTGGCCCGCCGCCGTGTAGCGGGCCGGGTCGCCCGGGTCGTCGAGGGCGTCGACCAGGCCCGCCTGCTCGGCCTGCTCGGCGGGCAGCGCCCCCATCGCGAGCTCTGCAGGCGTCAGCGGGCCGGACCGCGGGGGTGACCCGGGCACCAGCTCACGCGCGCGGGCCCACAGGGCGGCGAGGTCGGCGACGCCGAGGCGCCAGCGGGCCCCGGTGAGCAGGCGGATCGCCGACGGCCCGGCCAACGGGTCGGCGACGAGTTTGAGCGCGCTGACCAGGTCGCGCACCTCCGGAGTGTCGATCAACCCACCCAGCCCGACGACCTCGACCGGGAGCCCACGCGAGCGCAGCGCGTCGGCGACCGCGTCCATGTCGGCGCGGCGGCGCACGAGCACCGCGGAGCTGGGGGTGCGCTCGTCGGTCCACTGCTCCGCGATCGCGTCGGCCAGCCAACCCACCTCGGTGGCGACGTCGGGCAGCAACGCCACCCGCACGTCGCCGCGCACCTCGGTGGACCCGGCCCGCAGCTCCCCGACGCCGACGGCCCCCGGTGCCGACCGCAGCGGCTCGGACACCGCGTTGGCCAGCGCGAGCACCTCGGCGGGGTTGCGGAAGCTCGTGAGGAGGCCGAACTCGTCGGCGGGCTCGTCCGGCGCGGCGGGGAAGTCGGTGCGGAAGCGGACGAGGTTGCCCGCGCTCGCGCCGCGCCACCCGTAGATCGACTGGCACGGGTCACCCACCGCCGTGACCGAGGGCCCGTCGGCGCGCACCGGCTCGCCGGGCACCGTGCCGAACAGCGCCCGCAGCAGCACCCGTTGGGCGTGGCCGGTGTCCTGGTACTCGTCGAGCAGCACCGCGCGGTAGGTGGCCCGCTCGGTCTCCCCGACCTCGGGGTGGCTCTCCGCGACGCGGGCCGCGATGGCGAGCTGGTCGGAGAAGTCGACGGCCCGCTCCGCCCGCTTGCGCGCCGCGAACGCCTCCACCAGCGGCAGCAGCTCGAGCCGCATCCGCTGGGCGTCGATCCAGCGCTTGTAGGTGAGCGACGGCTCGGCCCGCTGCCCCTTCCCGCGGGGCGCCGACGACAGCGTCTCGACGAGGCGCTCGGCGTGGATGCGCACGGCGTCGGTCTCGACGAGGTGCTCGCCCAGCTCACCCGCGAGCGAGAGCAGGTAGCCGGTGACGGTGGCGGGCACCCGGTCGATGTCGAGGTCGTCGGCCCAGGTGCTGACGACGCGGTGCGCGAGCTGCCACGCCGCGGTCTGGCTGAGCAGCCGCGCCGCAGGCTCCGCGGGCAGGCGCAGCGCGTGCTCGCCGACCAGGCGCCCGGCGTAGGCGTGGTAGGTGGACACGGTCGGCTCCCCGGCCAGCACGGCCGCGCGGCGCTCGCCGCTGGGGTCGAGCTCGTCGAGCAGGCGCGTCCCTGCGAGCCGCCGCAGCCGCGACCGCACCCGGGCCCCGAGCTGCTGCGCGGCCTTACGGGTGAACGTCAGGCCGAGGACCTGCTCGGGCAGCACCTCACCGGTGGCGACGAGCCAGACGACCCGCGCGGCCATCGTCTCGGTCTTGCCCGCCCCCGCCCCCGCGACGACGAGGGCCGGGCGCGGCGGGGCGGAGATGACGGCGGCCTGCTCCTCGGTCGGCGGGTCGACGCCGAGGGCCGTCGCCAGCGCGCGGGGGGTGAGGAGCACCGGTTGTTCCTACCCGTCCCGCCGCCCGCACACGGGTGCGGGGGGCGGCACACAGGTCCGGCCCTGTGTGCGGGCACACGGACCTCCGTACGAGCCCGGCCGGCGTGACGGCGCGTGGCGCATCACGCCTCCGTGACCGGGCGGCCGGCGCCGTGGGCGGGACAGCTGGTGTGGACCGGGCAGCGGTCGCAGTCGGGGCCCAGGCGTGCGACGAACACCGATCCCGACGACTGCACCCCCGCATCACGCACCACCGCCCGCCACAGCTGGACGCCGTCCTCGTCGAGCGGGGGCTGAGCGGGCTCCTTCGCCTCCCCGCCGGCCTTGCGGTCGGCGACGTAGACCAGGCGGGCACCGCCCGGGCCGGCCGCGGCATCGACGAGGTCGCCGAACGCACCGAGCGCGGCGGCCAGCTGGTACACCGCGAGCTGCGGGTGCTCCGCTGCCGCGCGGGCGCTCACCGCCGTCTTGCCCGTCTTCACGTCGATCACGACCGGTCGGCCCTCGGCGTCGGCCTCCAGGCGGTCGACGCGGCCCCTGAGCCGCAGCCAGGGCCCGGGGGTGCCGACCTCGACCTCGTCGGGCGGCAGGTCGAGCTGCACCGCCTGCTCGACGGCGACCAGCCGCAGCCCGTCGGCGCGGCTCGACCGCACCCACTCGTCGAACGCCGCGAGCATCCCGCGGACGCGGACGAGCTCGCGGCGGCCGAACCACGGCGCTCCCGCGTCGAGCCGGGCCCACGCCGCCTGCAGGGCCGTCTCCAGCTCCCCCTGTTCCGCGCCCGCCGCCGCGGCCTGGACGAGCGCGTGCACCAGCGACCCGGTGATCGCCGCGAGTGCCCCGTTGTCGCTCCCCCCGTGGCGCTCCAGCACCCACCGCAGCGGGCAGCGCAGGATCTTCTCGACGTCGGACGGCGACACCGGCACGACCTCGCCGGGCTCACGCAGCGGGGCCTGCGCCGAGAGCGGCGCGAGGCCGTACCACTGGTCGGGATGGGCCCCGGGCACGCCGGCCTCGGCGAGGCGGGCGAGCGACGCCGCCGCGCGGGCGTGCCGCGCCGGATCGGCGACGGGGTCGCAGACCGCCCGGCGAAGCTCCCCGACCAGCTCCGCGAGCACGAGCGAGCGCCCCGGGCGGTGCACCGCCCGCTCGGCCTTCTCCGCAGGCAGGGGATCGAGCTCGTCGAGGAAGCGCGAGGGCTGCTCGTCCTCCCCCTGCACACCGCTGACCAGCAACATCGTGCGGGCTCGGGTGCACGCGGAGTAGAACAGCCGCCGCTCCTCGGCCAGCAGCGGAGCCATCCGCGAGACCGTCTCCTGCGGCGCCGCGACCCCGGCCACGAGATCGACCAGCCGCTCGTTGCCGAGCAGGCTCCCGCGCAGCCGCAGATCGGGCCAGGCCCCCTCCTGCACCCCAGGCACCGCGACGACGTCCCACTCCCGGCCGCGGGCGGCGTGCGCGGTGAGCAGCACGACAGCGTCGCTGTGGGGTGCGCGGGCGGCGAGCGAGTCGCTGGGCAGGTGCTGCTCGGTGAGGTACTCGGTGAAGCCGACGACGCCTGCGCCCGGCAACCGGTCGGCGTGCCGCGCGGCGGCGTCGAACAGGGCGAGGACGGCGTCGAGGTCGCGGTCGGCCGCGGCGCCCGCCGGGCCGCCCCGCGCACTGGACTCGCTCCACCGCTGCCCCAGCCCGCACCGCTGCCACACCCGCCAGAGCACCTCCTCGGCGCTCTCGCCGTCGCGCACGGCCTCGCCTGCGAGCGCCAGCAGGGCCCCGACGCGGCGCAGTGGGGCGGTCTCGTTGGCCGGGAGGGCCGACAGCGGGTCGGGCCGGCCGCGGGCGGCGGCGCGCAGGGCGTCGACGAGGAGGGGATCGGACCCCTCGCCGGACTCGGCGTCGGGGCCTCCCGCGTGCAGCCGGAGCAGGCCGCGGCGCAGGCGGCGCATCCGCATCGGGTCGGCCGAGCCCAGCGGGGACGTGAGCAGGGCCGTGGCGGCGTCGGCGTCGAGCTCCTGGGGGCGGGCGGCGTAGCGCAGCACCATGAGCAGCGGCACGACGGCGGGCTGACGGGCGGTGGGCAGCTCGTCGGGCGGGGCGGCGATCGGGACACCGGCTGCGAGGAGCGCGCGGCGCAGCGTGGGCAACGAGCGGCGGGTGGACCGCGACAGCACCGCCATCCGCGACCACGGCACACCGTCGGTGAGGTGGGCGCGGCGCAGCCGGTCGGCCACCCAGCCCGCCTCCTGGGCGGCGGAGGCGAAGATGCGGACGTCGACGACGCCGTCCTGGGTGGGCGCTCCGGCGGTCGGCGGCTCCGCCGCGTCCGACGGCCCGGCCACATCCGCCGAACCGGACCGCGCGGCCACATCCGCCGGGCCCGGCGGCCCGGCCACATCGGCCGAACCGGACGGCGCGGCCAGATCCGCCGGGCCCGGCGGACCGGCCTCGCCCGGCGGACCGACGCGCCGACGACCCGGACCGGCCCCGGGCAGCCGGGCGGCCAACCGCGCCCCGGCCGCTCGCACGGCGGGGGCGCTGCGGTGGTCGACACCGAGTACGACCGTGTCGGCCTCGATCGCGGTCATCCCCGTGGGGTCGGCCCCGCGGAAGTTGAGGACGGCCTGGTCGGGGTCGCCCGCGAGCAGCACGGTGCGGGCGGTGGAACCGAGCGCCCGCACCAGTTCCATCTGCTGGGGATCGAGGTCCTGGGCGTCGTCGACGAGCAGGTGCTGCACGCGGTGCCGCTCGGCGGCGAGCAGCTCGGGATCGGACGCCAGCGCGTCGAGGGCGGCGGAAACCAGCTCGGCGGCGTCGAGCGCGGGTGCCGTGGCCTGCGGGGCCCCCCGGCCCGCGGCGCCGCGCAGCAGCGTGACCTGCTCGTAGGTGCGGAAGAACCGGCCCGCCGCGCTCCAGGCCCCCACGTCGTGCAACTCGCCCAGCCCGGCGAGCTCGTCGGGACCCAGCCCGCGCTCGGCGGCCCGCAGGATCAGCTCACGCAGCTCGGCGGCGAACCCGGGCAGGGCGAGCGCGGGACGCAGCCGGTCGGGCCAGCCCGAGCCGGGAACCTCGTCGAACAGCTCACCGGCCAGCAGATCGCGCACCACGGCGTCCTGCTCGGCGCCGGCCAGCAGGCGCGGCGGCGGGTCGCCGTGGCGGGCGGCGTGCAGGCGCAGCACGCCGAACGCGTACGAGTGGACGGTGCGGACGAGCGGCTCGCGCAGCGTGCGGTCGGCACCGCCGGCGAGATCGGCCAGCCGCTCCCGGAACTCCCCCGCCGCGCGCCTGCTCCCGACCAGCAGCAGCGTGCGCGCCGGGTCCTCCCCCGCGGCCACCCGCCCCGCGACGGCGGCGAGCAGCAGCGTGGTCTTGCCCGTGCCCGGACCGCCGAGGACCTTCAGCGGCCCCGCGGCATGCGCGAGCACCCGCAGCGCGGCGGCGTCCCACTCCGGGACGACCCCGACCCGGCGCGGCGCGCGCACGAGACCGGGCGCCACGCGGGCGGAGGGGAGGGTGCGGGTCACGTCAGGGATGCAACCACCCACCCCCGACAGTTCCGCGGTGGGGTGCGCGTGCGTAGTGCAGCAAAGCCACCTTGCTGCCGTCTCTTCGCGGCAAGGTGGCTTTACTGCCATCCCGGACCCGCCCGTGCGAGCATCCCCACCGTGAGCCCGCTGCATCTGCACTCGTTCGGTGACGGTGATCCGGTCCTCGCCCTGCACGGCGTCACCGGGCACGGGGAGCGCTGGCGGGTCCTCGCCGACGCCCTGCCCGACCACCGCCTGATCGGGGTCGACCTGCGCGGCCACGGCCGCTCCCCATGGGCCCCGCCCTGGGGGTTCGAGCAGCACGTCACCGACCTCCTCGCCGTCCTCGACGCCGAGGGGCTCGACCGCGTCCCGGTGATCGGGCACTCCTTCGGCGGCGCGATCGCGGTACACCTGACCCGGATCGCGCCCGAGCGCGTCGAGAGGCTCGTCCTGCTCGACCCCGCCATCGGCCTCGACCCCCAGGACATGCTGGAGACCGCCGAGGACACCCGCGCCGACGAGTCCTACCCCGATCTCGCCGCCGCCCGCGCCGACCGCACCCAGCGCTGGGAGGGCATCGCCGCCGACCTCGTGGACGCCGAGCTCGCCGCCCATCTCGTCCCCGACGGCGACCGGTGGCGCTACCGCTACTCCCGCGCCGCCGTCGTCGCGGCCTGGGGCGAGATGGCGCGTACCGCGATCACCCCCGTCGGGCCGACGCTGCTCGTCCCGGCCACGAAGGCCGACTTCGTCGCCCCGGCGTGGGTCGACGCCTGCCGCGCCGCCCTCGGCGACGACCTCACCGTCGCCCCGGTCGACTCCGGGCACATGGTGTTCCTGGAGCGCACGGCCGAGGTCGCGGAGCACATCCGCGCGTTCCTGCGGTGATCGACGAGGAGACCGTCGAGCGGATCCGCGAGGTGGTCCGCGCGATCCCGCCGGGCGAGACGTCGAGCTACGGCGAGGTCGCCGCGCGGGCCGGGCTCCCCGGCCGCGCACGGCTCGTCGGCCGGATCCTCTCCGAGGACGGCCACGACCTGCCGTGGCACCGCGTCCTGCGCGCCGACGGGACGTGCGCGCCCCAGGTCGCGCGGGAGCAGAGTGCCCGCCTGCGCGCCGAGGGCGTCCTCCTGGTCGACGGCCGGCTCCCCCGCCGCCGCCGAGCCGACCCGCGCTGACCCGCACAACCGCACCGAGCTGCATGGAACCGACTGCGGACGACCCCGGTTCCCCGGCGGCCGAACGCCGACCGGTCAGGCCGTGCGCAGTTCCGCCGTGTCCCGCTGCGCGGCCGTCGCGGCCCGGTACCGGTCCACCACCAGCTCGACCACGGCGTCGTGCGCGGCGATCGGGGCCCCCACGACGTCGGCCCCGCACTCGTCGAGCGTGCGCTGGAACAGCCCGGGGGCGAGCAGCCAGGACGCCACCGCGACCCGCCGGGCCCCGCCGTCGCGCAGCGCGGCGACCGCGTCGCCCACCCTCGGGCCGCCGGTGGCGATGGTCGCGAGCGTGACGGGACGGGACAGAGCACGGCCCAGCCGCCGGGCGGCGCGCTCGCCGTCGGCCTGCGCGTAGGGGTCGCTGGACCCGGCGACGGCGAGCACGACGGCGTCCCCGTCGCGCAGCCCCGCCGTGCGCAGCCGGTCGGCCGCCGCGCCGACGAGAGCGGGATCGGGTCCGAACGTCTCCCCGATCACGACGTCGGAGCGTCCCGTCGCGCTGATCTGCGACGGGACGTCGACACGCACGTGGTAGCCCGCGGCCAGGAACATCGGGACGGCGACGCAGGGCCCGGGCAGGTCCGCGAGTGCGTCGGACGGCGTCGGGTGCCGCACGTCGACGTAGCAGGGCTCGACGCGCACCCCGAGCCGGTGCCGGACGAGTGCGGCCACCGCCTCCGTGACGACCGCACCGGCCGGGTCGCGTGTGCCGTGCGCGACGAGCAGCAGGTTCACCGGCCGTCCCCGTTCTGGCAGTGCCCGCCGCCCGTGGGATCGAGCGCGAGCCGGTACCCCCGCTTGACCACGGTCTGCACCAGCTTCGGCTCGCCCAGCGAGGCTCGCAGCCGCGCCATCGCCGTCTCCACGGCGTGCTCGTCGTCGCCCCCGCCGGGCAGCGCGCGCAGCAGGTCGGCGCGGCCCACCACCCGGCCGGGACGGCGGGCGAGGCTCCGCAGCAGCGCCATGCCCGCGGGTGGCACCGCGCGCAGCCGACCGTCGACGAGCACGGCCTGCCCGCGCAGCTCCAGGAGGTGCCCGGCGACCGGAAGCCGGCGGGCCCGGTCGGGCATCTCGGCCTCGAGCTTGCGCACCATCGCCCCGAGGCGGGAGCGCTGCGGCTGCACCGTCGGGATGTCGACGGCCTCCAGCGGCGCCGCCGTGACCGGCCCGACGCACAGCGACAGGACCGGCCCGCGCAGGACGGCGATCAGGTCCTCGCGCACACCGCGCTCGCCGGCGCGGGCCAGCAGGCTCGCCGCGGCGGGGGCGCTGGTGAACGCGAGGGCGTCGACGGAGCCGGCGAGCACGGAGTCGAGCAGGCGATCGAGCGGGCCGAGGTCGGCGGGCGGGAGCCACCGGTACACCGGCACCTGGACGACGGACGCGCCCGCGATCTCCAGCGCCTCGACGACGTCGGGCAGCGGCTCGCCGTGCAGCTGCACCGCGATCCGCTTGCCCTCGAGCGGGCCCGCGAGCAGGTACTCCAGCACCTCCGCCGACGACTCCGACGGCGGCGACCACGCGTCGACCAGCCCGGACGCCCGGATCGCCCCGCGCGCCTTCGGGCCGCGGGCGAGCAGCGTGCCGGAGCCCAGCGCGGCGAGGAGGTCCTCGCCGAGGCCCCAGCCGTCGGCGGCCTCGACCCAGCCGCGGTAGCCGATCCCGGTGGTGGCGACGGTGATGTCGGGCGGGCGCGCGATGAGGTCGCGCGTGGCGGCCTGCAGGTCGGTGTCGTCGGAGACCGGGACGATCCGGAGCGCGGGCCCGTGCAGCACGCACGCTCCGCGGCGCTCCAGCATCGTGCCGAGCTCCTCGGCCCGTCGCGCGGCCGTGACGCCGATGGTGAACCCGGCCAGCGGGGGGACCTCGACGGGGGACGTGGTGGATGCGGTGGTGGTGGTCACGGCGGCTACCACGGTAGCCCGACGTCCAGCTGTCCGTCCGCGACGCGCACCGGATAAGAGGGCAACGACACGTCGGCGTCGTCGAGGCAGCGCCCGTCGACGAGGCTGAACACCTGCTTGTAGATCGGTGACGCGACGGTCGACACGCCGCCCCGGTCGCCGACGATCCCGCGCGACATCACCGCGGCCCCGGAGAACGGGTCGACGTTGCCGACGGCGTGCACGGAGCCGTCGTGCAGCCGGAAGATCGCCACCTGGACGTCCCCGACGAGCGCCGCGACCCCGCGCTCGGGCATCAACCGGTCGAGCGGGCAGATGGTCGCCCAGCGGACCGTGGTCTCCGTGGCCGTCACGCCCCCACCCCCGGCAGCCCGAGCGCGACCGGCACGCGCTGCCCGCGCTCCTCGCGGGTCTGCACCAGCGGGTCGGGCGTGTCGGGCGCGTTGACGAAGGACACGAACCGCGCGAGCTTCTCCTCGTCCTCCAGCACCCCGCGCCACTCGTCGGCGTAGCTGCCCACGTGCTGCTCCATCGCGGCCTCCAGGTCGGCGCAGATGCCGAGGGAGTCCTCGACGACGACCGCGCGCAGGTGGTCGAGGCCGCCGTCGAGCGACTCGATCCACGGCGCCGTGCGCTGCAGCCGGTCGGCGGTGCGGATGTAGAACATGAGGTACCGGTCGATGAGCTTCACGAGGGTCTCGGTGTCCAGGTCCGAGGCCAGCAGCTCGGCGTGCCGCGGGGTGAACCCGCCGTTGCCGCCGACGTAGAGGTTCCAGCCCTCCTCGGTGGCGATGATCCCGAAGTCCTTGCTGCGGGCCTCCGCGCACTCGCGCGCACACCCCGACACCCCGGACTTGAACTTGTGCGGCGCCCGCAGCCCCCGGTACCGCAGCTCCAGCGCCACCGCGAGCCCGACCGAGTCCTGCACGCCGTAGCGGCACCACGTCGTCCCGACGCACGACTTCACCGTGCGCAGCGACTTCCCGTACGCGTGCCCGGACTCGAACCCGGCGTCGACGAGCCGGCGCCAGATCGCGGGAAGCTGTTCGACGCGGGCGCCGAACATGTCGATCCGCTGCCCGCCGGTGATCTTGGTGTAGAGCCCGAAGTCACGGGCGACCTCGCCGATCGTGATCAGCTGCGCGGGGCTCACCTCCCCGCCGGGCAGCCGCGGCACCACCGAGTAGGTGCCGTTGCGCTGCAGGTTGGCGAGGAAGTGGTCGTTGGTGTCCTGCAGGGTCGCCTGCTCGCCGTCGTGGACGTGCCCGGTGCCGAGCGAGGCGAGGATCGACGCGACGGCGGGCTTGCAGATGTCGCAACCGCGCCCCTGACCGAAGCGCGACACCAGCTCGGAGAACGTCCGGATCCCCGACCCGGCGACGATCTCGAACAGCTCCGCCCGCGACTGCGCGAAGTGTTCGCACAGCGCCTTCGAGACCTGCACGCCGGAGTCGATCAGCAGCTTCTTGAGCAGCGGCACGCACGATCCGCAGCTGGTGCCGGCCCTGGTGCAGCTCTTCAACGCGGCCACGGTGTCGGCGCCGTCGCCGATCGCGTGCACGATCGCGCCCTTGGTGACGGAGTTGCAGGAGCAGATCTGGGCCGAGTCCGGCAGGGCGTCGGCCCCCAGCTCCACACCCCCGGGCGCGATCAGCGCGACCGGGTCGGCGGGCAGCGGCGAGCCGACCAGCGGGCGCAGCGCGGCGTACTTCGAGGCGTCGCCGACGAGCACGCCGCCGAGCAGCGTGCGGGCGTCGTCGGAGATCACCAGCTTGGCGTAGGTCCCGGCCACCGGGTCGTTGACGACCACCTCCAGCGCACCGGGGGTGGTCGCCTGGGCGTCGCCGAAGCTGGCCACGTCGACGCCCAGCATCTTGAGCTGCGTCGACATGTCGAGTTCCTCGGGCGTCATCGTCGCGGGACCGCCGAGCAGCCGGTCGGCGACGACCTCGGCCATCGCGTACCCCGGCGCCACGAGCCCGTAGGTGCGCCCCTCCAGTGCCGCGACCTCGCCGATCGCCCAGACATGCTCGTCGGAGGTCCGGCAGCGGTTGTCGACGAGCACCCCGCCGCGCTCCCCCACCGGCAGCCCGGCCGCGCGGGCCAACGCGTCGGCGGGCCGGATGCCGGCGGAGAAGACGACGAGGTCGGCGTCCAGCTCGACACCGTCGGACAGGGTGGCCACCAGCCGCCCGCGATCCTCGGCGATCCCGTTGACGGAGACACCGCAGCGCACCTGCAGCTCCTCCGTCTCGACCAGCCGTCGCAGCAACGCCCCGCCGCCCTCGTCGACCTGCACCGGCATGAGCCGGGGCGCGATCTCGACGACCTGCGGCGAGAGCCCCAGCGAGCGCAGCGCGCGGGCCGCCTCCAGGCCGAGCAGGCCCCCGCCCACGACGACCGCGGACCGCCGGCCGGCACCGGGCCGGGCCACGGCGTCGGCGGCGGCCGCCTTGATCGCGTCGAGGTCGTCGAGGGTGCGGTAGACGAAGCAGCCGGGGAGGTCGCGGCCGGGCACCGGCGGCACGAACGGCACCGAACCGGTCGCGAGCACGAGCGCGTCGTAGGGCAGGACGCGGCCGGTCTCCGTGGTGATCCGTCGCGTGTCGCGGTCGATCGCGACGGCGGGGTCGCCGAGGTGCAGGTCGACGGTGAGGGAGGGCAGCGTCAGGTCCTCGGCACTCACCCCGTCGACGTAGGACGACAGGGCCACCCGGTCGTAGGCGGGACGGGTCTCCTCGCCCAGCACAGTGATGTGCCAGGTGCCCGCGGAATCGCGATCACAGAGGGCCTGCACGAGGCGGTGCCCGACCATCCCGTTGCCGATGACGACGAGTTCCAACATGGCGCCGACGGTAGGTAGCGGCCGTTACGGACACGCGGCGTCGGATGACACCGGGGTTACGCGCCCCGCACATCGGCAGGTGGGAGCGGTGAGCCCCGCGGCCCGGCAGGGCGGTCGCACCCGACGTAGCCTGCGCCCGTGACCCTCTCCGATAAGGCCGCCGAGCTGCGGCGTCTGCACTCCGATCCCGAGATCCTCGTCGTCGTCAACGTCTGGGACGCGATCAGCGCGAAGGTCGTCGCCGACCAGGGCAGCAAGGCCCTCGCCACCGCCAGCCACTCCATCGCCGCGACGCTGGGCTACGCCGACGGGGAGAACATCCCCCGCGACCTGATGATCGACATGGTGGGGCGCATCGCCGCCGCCGTCGACATCCCCGTCACCGCCGACCTCGAGAGCGGGTACGGCGACGCGGGCGAGACCGTGCGCCGCGCGATCGGCGTCGGCATCGTCGGGGCCAACCTCGAGGACAAGATGGCGCCGCTGGCCGAGGCCGTCGCCGCGGTCGAGGCCGCGTTGAAGGCGGGCGAGTCCGAAGGCGTCGACTTCGTCCTCAACGCGCGCACCGACGCGTTCGTCAAGGCGGGCGACCGCGACAAGGCCGACGTGCTCAAGGACGCGATCGAGCGCGGCCGCGCGTTCGTCGACGCCGGTGCGCCGTGCGTGTTCGTCCCCGGCAAGCTCGACGAGCCCACCGTCGTCGCGCTCGTCGAGGGCATCGGCGAGCGCAAGGTCAGCGTGATCAACGTGCCCGGGTCGCTGCCGCAGGCCCGCCTGGCCGAGCTCGGCGTCGCGCGCATCTCGTTCGGCCCGTGGACGCAGCGCTCGGCGCTGACCCACCTGGCCGGCCTGACGAAGGACCTGCTCGCCGGCGGGGCGCTGCCCGAGGGCACGCAGCCGCTCAACTGACGACACCGGCCGGCTTCACGGAGAGTGAGATTCTCACGCTCCGTGAAGCCGGCCGATCGTGTGCGGTCGTGAACGGTCAGACGCCGGCGTACGCGGCACGCGGCGCGGTGGCGTCGACCGGGGCCGGTCGCAGGTAGACGACGTAGGTCACCACGGCACAGACGACGTAGAACGCGAGGAACGACCAGTACGCCGTGTCGCCGGACTGCGTCGTCATGAACGACTGGCGGAACGCCAGGTTGATGAACAGCCCGCCGAGCGCCCCGACCGCGCCCGCGATACCGATCACGGCACCGGAGATGCGGCGGGCCCGCAGGTAGGACGCCCCCTCGTCGGCGCCGGCCGCGATCGCGACCCGCGCCTGGCCGCGGAAGATCGCCGGGATCATCTTGTAGGTCGAGCCGTTGCCCAACCCCGTCAACACGAACAGCAGCACGAACCCGGCCGTGAACAGGCCCAGCGAGTCGATCGCCGACGCCCCGATGATCACGGCGGTCGCGACGACCATCGCGAGGAAGTTCCAGAACGTGACGCGGGCGCCGCCCAGCTTGTCGGCGAGCGTGCCGCCGACGGGGCGGATCAGCGAGCCGAGCAGCGGGCCGATGAAGGTGACGGCCGCGGCCTCCAGCGGCGTGCGGCCGAACTGGTTCTGCAGAACCAGGCCGAACGCGAAGCTGTAGCCGATGAACGAGCCGAACGTGCCGATGTAGAGGAACGCCATGACCCAGGTCTGGCTCTCCTGGATCGACTCCCGGAACGCACCGGTGTCGTTCTTGACCGACGTCAGGTTGTCCATCTTGATCGCGGCGAACACGGCCGCGACCAGGATGAGCGGGATGTAGACACCCAGCAGGACGCGCGGCGCTCCGGTGCCCGCGGTGGCGATGATGAGCAGGCCGATCAGCTGGATCACCGGCACGCCGATGTTGCCGCCACCGGCGTTGAGCCCGAGGGCCCAGCCCTTCTTCCGCTCCGGGAAGAACGCGTTGATGTTCGTCATCGACGACGCGAAGTTGCCGCCGCCGAGCCCGCCGACGGCCGCGACCGCGATGAACACCCAGTACGGCGTGCCGGGCTGCATGACGATCGCGGCCAGGATCGTGGGGAGCAGCAGCAGCAGCGCGGACACGACGGTCCAGTTGCGGCCGCCGAAGCGCGCGACGGCGAACGTGTAGGGCAGCCGCAGGATTGCCCCGACCAGCGTCGGCACCGCGACCAGGAAGAACTTGCCCGCCGCGTCGATGCCGTACTCGGGACCCATGAACAGGACGAGCACCGACCACATCGTCCAGATCGAGAACCCGATGTGCTCCGAGAGGATCGAGAACCAGAGGTTGCGGTTGGCGACCTTCGCCCCGGTGCGCTGCCAGAACCCGGCGTCCTCCGGGTCCCAGTGGTCGATCCACCGACCGGCCAGCGCTGACCGTGCCTGGGGCTGCTCCTGGTCCGTCGTGGTCACGCCGGCCTCATCTCTCCGTCGTCGGGTGGGTCGACGTCGAACGCTAGGCACGGCCCGTTACGGACTCGTCCGGTTCACGTGTCACGCGCGATAACCGGTTCTCACGGCGCCCTGCGGCAGGTGTGAGCCTCAGAGCAGGGCGGTGACCAGGCCGGCGGCGCGCTCCAGGCCGGGCAGGGTGCGGGCGGAGGCCTCGGGGTGCTGGGCGTGCAGGGCGAGGCGGTAGAGCGCGGCGCGCAGCAGCATCTGCGGCCACTCGTCGAGGTGGGCCCAGCGGTGCGGGAGGGTGTCGTCGGCTCCGCCCCAGGCCAGGGCGTCGACGACGACGACGGCGGCCGCCCACTCCTTCGGGCGCCACGCGGGCACGAGATCGACCAGAGCGGGCACGTCGCCGTCGAACAGGACCGCGCCGAACAGCTCCGCGTGCACGACCTGCGGGGTGACCTGCACCGCCGTGCGGTACGCCGCCAGCTCCGCGTAGAGGGTGCCGCCGGTGGCCGGGTCGAGGCTGAGCCTGCGCTCCCCCCACGCCGCGGCCGCAGACCGGGCCAGGAGGTCGTCGCGGCCGTCGAGGACGCGAGGCCGGGTCAGCTCGGCGGTGGCGGCGTGCAGACGGTTGGCCGCCTCGATCACGGCGTCGTAGCGGGGCTCCAGCACGCCCGGGACGTAGCGGCTCGCGGCCCACCCGGCCACGACCCAGCGGCCGTCGGAGGACCGCACCGGATGCGCGAGGCGCAGGCCCTCGACCTGCAGGCCGTCGAGGACCCCGGCCGACCACGCGGCCACGGCGTTGTCGGGCACCGGGCGGACGAGGACGTCGCCGCAGTGCCAGGCCCGCCTGCCCGCCCACACGACGGGGCGCGGATCGGTGTCCTGGACGCCGAAGGCGGTGCGGACGTGCGGCGGCAGGGTGGTCCCCGTGGGTCCGCTCGGGAGGACGGGAGCTGCTGTCACGTTCGGGCACGCTACCGGCGGACGGTCCGCGATCGACGGCGCCACGCGGGGCGGGGTAGCGGGGATCGTGCAGGTCGGCCCCCGTGGTCACCGTCAGTCCCCCTGGCCGGACTCCCCGTCGTCGGAATCCCCGCCCGAATCCTCGTCGGGGTCCTCGGCCGAGTCGGACTCGTCCACGGTGTCCGCCGGCCCCTCGGCGCTGTCGGCGGCGTCGGAGCCCTCCGTGTCGCCGTTGTCCGTGTCCGTGTTCGTGTTCGTGTTCGTGTCCGTGTCCTCCGTATCCGCGTCCGCGGAGTACTCGACGTCGTCGACGCCGGTGTCCTCGGCCGGGCCGGGGTGGTCCTCCGAGAGGTCCTCGATCTCCAGGTCGTCCTCTTCCCCGCCCCGGTCCCCGCCCCGGTCGCCGTCCCGGTCCCCGCCCTGGTCGCCGTCCTGGTCGCCGTCCTGGTCGCCGTCCTGGTCGCCGGCGTCGGAGTCGTCCGTGCCCGACGGGTCGTCGGCCCCTGCCGCGTCCTCGCCGGTCGTGCTGTCCGCGTAGCCCGACGTGTCGTCGGTGTAGGTCGTGTCGGTGTAGGTCGGGTCGGTGTCGTAGGTCGGGTCGGTGTCGTTCGACGTGCCGCCCGAGTCCTGGGAGGACATCCCGGTGGACCCGTCCGGGTCCGCACCGTCGGATCCGTCGGGCTCGTCCGCGGGGATCCCGTACGCCTCGACGACCGCCCGCTCGTAGGCCGCCGCGAGCTCGGCCTGGTCGTAGCCGGACCCCGAGGACGTCCCGGAGTCCGAGGAGGACGCGGAGTCCGGCGGGACCCCGTACGCCGCGGCGAGATCCGACTCGTCGGAGCCGGACCCCGCCGCCGACGACGCTGCCGCCTCGTTCAGGGCGTCGATGCTCTCGTCGTCGACACCCCACATGCCCAGAGCCGCCGCGACGGCCTCCTCGCTGCCCGTCGTGCCGGTGCCGCCGCTCATCGGCGAAGTGCTCGTCGGAGCGGAGGCGGACGCCTCGGGGTCGGCAGACTCCTGGCGGGCTGTCTCCTCGACGGCCGCCTCGACCAACGGCGCGGTCCACGCCGCGGCCGGGGTGGACCGGACGACGTCGAGGGCGAGCTCAGCGTCGTCGGACGGGCCGCTCGGGGCCGGGTCACCCGGGACCGGAGCGCCGCGGACCGCGGCACCGTCCTCCGGCGGTGACGTGTCGTCGGACCGTGCCCCGTCGGCGTCGCGGACCGAGGCCGCCGGGGCGACCCGCAGGTCGGACGGGGTGTCCGGGTACCGGTCGTCGACGACCGGGGGCATCGCGTCCGCGACGGGAGCGGGCGCCGCGGCGGCGGGCGCCGGCGCGGCAGGGGCCGGGACGGAATCCTGCTCCGCGGTGCGCTTCGCGTCGGCGTCCTCGCGGGCCCCGCGGTCGCGATCGCGGTCGCGCGCCTCGTCGGCGGGCTGGTCCGCCCCGTCGACGACCTCGCCTACCGCGCCCCCGACCGTGTCGACGACCTCCCCGACCGGGCCCGCCTCGTCCGGCCCCCCTGCGACGTCCGGGGTTGCGACGTCCGGGGTTGCGACGTCCGGGGCTGCGACGTCCAGGGCTGCGGGCTCGCCGGGCGCCGGCCCGTCGACGACGTCCTCGACGGTGTCGACCGGCCCCGCCGCTTCCTCCGGGGCCGGGGCCGGCTCCGCAGGGCGCGATTCGGCGGGGGCAGCCTCAGCAGGGGCCGGGGCGGGTTCACCGGGCCGGTCGGCCGACCTCTCCCGGTCCCGCTCGCGCGCACCCCCGTCGAGCACTCCCCCGACGGTGTCGGCGGTGCCGTCGACGGCGCCGTCGACACCCTGCGCGAGCTGGTCGACCGGGCCCTCGGGAGCCGGGACCGGGGCCGGGACGGCCGGCTCCGCGGGTGGCGGGGTCGGCGGCACACCGACCGCCTCGTCACCCGGACCCCGTGGCTCGGGCGGGCCGCTGGTGTCGACGTCCTGGCGCGGGGCGCCGCCCGGCTCCTCGCGCCCGCCGACGACGTCGGGGCGGGTCGGCAGCGGGGTGGTCGGAGCAGGCGTGGGTACGTCCTCCCCGCGGATGACCTGACGGACGTCCTCGCCGACCTGCTCGGTCACGGCGACGTCGTCGGGCAGCGGGCGGGCCACCGCGTTCTCGACCCCGCCCTCGAGCGCGGCCAGCTCGTCGCGGCGGGCGTCGCGCTGCCGGATCCGGAGGTCACGCTGCTCGTCGAGCGCCGAGAGCGCCGTGGCCTGCTCGGGCGAGCGCTGCGACGGCGGGGGCGCCGCGGCCAGCGTCGTCTCCAGGCTGGACAGGCTGCGCTCGGCCTCCGCGAGGTCGGCGCGCACGGCGTCGAGCTCCTCGAACGAGTCGAGCTGCGACAGCAGCGTGGCGCGCCGGTTCTCCAGCAGCTCGCGACGCTGCTCCAGAGCCTCCACCGGGGCGGTCGGGCTCGCCGAGCGCTGCTCCGCGGGGAGCCGCAGCCACTCGGCCTCGACCTGCGCGATCGTGTCGAGCTGCCGGTTGACCGAGGCGAGCGTGACGCGCGCGTCGCGGGCCCACTCCTCCTCCGACGCGGCGGCGGCCTCGGTGGCCGTCGGCGACGTCGGCTGCGACGCGGTGACGGCGTAGCCGCCGGCGAGGATCCCGGCCGCGCCGAGCACCGCGAGCGCGCGGCGCCGGTGCGGGACCGGGGCGTTCAGGCCGCGGGTGCGACGACCGGGCGGGGTGTCGGAGCGGCGGACGAGAGCGGCCGCCCGCCGGCGCGCGGCGCGGTTGACCGGCACCTGCGGCGCGACCGCCGCGGGCTCCGAGGAGGGATCGGGGTCGCCCGGTGCGGGCGCGTCGGGCACGTCGGCCGGCTCGGCCAGCCAGGGCAGCGTGGCCGCCAGCCGGGCGTCGGACCCGGACTGCATCGACGCGCGGCGGGCCTGCCGCGCGGCCGCGCGGTGGGCCGCGGTGCAGTAGCGGCGCGGCGGTCGGCCGGGCAGGTCCTCGATGGCCACCGCGCACCCGGGCAGGGCGCACCGCCGTGTCGCCTCGGTCATCGCCCCACGCCCCCCCGCCGACGGCGGGCGGATGCAGACCCGCCCGGGTGACGATCACCGCGGCTGCTGAACTTGATCTTCCGAGAGGCGAACGTACCTCGACGAGCCGAAGTTGTCACTGCTCCAAGTGGGAAGTACCCGCTGGTCAGAGTGACGCTGCGTACATGAGGGGGTCGATTCTCACGCTCCGTCCGCGGCCGGCGCGCAGAGCGTCGGCCGGCCGCGTGGCGCGACGGACCGGCCCACCCCGCTGTCACCCTGCAGCGGTCCCGGGGCCCTACGACGAACGGCGCGCCGGCCCACCGGAGTGGGCGGGCGCGCCGTTCGTCGGCGGAGAGGCGTCAGTAGGTGGGCAGGCTCCTGTCCACCTGGTTGGCCCACGCCAGCACGCCGCCGCCGACGTGCACGGCGTCGCGGAAGCCGGCCTTGTGCAGGGCCGCGAGCGCGTCGGCGGAGCGGGCACCGGACTTGCAGTGCAGCACCACAGGCTTGTCCTGCGGGATCTCCGAGAGTGCCTCACCGGACAGGATGCGGTCCTTGGGGATGAGCACCGAGCCCGGGATCTTGACGATCTCGTACTCGTGCGGCTCGCGGACGTCGATGAGGGCGAAGTCCTTGCCCGCGTCGAACATCTCCTTGAGCTCGGTCGCGGTGATCGTGTGGCCCGCGGCGGCGCTCTGTGCGTCGTCGGACACCACACCGCAGAACGCGTCGTAGTCGATCAGCTCGGTGATCGGCTTCGTCTCCGGGTCCTTACGGATGTTGATCGTGCGGTAGCTCATCTCGAGCGCGTCGTAGACCATCAGCCGGCCGAGCAGCGGCTCGCCGATGCCGGTGATGAGCTTGATCGCCTCGTTGACCATGATCGAGCCGATCGACGCGCACAGCACGCCCAGGACGCCGCCCTCCGCGCAGGACGGGACCATGCCGGGGGGCGGCGGCTCGGGGTAGAGGTCGCGGTAGTTGAGGCCCTTGCCGTTGGGCGCGTCCTCCCAGAACACCGACGCCTGGCCCTCGAACCGGAAGATCGAGCCCCAGACGTACGGCTTGCCCGACAGCACGGCGGCGTCGTTCACCAGGTAGCGGGTGGCGAAGTTGTCGGTGCCGTCGAGGATGAGGTCGTAGTCGCGGAAGATGTCCAGCACGTTGGAGCTGTCGAGCCGCACCGGGTGCAGCCGCACCTCGACGAACGGGTTGATCTCCTTGATCGAGTCGCGCGCCGACTCACCCTTGGGCCGCCCGATGTCGGACTGGCCGTGGATGACCTGGCGGTGCAGGTTGGACTCGTCGACCTCGTCGAACTCGGCGATCCCGAGCGTGCCGACGCCCGCGGCGGCCAGGTACAGCAGGGCCGGGCTGCCGAGGCCGCCCGCCCCCACGACCAGGACCTTCGCGTTCTTCAGCCGTTTCTGCCCGGTCATCCCCACATCGGGGATGATCAGGTGACGGCTGTAGCGCGCCACCTCGTCCTTCGTCAGCTCGGCGGCCGGCTCCACGAGCGGCGGTAGCGCCATGGGACATGCTCCTCGGTTGTCGTCGTCTGTGTGCGGCAACGTCAGACCGCAGCGGGATCTTCCCAGAGTTCGGCGACCGCCTCGGCCACGGCTTCCGGCGCCTCCATCTGCGCGACGTGTCCGACGCCGGGCAGCATCAGCAGCCGCGCACCCGGGATCGTCGCCGCGGTGCGGGCCGCGAGCCGGGGCGAGACGAGCCGGTCGAGGCCGCCCCAGACGACGAGCGTCGGCGCCTGCACCCGCGCGGCCTGGCGCCACAGCCCGCCCAGCGCCCAGCTCGCGATCATCTGACCCGCGGTGCCCATGACGGCCTGGCGCGCCCACGGCAGCCCCGCACGCGCCTCGAGCTCGGCCACCGCCTGGGCCAGCCGGTGCGGCGGCACGACGCCCGGGTCGCCGAAGCACAGCCGGATCGTCTGCCGGGCGCGCTCGGTCGCCGTCAGCTCCGCGATCTGCGCCTTCGCCCGCCGCCCGAGCACCGGGACCATGGCCAGCGCGAGCCGCGGGTCGGCGATGCGGCGGGGGTCGGGCCTGCGGTCGGGCATCGCCGGGGAGACCAGCGTCAGCGAGGCGACGAGCTCGGGCCGCCGGGCCGCGACGCTGATCGACAGCGCGCCGCCGAGGGAGTTGCCGAGCAGGTGCACGCGTTCGCCGCGGCCGGCCAGGAAGCACATCAGGGCGTCGGCGTGGCCGTCTGGCGACCAGTCCGGGGTCGCGAGCGGGCGCGAGTGGCCGAACCCCGGGAGGTCGACGGCCGTGCCCGTGGCCCGCCCGGACAGCAGCCCGGCGAGGTCGGTCCAGTTCGTCGCGGAGCCGGACAGCCCGTGGACGTAGACGGCCGGGATCCCGTCGGGCCCCGGCGTCTCGCGGACGTGCAGGGTGACGCCGCCGGAGGTGATCTCCCGTCCGGGCCACGGCTCGCGGAGGCCGCGCTCGGCCGATACCTGTGTGCTCACCCCCCGAGCATCACCCCCGCGGCGGGCGTCCGGCCAGTCCTGGTGGTGTGAGTTACCATCGGTAACATGTGCGGCGGTGATAGCTTCCGCCGCATCCGACCCGTTCCGCGGAGGGTGTCCCGGTGTCCCACGACAACACGCCGTCCCCGGCCGACGGGCTGAACGCCCAGGCGGAGGCGCTCGTCACCCGGGCCGGCACGTTCGCCCGGTGGGCCGCCCGCACGGGCACCGAGATGGCCCGCCGCCTGCCCGGGGCCGCGGCCGTCGAGTCCGAGCTCGGCCAGCTCGAACGGGTCGCGCTGTCCGAGCTGCGCCGCCGACTCGACACCGTCGACCCCCTCGACGACGGCGCCCCCGACGGCCCGGTCGAGAACCCCACGCGCAACGCCCCGCCGCCGAAGCAGACCGAGCCGCTGCGGGTGGCGATGGCCGAGCTGCTGGGGCGGTCGCTGGAGCAGTCCAAGCAACGGGCCAGGGAGTACCTCTACCTCGCGCTGCTGCGCCAGCTCGTCCCCGACGAGGCCCGGATCCTGTCCGCGCTCGCCGACGGCAGCACCTACCCGGTCGTCCACGTCGACTGCCGCACCGGCGTGTCGGGGTCGCGCCGGATGCTGTCCTACGCCTCGACCGTCGGGCGGGCGGCCGGGGTCGCGGTACTGCCGTCGGTGCCGCGGTACCTGTCGCGGCTGCTGCACTTCGACCTCGTCGAGCTCGGCGAGGCCGCCACGGACCTGAACGTCCAGTACGACATCCTCATGACCGACCAGACGGTGCGCGACGCCGAGGACGCCGCCCGCGCCGAGGGCCGGGCCCGGTTCGTCCGCGCGACGGTGCGGATCTCGCCGCTGGGCCGGGACCTGTGGGACGCCTGCCACCCGCACGCCGACGTCGAGCCCGCCCCGGAACCGGCGGGCGCGGCCCAGGTCCGGGTCGAGCCGGTGGTCGACCGCCCCACCCGCTACGCGTGGGAGCAGGTCCTCCCGCCGGAGCCCGCGGTCGTCGTGCCCCGCACGGCGCCGCTGGACGTCCCCCTCCCCCGCGCGACCGACGGGAACGGCCGCCACCCCCGCGACGACTGACACCCACCCGCGAGTCGCCACATTCCCGCCCGCGAGTCGCCTGTTCCCCGCCCGCGAGTCGCTGTTTCCCGGCCGGCGAGTCGCTGTTTCCCGCCCGGCGAGTCGCCGGATCTCAGCCCGTTGACGCCGCGAATCACGGGCGCGAAGCACGCGACTCGCGGGTCGAGGACCGGCGACTCGCGGGCCCGGAAACAGCGACTCGCGGGCGGAGAAACAGCGACTCGCGGGCGGAGAAGCAGCGACTCGCGGGGTCAGACGGAGAAGTGCACGACCGCGTAGGACTGCAGCTCGCCGACGGCGAACCCGAGTACCGCCCCGACCGTGATCAGGATCCACTCGTCCTGGGAGAACGCCGGGCGCAGGATCTCCTCGAACTCCTCGGGCGAGAGCTCCTGCATCTTGGTGACCAGGATGTTGCGGATGTCCATGGCGTCCTCGGCGTAGTCCTCCATGTAGGCCATGGTCTCCGGCAGCGCGGACATCACCTGGGCGCTGACGATCCGCTTCATCTCCTGGTAGCGGGTGCTGCCGACGGAGAACACCAGCAGCGGCTTGACCAGCCCGGCCTGGGAGTCCAGCACGACCTGGACCTCCTTCTGCACCATCACGAACAGCTTGTCCGACATGGGCCCGGTGAGGACGGCCTCGATGATGTTGTGCGGGGTGATGATCTCCTTCGCGATCAGCTCCCCGTACGCCGCGGCCACCTCCTTGTGCCGCTTGAGGAACAGCCCCTGCCAGACGAACAGGCCGAAGTACCGCGTCGGCCGCTTCGGGTTGAAGATCATCTTCAGGGCGAGCCAGTCGGTGAACCACCCCGTCAGCCCGCCCGCGATCGGCATGATGATCGGCAGCTTGAGCAGGGCCCAGGCCACCGCCTGGAGCAGCCCGATGATCGCGCCGAAGTAGATCCCCGAGTACCGGATGAACGCGAACTCCTTGTGCCCCGCCTCCTTGAAGATGCGGTTGAGCAGCGCCTTGTCCTTGACCAGGTTCGTGACGATCATGTCCTTGAGGTCGAAGACCCCGTCGATGTCGTCCTTGATCGCCGCCATCATGTGCTCGACGATCACCGGCGCCTGCTTCTGCACCCGCCCGATGACGATCCGGCGCACGGCCTCGGGGATCGACTCCCACAGCCCGGGCTGGAACTGCGTCGCGACCTGCCGGGTGATGGTCTCGATGTTGTCCAGGAGCGGCTTCTCGATCTCCTTGGCCACGCGCTCGGCGTCGAGCCGGTCGAAGATCTCCTCCGGGCTGATGAGCTTCTCGGTCATCGTGTCGCAGACGATGCTCGCCATCCGGGCCGCGCGCCGCGGCACGATGCCCTGCCAGCCCAGGTACGGCGGGATGCCCCGAAACTCCAGTGGCCGGAACATCATCTCGATCGCGACAATCTTGGTGAAGTATCCGATGACGGCCGCGACCAGCGGCATCGAGAGGTAGATGTACCAGTTGCGCCCGACGTCGGCGATGATCTCGTCCACGCCCACCCCCGTCGCCGCAGCGCCCGACTAGTCCGTCCGGTCGATCAGGTTGGCACACCGCCACAACCGGGTGAGCGGCCCGCCCACGATGCCGACCTCCCGCAGGAACGGCATGAGCTTGCGCGCCGACCAGGCGATCGACGCGCGGTGGTGCGGGTTGGCCAGCGCCGCCCGGCGGGCGGTGGCCGGGTCGAGCCCGACGCTCGCGTACACCCCGGGGTGGATCAGGCTGCGGATGACGACGAACGACACGACCGGCGTCAGCGTCTGCGCTACCCGTCGCTGGCGGTCGGTGAGCCGGGGCATCAGCCGCGCCAGCTCCTCGCGCGCCCAGCGGACGTGCCGCGCCTCCTCCGTCACGTGGATCCGGTTGACCATGCGGCTCAGCGGCTGCACGCGCTCGTCGCGCATCGACTCGCGCTGGAGCTGGTCGAGGGTCTCCTCCGCGACCAGGACGCTGGCGAACATCGCCGCCCCGCCCGCGGTCGCCGCGAACAGCCCGCCGAGCGCGTGCACGAGCGCGCCCGGCCGGTAGTCGGGCACGTCGAAGCGGGCGGCGAGCTTGGCGAACATGATCGAGTGCCGGCACTCGTCGGCGATCTCGGTGAGCGCGTACTGGACGTGGCCGGTGCGCGGGTCGCGGTCGTAGGAGTACCGGAGCAGCATCTGCATGAGGATCATCTCGAACCACAGCCCGACCTGCGCGATGCTGCAGATCTCGTGGATCGACAGCGTCACCTTCTGCTCCTCGGTCAGCCCGTCCCACAGGTCGGTGCCGTAGAGCGAGCAGCGTTCGGGACTGATGCCGTAGAGACCCGCGACGAGGTCCGCGTCCCAGTCGACGTCGATCGCCGGCTCGTAGGAGTGCTCCAGGGACGAGCGCAGGAGGCGCTCGGCGACGGACTCGCGGTCGGTGACCTTCATGCCCGGACCCTTCATTGGGTGTTACCGGTGGTTACTGTTACCACAGGTAACGTGACGGGCCCTCAGTTGTCAACACCCACCCGCCACCGCCGGTCGGGTCGCGCGTTGTACGGGTATGAACACCGCGGTCCGCGTCGCCGGGTACGCCACCGCGCTGGCCGTCGTCTTCGGTGCGGCGTTCGGCGTGGGGTCGGCGGTCGGCGAGCCCCCCGCCGCCGTTCCCGCCGTGGCGGCCCACCCGTCCGGCGGGCACTCCTCGGACGGGCAGTCCTCCGACGGGCAGGCGCACGGCGCGGACGACGGCGGCACCGACGGGCTCGCCGCCACCGCCGCGGGCTACACGCTCGTCCCGGCCGTCGACACACTGGAGCCGGGGATGGCGGGCGAGTACGCGTTCACCGTCACCGGATCGGACGGGGCCCCGGTCACCGCGTTCGACGTCGAACACGAGCAGTTGCTGCACCTCGTCGTGGTGCGCCGCGACGCCGCGGGGTTCCAGCACCTGCACCCCGCGCTCGGGCCCGACGGCGTGTGGCGGGTCCCGCTGACGCTGCCCGCGGGCGGGATCTACCGCGTCTACGCCGACTTCGTGCCGACCGGCGGCCCCGAGCTCGTGCTGGGCACCGACCTGTTCGCGCCCGGCGACTTCACCCCGATCCCGTTCGGGCCGTCGCGGGTGGCGCAGGTCGACGGCTACCAGGTGCGGCTCGACGGCGACCTCGTCCCCGGCACGTCCTCGCCGGTGTTCGCCACCGTCAGCCTCGACGGCGCCCCGGTCACCGACCTGGAGCCCTACCTCGGCGCGTTCGGCCACCTCGTCGCGTTGCGCCGCAGCGACCTCGCCTACCTGCATGTGCACCCCAGCGCGGCGACGCCCGCCCCGACCGACCGCTCGGGACCCGGCGTCGCGTTCGTCGCGGAGGTGCCGGCGTCCGGCGGGTACCGGCTGTTCCTGGACTTCCGGCACGGCGGGGTCGTGCGGACCGCCGAGTTCACCGTCGACGTCGGCTGACGCGCGTGGCCGACGTGCGACCCGGCACCGGTGCGGCGGCGGCCGCCACGGTGGCCGTCGTCGTGCTCTCGGCGGCACCTCCGTGGCAGTTCCGGAACTGGCAGTGGGTCGCCCTCGCACTGGCGGTACCGGTGGTACTGGTCGGGCTGCGGTCGGTGCGCTCCGTCCGCGACACGACCGGCCTGCTGACGGGGGCGGGCGCGCTCGGCGCGCTCGGCTGGTCGGTGGCGGTGCTGCTGATGGGCGGGGCCGGGGTGCCCGGCATGACCCAGCCGCCCGGAGCGCCGGTGCTGGCGCTCGACGCGGCGGCCGCGCTGGCGGCGCTGCTGCTCGTCCGCGACCGGCCCGGTGGTGCGCCGGGCGAGGTCCGCGGGGTGCGCCTGCTCGGGTTGGCGCTCCCGGCTCTCTCCGTGGCCGCGCTGGGATTCCGGCTGGGCGCGGGGGACGCCGCCGGCGGGGCGGCTGCGGCGGTCGCGGTGCTGGTGGCCGGATGCCCGTGCGCCCTGCTGCTGCTCCCCCGGCTCGCCGACGGTCCGCCGCGGATCGTCGTGGCCGCCGCGCACGGACCCGGAGTCCTGCGCACGGCGGGCGCACTGCACGTCGCGCAGGGCGGGACGGCGCCGGTCGGCCACGCCGTCGCCACCGCGGCGCAGGCCCGGCACGCGACTCTGCCCGGCGTGTCCGACCCCGACGGCGACCCCGCCACCGGCCTGCGCGGAGTGGTCTCGGAGCTGGACGGCCCGGACCGGGTCGTCGCGCACGCGGCACTCGCCGGACCGCCGGGCTGGCTGGCCGCCCACGGCGTGTCCCCCACCGAGGCCGCGGCACGGGCCGCCGCGCGCGGGGTCGAGGTGTGGTGCGTCGCGTGGGACGGGGTGGCGCGCGGCTGGCTGGAGATGGCGACGGCCCCGCGGGCGGGCACCCGCAGGCGGCGGACCGCACAGGTCGCGGCACTGGTCGCGGCCGCGCTCGGCGCGGCCACGGCCACCACGGGCGCGCTGGGCCCGGCCACCGCGGGGGCCGTCCCGGCCTGCGTCGCGCTGCTGGTCCTCGCGCTGCGGGCGCTGCCGCTTCCCGACGGGAGCGGCCCACCCGATCGGGGCTACCAGCGGGTAGTGTGTGGCTTCGCCCCGGACCGGGGCACGCACGCGATCGGAAGGCCGCCGCCGATGACCCACTCCCCGGGCCGATGACCGAGGCCACCGCGCCCCCCAACCGCGGGGCGCGCCTCTCCCGCAGCGCCCGCCGCGCGCAGCTGCTCGTCGCCGCCCGCGACGTGTTCGCCGCGCAGGGCTACCACTCCGCGGCGATGGACGACATCGCCGAGAAGGCCGGCGTCAGCAAGCCGGTGCTCTACCAGCACTTCCCCGGCAAGATGGAGCTCTACCGGGCTCTGCTGACGACCTACGCCGACGAGCTGGTCGACCGCGTCCGTGCGGCGCTGAGCCACCCCGGCGACAACCGCGACCGCGCCCGCGCGTCGGTCTCGGCGTACTTCGACTTCGTCGCCGACGAGGGCAGCTCGTTCCGACTGATCTTCGAGTCCGACCTGCGCGGCGAGCCGGAGGCGGCTGCCGTCGTCGAGGGGGCGTCGAGCCGCTGCATCGACCTCATCGCCGAGGCCGTCACCACCGACGCCGGGCTCGACGAACCGCGCGCACGGCTGCTCGCCGTCGGGCTGGTCGGACTGAGCCAGGTCACGGCGCAGTACTGGCTCGACTCGGGCAAGACCGTGCCCCGCGACGAGGCCGTCGAGCTGGCCGCAGGCCTCGCCTGGCGCGGCCTGGCCGGCTTCCCGCTGATCAGCCCCTGACACCCGACCCCGCCGCCCGCCCGCCCCGGCTCGTGGCTCGCGGCTCCGTGTCCGCGGCTCCCAGCCCGGATGCCGCGCCCCGGATGCCCGCGCCCGAATGGCAGCAAAGCCACCATGCCGCAACGAGATGGCAGCAAAGTGGCCTTGCTGCCATCGGGGCGGGGCGGGGCGGGCGCGGGACGGGGCGACGGTGCCGCCCGAGGAGCCCGGGCGGCACCGCGCGTCTCAGGAGGCCCGGTGCCGCTCCGTCCCGACGGCCCCGCGGACCAGTGCGCCCAGCCGCCCCGCAACTCCCGCGACCCGCTCCACCGGCAGCATGTGGCCCGCGTCGGGGAAGATCGTCAGGGCCGCCGACGGCAGCGCCGCGTGGATGCGCCGCGACGCGGAGACCGGGGTGAGCTTGTCGCGCGACCCCGCCAGCACCACGGTCGGGATCCCGGCGAACACCGCCAGCGCGGCGTCGCGCTCGTGCGCGGCGAGCGTCGGGCGGAACCCGGACACCGTCGACGGGCGGCAGGCGGCCACGGCGCGCACGGTGATCCGCACGGCGTCGCGGTCGGCCCGGGGCCCGAGCAGCAGCCAGCGCATCGCCGGGGCCAGCGCGCGCGGGCTCCCCAGCCGCGACCCCGCCGACCAGCGCTTCGACCCGTAGAGCCGCTCCTCCACCCGCCGCACGACGGGCACGGTCCGCTGCGGAAGGCCGAACGAGGTGTTCGCCAACCCGCCCGACGCCGTCGCGACGAGCGCGATCCCGGCCGCGCGGGCCACGACGTCGGGATGCCGGTCGGCCAGCGCCATCAGCGTCATGCCGCCCATCGAGTGCCCGGCCAGCACCAGCGGCCCGGTGGGTGCGACCTCGGCGATGACGAGCGCGAGGTCGTCGGCGAGCTGGTCGAGCGTCAGCGACGCGGGGTCGGCGACGCCGGAGCGCCCGTGCCCGCGGTGGTCGTAGCGCACGACGCGCACACCGGGCCCGGCGAGCGCGGCCGCGACGGGCGCCCAGGTCGAGGAGTCGAGCGTCCAGCCGTGGGCGAGCACGACCGTCACGGGGGCGTACTCGGACCCGTCGACCTCGAGGTGCAGGGGTACGCCGTCCGCGGCGGTCAGGGATGGGGTGGACATCAGACCAGGTGCGCCTTCCGCCAGAGGATCTCCGTCGGCCCGCCGATGAGCTTCTGCTCGCGCAGGAAGGGCACCAGCTTGCGCGCCGACCACCGCATCATCTCCTGATGGTGCGGGTTGGCCTGAGCGGTCCGGTACCCCACGGCGGGGTCGATGCCGACCGACTTGTACACGTCGCGGTGGATCAGGTTCGTCGCGACGACGTAGGCGATCCGCGCGGTGAGGTAGTTGGCCAGGGCGCGCTCGGCGACGTTGACCTTCGGCATCATCCGGACGAGCTCCTCGCGGGCGTACCTGACGTGCCGGGCCTCCTCCGTCACGTGGATCCTGTTGACCATGCGCGTGAGCGGCTGCACGGTCTCGTCGCGCATCGCCTCGCGCTGCATCTGGTCGAGGATCTCCTCGACGAACAGCGTGCCGGCGAACATCGCGGGGCCCGAGGCGACGGCCTTGAAGAGCCGGCCCAGCTCGTGGGTGACCCGGCGCGGCCGGTAGTCCGGCACGCCGCAGTGCGCGTTCATCCTCGCGAACATGATCGAGTGCCGGCACTCGTCCGCGATCTCGACCAGCGCGTACTGGATGTGCCCGCTGCGGGGGTCCCGGTCGTAGGAGTACCGCAGCAGCATCTGCATGAGGATCATCTCGAACCACAACCCGATGCGCGCGACGCTGCACAGCTCGTGGATCGACAGCGTGCGCTTCTGCTCGTCGGAGAGCGTGTCCCACAGCTCGGTGCCGTAGAGCGAGACGCGGTGCTCCGGCACGCCCCACATCCCGTCGACGAGTGGCGCACTCCAGTCGATGTCGATGCTCGGTTCGTAGGAGTGGTCCATCGACGACTTCAGCAGCCGGGCCGCGGTCGCCTCGCGGTCGCCCACCTTGCTCGCGATTCCAGCAGTCATCGCCCCTCCTAGTGTTACCAACGGTAACTGTTACTTCTGGTACCGTGCCTCCAGTGGAGCCTCCTGTCAAGCCGACCGACCGCCAGGCCCGCCGCGCGCAGCGCCGGGCCGAGATGGTCCAGGCCGCGATGGACGCGGTCCGCAGGCACGGCCCGGGCGTCTCGGTCGCCGACATCGCCGCCGAGGCCGGCATCACCAAACCCGTGCTCTACCGCCACTTCGACGACCGCGCCGACCTGCACCGCGCCGTCGGGCACGAGGCCGCCGCGCTGCTCATGGCCCGCATCGCCCCGGAGCTGATGAAGAACCGCGAGCCCAAGGAGCACATCCGCGGCATCATCGACGGCTTCCTGTCCGGCGTCGATGACGAGCCACAGCTCTGGCGCTTCGTCGTACACAATCCCGGCGAGCACACGCCGGGAGCCGAGGTCGTCGACGACGTCCGCCAGACCATCGCGAGCCTGCTGTCGTCGCTGATCGGCGTACGCCTGCGCGAGGCCGACCTCGACCCGGGCGGCGCGGAGGCCTGGGCCATCGGGCTCGTCGGCATGGTGCAGAGCGCGGGCGACTGGTGGCTGGAGCGCCAGACGATGAGCCGCGAGGCCATCACCGACTACCTGACCACGCTGATCTGGGGCGGTGTCGCGGGTGTGCTCGGCGACGAGAACGCCGCCACCCCGCACGCCCCGCTGCGCCTGCTGCCGCCCACCGGAACGGGAGAGCCGACATGACCGACGACGAGCACGAGGACGGCTACCGGGGGCCCGCGACGCTCACCGTCGACGGGCGGGACGTGCCGGTCCGCGTCGTCCTGGGCGCCCGGCACGAGCCGCACGACGGACGGTTGCACTGGTTCGGGCGACTGTCGCTGGAACGCGACGTCGAGCCCGCTCTGCTCGGCGCGCTCACGGCCGCGTCGAGCCGGCTGGAGCTGCGCACCGACGGCGGTCGCGCCGACGCCCGCATCGGCGATCAGGACCCGTGGGGCCGCTACCGGGTCACCGGCGTCGGCCGGCTCCCGTACGCCGTCGAGGAACCCGCACTCGACGACGACTGATCCCGACCGGATGTACCGGCCGGGACCGTCTCACCGCGTCGGACCCGCTGCGTCGGACGGATCAGACGAAGCCGACCCGGCGACCCTCCTCGGGCGCGATCTCCACGTAGGCGATCTGGGCCGAGCGGACGATGTACTTGCGGCCCTTCTCGTCGACCAGCCTCAGCAGGCCGTCGCCGCCACCGAGTGCCTCGTCGACCAGCTTCGAGACCTCGTCCGCCGTCTGGTCGCTGGACACCACGAGCTCGCGCTGGCTCTCCGCGATGCCGATCTTGACCTCCACGGGGGGACCTCCTGGTCGTCATGTGTGTACGTGCGCCGACCAGGCTAGTCGAGCGGACGGGCCCGGGCATGGACGGGCGGTGTGCCGTGAGCGAACCACGGCCGTGACCGAAGCACGGCCGTGACCGAACTAGGACAGCCCCAGCTTCGTCATCCGCTTGCCGTGGTTGGACTGCAGGCGCCGCAGCAGGGCGCCGATCCCGGCGAGGTCGCCGGAGCCGGTGACGATGAACTCGGCCAGCTCGTCGCGCTCGGCGACGATGTGCTGGGCCTGGGTGACGGCCTCGCCGAGCAGCCGCCGCCCCCACAGGGCGAGGCGGTCGTGCACCTGGCGGTCGGCCGCGCATGCCGCCTTCACCTCGCGCTCGGCGAACGCGCTGTGCCCGGTGTCGGCCAGCACGTGGCGCACGAGCTCGCCGGTGGGGCCGGACACCCAGGCCGCGACCTCGCGGTAGAAGTCGGCCGCGAGCCCGTCACCCAGGTAGGCCTTGACCAGCGACTCCAGCCAGCTCCGCGGCGCGGTCGAGGCGTGGTAGCCGTTCCACATGACGACGAAGGGCGCCATCGCGTCCTCGATCGGCACGCCGATCCCCTGCAGGTGCTCCTCCAGCAGCCGGAAGTGCCCGATCTCCGCGGCCGCCATCGACGACAGCGCGGCCCGCCCGCTCAGCGTCGGGGCGTGCCGGGCGTCCTCGGCGAGCCGGTCGAACGCGGACAGCTCGCCGTAGGCCAGCACCCCCAGCAGGTCGATCGTGGCCCGGCCGGCGGCGGTGCCGCCGTCGACCGCCGTCACCACAGCAGGAGCCCTGATCTGCGCATGGTCCGAAGCCTAGAGGGCGGCGCCACCCGGTCGGGGCGGCACACGTCACGCGACCACCCGTACTCCGCACTGCCGTGCGGGGTGACCCACGGGGTAGGATGCGACCCAGCGCAGCACCCGTACGGGGTGCGCGCTTACCCGCGGCCCGCATCCGACGACGGTCAGGCCGCAACGACCTGGTGCGTGCAGCGCCTCGTCGGCTCTCCCGCACGGTGAGGCCCCGAACCGGGCGCCCGCGCCGCGCGGTCGACGAGCCGGCCCCGGCAGTTGTGCGCGGAGAGAGGCGATCACCCTGTCCGTCGAGACCGATAACTCCACCCCCATCATCGGGGCAGCCCCCGAGGACGCAGCGCAGGCGAAGCCGCTCACCGGCGACGCCCCCGTCCGCCCCGAGTCCCCCACCTTCGCCTCCCTGGGCGTCCGTCCCGAGATCGTGCAGGCCCTCTCCGAGGCCGGCATCGTCCACACGTTCGCGATCCAGGAGCTGACGCTGCCGCTGGCCCTGGCCGGCGAGGACGTCATCGGCCAGGCCCGCACCGGCATGGGCAAGACGCTGGGCTTCGGCGTGCCGCTGCTGCAGCGCGTCACCCCGCCGTCGGAGCAGCCCGCCGGCACGCTCGACGGCGAGGCCGCCGACCGCACCCGCGACGTCCCGCAGGCCCTCGTCGTCGTCCCCACGCGCGAGCTGTGCGTGCAGGTGGCGGCCGACCTGGCCGACGCCGGAAAGCACCTCGGCATCCGCGTCACCGCGATCTACGGCGGGCGCGCCTACGAGCCGCAGCTCGCCGCCCTGCGCAAGGGCGTCGACGTCGTCGTCGGCACACCGGGCCGCCTGCTCGACCTCGCCGAGCAGCGCCACCTGGTGCTCGGCCGCGTCAAGGCCCTCGTGCTCGACGAGGCCGACGAGATGCTCGACCTCGGCTTCCTGCCCGACGTCGAGAAGATCCTGCGGATGCTGCCCGACCAGCGCCACACGATGCTGTTCTCGGCCACGATGCCCGGCCCGATCCTCGCGCTCTCGCGGGCGTTCCTGCACCGGCCCACGCACATCCGCGCGGAGGAGCCCGACTCGGGCTCCACGCACGAGAACACCACGCAGCACGTCTACCGCGCGCACGCGATGGACAAGGTCGAGCTGCTCACGCGCGTGCTGCAGGCCGAGGGCCGCGGGCTCACGATGGTCTTCGCCCGCACCAAGCGCACCGTGCAGCGCGTGGCCGACGACCTCGCCGACCGCGGTTTCGCCGCCGCCGCCGTGCACGGCGACCTGGGACAGGGCGCCCGCGAGCAGGCCCTGCGCGCGTTCCGCTCCGGCAAGGTCGACGTACTGGTGGCCACCGACGTCGCCGCCCGCGGTATCGACGTCACCGACGTCACGCACGTCGTCAACTACCAGTGCCCCGAGGACTCCAAGACCTACGTCCACCGGATCGGCCGCACCGGCCGCGCGGGCAAGACCGGCGTCGCGGTGACGCTCGTCGACTGGGACGAGCTGCACAAGTGGAAGACGATCAGTGACGACCTGTCGCTGAACATGCCGGAGGCCCCGGAGACGTACTCCACCACTCCGCACCTCTACACCGACCTCGGAATCCCCACCACCGCCAAGGGCCGCCTGCCGCACTCGCAGCGCACCCGGGCCGGGCTGGAGGCCGAGTACGTCGACACCGAGGGCGACCAGGGCGGCGGCCGCCGTCGCGACCGTGACCGCGGCCCCAAGCGCGCCGAGGACGTCGTGCTTCCCGAGCGCAAGCCGCGCAGGTCGCGGTCGCGCACCCGCAGCCGCGGGGGCGTCACGCTGGAGGGTGGCGAGGCCGCCGAGTCCCGCGCCGCCGAGTCCCGCGCCGCCGAGTCCCGCGCCGTCGACGCCCCGACAAACGCGGCCGCTCCGGCCGCGGACTCCGGCGCACCCACCGCCGGACCCGAGAGCAGCGGCCCGCGCGCCGAGGGTGAGGACGGCCGTCCGCGCCGCCGTCGCCGCCGGGGCGGCCGTGGCCGCAGCGCCGGGTCGGACGGGCCGCACTCCGACGACTCCTCCGAGAACGCCGCCGCGAGCTGACCCACCCCGCGCTCGATGTTCCGCGCACCACCGCCCGAACGACGCTCCCGCCGCGACCTGGTCGCGGCGGGGGTGATCGCGGCGGTCCTGGCCGCCCTGGTCGTGACGGTCTCCGTCACCAGCGACGTCGCCGGTACCACCGACCGCGTCGCCGAGGTCCCGATCGAGATCCCGCCCCCGGCGTCCGGGGCCCCGGTGGCGTTCGCGCAGGCCTGGGAGGCCGCCAGCCCGGGCACGCCGGTCCCCGTCGTGGCCGGTCCGGCCGTCGTCACCGCCGACGGGTCGACGGTCTCGGGTCGTGACGCGCGCACCGGCGAGGAGCGCTGGAGCTACGCGCGCGACCTGCCGCTGTGCACCGTCGGCGCCGGGTTCCCCGGCGTCGAGGCGGGCCGGGTGCTGGCCGTCTACGCCAACGGGGAGGACCCGGGCGCGGGCGACGGCACCTACTGCTCGGAGGTCACGATGCTGCAGGGCGACACCGGCGCACGCGTCGGCGCCCGCAACCCCGACGCCCGGCCGGGCACGCGGCTGCTCGCCGACCAGACCTACGTGCTGGCCACCGGTACCGACCACCTCGAGGTGTGGCGCTCCGACCTGGTCCGCACCCTGGAGTACGGCGTCGTCCCGGCGCAGGAGCAGGTCGGGCGCCAGCCGCGGCCCGGGTGCACCCACGGCTCGACCGCGCTCGGCGGGCGCCGGGTCGCGGTGCTCGAGCGCTGCCCGGACGACGCCACCGACCGGCTCACCGTGCTCGCCGCCGACGGCGCCGACGGGGCCGAGAAGCCGGAGGAGGAGTTCTCCGTGCTGCTCCCGGGCTCCGGGGCCGCGGTCGTCGCGGTCTCCGACGAGCAGGTCGCGGTCGCGCTGCCCGATCCCGCACGGCTCGTCGTCTACGACGCGGCGGGGGTGCAGCTCTCCGTCAGCGAGGTCGACGGGGAGGTCGTCGACCCGCCCGGCGGCGTCGTCCCCACCTCCGCCGACGACTCCCACCGCTACTGGTTCACCGGGTCATCGGTCCTCGCGCTCGACGCCGGGCAGCTCGCCCTGCTCTGGACGTTCCCGGACGCGTTGGGCCCGCCCGTCCGCTACGGCATCGACCTTCTCGTCCCCGTCGAGGGCGGGATCCGGGTCCTCGACCCCGACCGCGGCACCCCGGAGCGGTTCCTGCCCGTCGACCGACCCGACCCCGGCGCGCCGGTCGTCCCCGCCGTCGACGGTGACGTGCTGCTGGAGCAGCGCGGCGACCGAGTGGCCGCACTCGTCCCCACTCCATAGCCTCGGAGGGTGAGTACCGGCTACTTCCCGCCCGGCAGCGCCACCCGTCGGGTGATCGGCGACCCGGCCGCCCTGATCGGCGGGTTCAGCGCCCTGTTCCTGCAGGCCCTGCACCCGCGGGCGATGGCGGGGATCGACCAGCACTCGTCGTTCCCCGACGACTTCTGGCCCCGTCTGCAGCGCACCGCCGAGTACGTCACGACGCTGGCGTTCGCCGACACCGCCACGGCCGACGCCGCCGCGGCGCGGGTGCGGCGGATCCACGCCGCGGTCCGCGGCACCGACCCGGTCACCGGCCGGGAGTACTCGGCCGACGATCCCGACCTGCTGCGCTGGGTGCACGTCACCGAGGTCAGCTCGTTCTCCGCCGCGGTGCGCCGGCTCGGACTGATCGACCCGGGAGAGGAGGACCGCTTCCTCGCCGAGCAGGTACGGGCGGGCGCGCTGCTCGGCGCTGTCGACCTGCCGGTGAGCCGCGCCGAGGTCGACGCCTACTTCGCCGAGGTCCGCCCGGAGCTGGTGGCGAGCCCGATCGCCCGGCGCGCGGCGCGGCGGCTCGCGCTCGCGCCGATCCCGACGCGGATCCCGGTCGGGCTACCGGTGGGGCCGCTCGGGGAGATGGCCGCGTCGCTCGCGCTGGCCCGGCCGGCGTGGACCGCGGTCGCGGCCGTCGCGATCGGGCTGCTGCCGCCGTGGGCGAAGCGGCTCTACGGCATCCCGCGCGTCCCGGACATCGCCACCACCGCCGGGCTGGGTGCGCTGCGCGCAGCGTTCCTCGGCGTCAGGCGAGCCACAGGGCGGCCAGGACCACCGCGCTGATCACCAGCACGACGAGCGCGGCCCCCGCGCCGCGGCCGTCGGGGGCGCGGTCGGCCCGGATCTGGGCCACCACCGCGGCCACCGCCGCCACTGCGTGCCAGGCCAGGAAGCTCCCGGCGGGACCGGGTGCGCCGGTGCGGGTCGCCGCGACCCAGGCGACGCCCAGCGCCACGGCGAGCACGACCAGCCCGCCGGCGAGCACCCCGGAGACCTTCCGCAGTGCCCTCACGGCGCCAGCCCCTCCCATGACGCGGGCTCCGGGGCCGCCGCGCGCCCCTCGGGGCAGTGCCGGCGCACCCCGCAGGTGCCGCAGCCGGGCGACGTCCGGGGCGGGAACAGCGCCTCGGGGTCGCCGCCGTCGGCCAGCGCGTCGGAGGCGTCGGCCAGCTCCGTCGCGGTCTCCTCGGCGCGGTGGACCGCGGCCCGCAGCGTCGACGCGTCGTGCTCGAAGGCGTGCACCTCGCCGGTGGGCAGGTGGTGCAGCTCCACGCGGGTGCTCGGCTTGCGCAGGGTCCGGGAGGTGGCCACGGCGTACAGCGCGAGCGCCTCGGAGTCGCGCGCGTCGGCGGCGGACAGGTGGCGGCGCCCGGTCTTGTAGTCGACGATCACGGCCTCGCGGCCACGGGCGTCGATGCGGTCGACCCGGCCCTCGGCCACGATGCGCTCGGTCGACACCGACACCCACTGCTCGACGCCCAGCGGCTCGGACCCGTCGGCCAGTCCGGCCGGGTCGGCGACGTAGGCGGCCACCCAGCCCCGGGCCCGCTCGCGGTACTCGCGCTGTTGGGTGAGGTCGCGGAAGCCCTCGCCGTTCCAGTTGCGGTCGACGAGCGCGGCGGCAGCGTCGGGGGTGCGACGGTCGGCGGGCAGTGCGTAGAACGCGCGCAGCGCCAGGTGCACCACCGCGCCGAGGGTGCTGCTGGCCCACGCCCCGCCGCGCGAGGTGCGGTCGAGGTAGCCGAGGCGGTAGCGGCGGGGGCAGTCCCGCCAGGTGCCGAGCCGCGCGGGCGTGACCTTCACCAGCCGGGGCGCGACGAAGTCGAAGCCCAGCTGTCCGTCCACCGGAGCAACGGTAGCGGTCAGCCGGTGACGACCTCGATGCCGCCCACGGCCCGCTCCACGAGCGCGTCGAGGGCGTCGGCGGCGGTGGTCTCGGCCGCGATCGGGGTGGTCTTGTTGGTGCCGTGGTAGTCGCTGGACCCGGTCGTGACCAGTCCGTGTCCGGCGGCGAGGTCGGCCAGCAGGGCCCGGTCCTCCGGGCTGTGGTCGGGGTGGTCGACCTCGACGCCGCCCAGCCCCGCCGCCGCCAGCTCGACCAGCACCGACGGCTCGATCACCCGCCCGCGCTTGCGCGCCAGCGGGTGCGCGAACACCGCCACTCCCCCGGCGGCCCGTACCATCTCGACGGCCGTGCGCACGGGCGTGTCGCGCTTGGGCACGTAGAACGGGCTGCCCGTGTAGAGCAGCTTCGCGAACGCCTCGTTGACGCTCTCGACGACGCCCGCGGCGACCAGCGCACGCGCCAGGTGCGGCCGCCCCGCGCTCGCCCCCTCGGGCAGGTAGGCGAAGACCGTCTCGACGTCGACCGGGTACCCGGCGTCGGCCATCTTCCCGACCATCCCGACGAGCCGGTGGTGGCGCTCCTCGCGCAGCCGGGTCTGCTCGGCGACGATCGCCTCGTGCGTGGGGTCGAACAGGTAGCCCAGCAGGTGGACCGACACCTCGTCGTCGTCGCGCCCCGTCTCGCTGACGCACGAGAACTCGGCCCCGCGCACGAGCCGCATCCCGGCCGGGAGCGCCGCGACGGCCTCGTCCCAGCCACCGGTCGTGTCGTGGTCGGTGATCGCGAGGACGTCGACACCCGCGGCGGCGGCCGTGGCCACCAGCCCGGTGGGCGTGTCGGTGCCGTCGGAGACGGTCGAGTGGGTGTGCAGGTCGATCCTCGGGGGGCGGGCCACGCCCGAGGTTAACCCGTCACTTCCGCCAGCGCGGGCGGGCCAGCATGCCGGTGGCGCGGGTCTTGCCCTTCTCCCCGAACACCAGCTCGGAGAGCGCTTCGTAGATCTCCTCGGGGCGCGGCATGTAGTCGATCCGGTTGAGCGCCTGGATCTGACCCGCCGACTCCACGATCATCGTGCCGTAGCCGAACATCCGGCCGCCCAGCGTGCGCTGGAACGTGAGGTCGGTGACCTTGCCCAGCGGCATCATCTTGACGTTGTGGACGATGATCCCCTCGGCCAGCATCACGCGCTTGTCGGTGATCACGATGCGCTCGATCCACCACAGGATCGTCAGCACGGTGAACCGCAGTACGGCGACCAGGCCCAGGTAGAACGTGATGTTGTCGGCGACGACCGCGCCGAAGCCGGGTGTGCCGGAGGCGGGGGTGTTCGGCTCGATCCACAGCTGGACGATCACCAGCAGGAGCAGGAACAGCGCCGTCTCCGTGAGGTGCTTCATCATCACGGCCCAGTGCTGACGCACGCGGATGACCCGCCGCTCCGTCGGGAGCAGGTACTCGTCGATCTCGCGGGGGGCGAGCACGGCCTTACACGAGCTCGGTGAAGAACGTGACGAGCGAGTTGGCGGCGTTCGTGAGGATGTTGCCGATGTTCTGCACCGAGTCGGCGGCGCTCCCCGGCTGAGTGACCACGAAGAAGATCAGCAGCGCGATCGCGAGCAGTCCGACGATCTTCCTGACGTTCACCCGTACCACCGTTCCGAACCGAAGTGGGTCTGACTACGACTTGATTTGTACAGCACCCGCGCGGTCCAGGGTATCCGGCACGCGGGCAAGTACGGTGCGCATCTGTGACCGAACGTAACGATCTGACTCCCTGTGTGGGGGGCCTGGCGTACGACGCCGTGGGTCGGTTGTTGCTCATCCGCCGCGGGAACGAGCCTGGTCGCGGGCTGTGGTCCGTGCCGGGCGGGCGCGTCGAGGCCGGTGAGGACGACGCGGCCGCACTGATGCGCGAGATGCGCGAGGAGACCGGTCTCGACGTCGCCCCCGGTCGCCTGATCGGGCGAGTGACGCGGGGCCCGTACCTGATCTCCGACTACGCCTGCACCGTGCTCGGCGGCGCGCTGCTCGCCGGCGACGACGCGCTCGATGCCCGGTGGTGCTCCGCTGCCGACCTCGCCGCGCTCCCCCTCGTCGACGAGCTCGTGCAGACGCTCGCGACGTGGGGGGCGCTGCCCGCCTAGACCTGAGGGGTCGGGCGCCCGGCCTGCTCGCCGCCGCGCGCGTCGCCGTAGGACTTCTTGGGGATCATGACCTTGCGCCGGAACGTGCACACGACGGTGCCGTCCTGCTTGTAGCCGCGCGTCTCGACGTAGACGACGCCGCGGTCGTCCTTCGACTTCGACGGCGTCTTGTCCAGCACCTCGGTCTCGCCGTAGATGGTGTCGCCGTGGAACGTCGGCTTGGTGTGCTTGAGCGACTCGACCTCCAGGTTGGCGATCGCCTTGCCCGACACGTCCGGCACGCTCATGCCGAGCAGGAGCGAGTAGATGTAGTTGCCCACCACCACGTTCTTGCCGAACTCGGTGGTCTCCTCGGCGAAGTGCGCGTCGAGGTGCAGCGGGTGGTGGTTCATCGTGATCAGACAGAAGAGGTGGTCGTCGTACTCGGTGACCGTCTTCCCGGGCCAGTGCTTGTAGACCGCGCCGACCTCGAACTCCTCGTAGTACCGCCCGAACTGCAACGTGAACGCCTCCTCAGCCGATGTACTGCCCGGAGGAGTAATCTAGTCAACGGCCCGTCGGACGGCGGGTAGTGATCGACACATGAGATGTGAGGTGAGCGCGGTGCCGACGGCACCCGGTTGTAGTAGTCGCCGCGCCTCCGACCGAGCCCGCCACTAGCGGGTTCCTCCGGGTCCGGGGCGCGTTCCGTGCGTTCCGAGTTTCCTGGAGGTACCCCGTGCCGCCGTTGTCCTCGATCCGTCCCGCCATCCGGGCCGCGTCGCGCATCACCACCCGCATCTCCGAGCCGCTGCTTCCCAAGCTCCGCGTGCCCGTCTCCGCCTACGTCGTCGACTGTGCCGTGTACGTCGACGGCGAGCGCCTCCCCGGCCGCTGGACCCACGACGGCGCGCTCGCCGAGGTCCGCAAGCGTGAGGAGGGCTTCGTCTGGATCGGGCTGCACGAGCCCGACGAGGAGCAGATCACCAGCATCGCCGACGTCTTCGGGCTGCACGAGCTCGCCGTCGAGGACGCCGTGCACGCCCACCAGCGCCCCAAGCTGGAGCGCTACGAGGACATGTTGTTCATGGTCCTCAAGACCGTCTGCTACATCGGCAACGGGCAGCCCACCGCCGAGCACGAGATCGTGGAGACCGGCGAGGTCATGGTGTTCGTGGGGTCCGACTTCGCGATCACCGTCCGGCACGGCAAGCACTCCTCCCTGCGCGACGTCCGCAGCCGGCTCGAGGCCGACCCCGAGCAGCTCGCACTCGGCCCCGCCGCCGTGCTGCACGCCATCGCCGACCGCGTCGTCGACACCTACCTCGAGGTCACCGAGGCCATCGAGGACGACATCGACGAGCTGGAGGCGCAGGTCTTCACGCCGCGCTCCACGATGGACGCCGAGCAGATCTACGTCATGAAGCGCGAGGTGCTGGAGCTGCGGCGCGCGGTCGTCCCGCTGTCGACGCCGCTGCGCAAGCTGACCGAGGGCTACAGCGCGCTGATCCCGCACGACGTGCGCTCCTACTTCCGTGACGTCGACGACCACCTCGTCACCGTCGTCGAGCGTGTCGCGGGGTTCAACGAACTCCTCACCACGCTCGTGGACGCGTCGCTGGCGAAGATCACGATGCAGCAGAACAACGACATGCGGAAGATCACCGCCTACGCCGCGCTGATCACGGTGCCCACGATGATCGCCGGCATCTACGGCATGAACTTCGAGTACATGCCGGAGCTCTCGCAGCCGCTGGGCTATCCGGCCGTACTGCTGTCCATCGTGCTGATCTGCGGTTTCCTGTTCCGGCAGTTCCGGCGCAACCACTGGTTGTGACGCTCGCGGGTCGACGCGCCGCGCCCCGGGCGCAGCCCTAGCCTGGGGCGCGTGAACGAGCACCGTTCCGACCGCCCCGTCAACCCCCTGCGCCTGCTCCGCCGCCCGGAATGGGCCGAGCAGTCCCCGACCTGGGCCGACGCCAGGCCCGGCATCATCCGGGCCGCGCTGGCCCGGGCGCGGGCCCGGCCGTCGGGGGGCTGGTTCGTGGTGGCCGGGAGCAGGGAGGTCCGGCCCGGGACGACGTTCGGCCGGGTCGTCGGCGGGCGCGAGGTGATCCTGTGGCGCTCCGCCGACGGCACCCTGCACGCGGGCCCCGGCGCCTGCCCGCACCTGGGCGCGGCACTGTGCGACACCCCCGTCCACGACGGGCGGGTCGTCTGCCGCTGGCACGGGCTCGCGCTCGGCCCCGAGGGACGGCCGGGCTGGCGCACCTTCCCCGCCCACGACGACGGAGTGCTGGCCTGGGTGCGGCTGGAGGAGGCGGGCGAGGCCGTCACCGACGCCCCGGTGCTCGGACCCCGCCCCGACCCGGCCCGCAGCCTCCCGACGGTCGCCACCGTGATCGGCCGGTGCGAGCCGGAGGACGTCCTGGCCAACCGGCTCGACCCGTGGCACGGCGCGTGGTTCCACCCGTACTCGTTCGCGAACCTGCGGGTGCTGTCGGCTCCCCCGCTCGACTGCCCGCCCGCCGAGGACCGCTTCCTCGTCGAGGTCACCTTCACCCTCGGCCGTCGGCTCGGCGTGCCGGTGAAGGCCGAGTTCACCTGCCCGGACCCCCGCACGATCACGATGGAGATCGTCGACGGCGAGGGCAGCGGCTCGGTCGTCGAGACCCATGCGACGCCCCTGCGCCCCGGTCCGGACGGCCGCCCCCGCACCGCCGTCGTCGAGGCCGTCGTCGCCCACTCGGACCGGCCGGGGTTCGGGCACTCCCGCAGGGTCGCGGCGGCGATCCGTCCGCTGGTCACGATCGTCGCGAAGCGGCTGTGGCGCGACGACCTCGACTACGCCGAACGCCGCTACGACCTGCGCTCCCGCCACTGACCCACCGACCGTGCAGACCGCACGGTCGCGGTGGACGGGCCACGACGTGTGCACGGGGGCGGCCCGGTGTGCACCGTGCCCGCGGTGCCCCCGCGTCCGGCCCGGTGGCTACTTCGTCAGGTCCAGGCCGTCGGGCGGGGTGGGGGCCTCGGAGTCGGCACCGGCCGCGACGCCGGGGCTGCGGCCGAGGAACGTGTGCACGATGTGCTGCTGCCAGCCCGGCATCGTCTGCACGCGGACGTCCTCGAAGCCCACCGCCGTCATCCGGCCGGTGAAGTCCTCGACGCCGTCGAAGTCGAGGACGCTGCGCCACAGGTAGCGGTAGAGGTCGGTCGAGCCGGTGCGCAGCCGCCCCATCGGGATGATCACGCCCCAGCACACCGACGTCCAGACCGCGCGGCTGCGGGCTGAGTCGCGCACGGAGTACTCGTGCACGGCCAGCGGAGCGCCCGGCTTGAGCAGCCCGCGGTAACGCCGCAGCGCGGCGTTGCGGTCGGTCAGGTTGCGCAGCAGGTACGCGGCGAGGATGCCGTCGTAGGGCCCGGCGAACTTGGCCGGGTCGAGGTCCTCGGCGTTGGCGTGCACGAACCGCACGGTCGACGGCCAGGTCTTGCGCGTCGCCTGCGCGAGCATCTCCGCGGACGCGTCGACGGCGGTGATCTGCGCCTGCGGGGCCGCGTCGAGCAGCGCGGCCGTGGAGGCACCCGTGCCGCAGCCGAGATCGAGCAGCCGCAGCCCGGCGCCGCCCCCGGCCAGCCCCATGCGCTTCGCCGAGAGCCGCAGGTGCTCGTGGTAGCCGGGGTTGGAGCCGACCAGCTTGTCGTAGGTGCGCGCGTGCACGTCGAACGACCGCGAGACGTTGCCGGCGTCGATCCGGCCGGGCTGCTGCTTGGGGCTCACGGGACCGATCCTCCCGCACCGGCGCCGCCCGGGCCCACCGGTGCGTCGCACGTGGACCGACCGGGTGGCACCGGGGCGGGTCAGCTCTGCTGGATCGGGCCGCCCATCGCCAGCTTGGCCAGGAGCTCGCGGGCCTTCTCCGCGTTGCGGGGCTGGCACAGGACGTCGTAGCGGCCGGCGACCATCTGGCTGGCCGAGGTGAAGTCGCGCCGGCCGCGGGTGGCGCCGTAGCCGACGGCCGCGAAGACCAGCCCGAACACGACGCCGCTGGCCAGGCCGACCAGGATCGGCCCGAAGGTGCCGCCCTCGCTGCCGCTGAACAGGCTCAGCAGCAACCCGACGAACAGCCCGAACCAGGCCCCCGACGCCGCGCCGGACATCAGCACCCGGCCCCAGGTCAGCCGGCCGATCACGCGCTCCACCAGCATCAGGTCGACACCGACGATCGTGACGTCGCGGACCGGGAAGTCGGAGTCGGCCAGGTGGTCGACGGCCCGCTGCGCCTCCTCGTAGGTGGCGTACGAGCCGACCGGCCAGCCGGTGGGCGGGGTCGGCAGGTTGGGCAGGCCGGGCGCGGTGCGCGCGGGCCCGCCGAACGGTGTGCTCATTTCGGGCCTCCGTGGGTGGTGTGTCTGCTTCTACAACGCCTCGGCCTGCACCGTAGTGCCGCAGACGGCACGGATCACACCCGGATCGAGACCTACCGGAGCTTGTACTCCTTCAGCAGGCCGCGGCTGATGATCGTCTTCTGGATCTCCGAGGTGCCCTCGCCGATGAGCAGGAACGGGGCCTCGCGCATCAGGCGCTCGATCTCGTACTCCTTGGAGTAGCCGTAGCCGCCGTGGATGCGGAAGGACTCCTGCGTCACCTCGGCGCAGTACTCCGACGCGATCAGCTTCGCCATGCCCGACTCGACGTCGAACCGCTCGCCGGAGTCCTTCAGCCGCGCGGCGTTGACCATCATCAGGTGCGCGGCCTCGACCTTGGTGGCCATCTCGGCGAGCTTGAACGCGATCGCCTGGTGCTGGGCGATCGGCTTGCCGAACGTGGAGCGCTGCTGGGCGTACTCGACGGCCAGCTCGAACGCGCGGATCGAGATGCCGCAGGCGCGGGCGGCGACGTTGACGCGGCCGACCTCGACGCCGTCCATCATCTGGGCGAAGCCGCCGCCGCGCTTGCCGCCGAGGATCCGGTCGGCGGGCACCCGGTGGCCCTTGAACACCATCTCGGTGGTGTCGACGCCCTTGTAGCCCATCTTGTCGATCTTGCCGGGGATGATCAGGCCCGGGGCGACCTCGCCGTAGCCGACCGGCTTCTCCACCAGGAAGCAGGTGAGGTTCTGGTAGGGCTTGGGCTGCCCCTCGTCGGTCTTGACCAGTACCGCGGTGAGCGTGGACGTGCCGCCGTTGGTCAGCCACATCTTCGCGCCGTCGATGACGAAGTCGTCGCCGTCCTGCACGGCCTTCGTCTTGATCGCGGCGACGTCGGAGCCGAGGTCGGGCTCGGACATCGAGAACGAGCCGCGGGTCTCCCCCAGCGCCATCTGCGGCAGGTACTTCGCCTTCTGCTCCGGCGTGCCGTGATGGGCGATCATGTGCGCCACGATGAAGTGGGTGTTGATCACGCCCGAGACGCTCATCCAGCCGCGCGCGATCTGCTCGACGACGAGCGCGTAGGTCAGCAGCGACTCACCGAGCCCGCCGAACTCCTCGGGGATGGTGAGCCCGAACAGGCCCATCTCCTTCATCCCGTCGACGATGTCCTGCGGGTACGCGTCGGCGTGCTCCAGGGCCGTGGCGTGCGGGATGATCTCCTTGTCCACGAACGTCTTGACCGTGGACAGGATCTCCTGCTGGATCTCGGTGAGACCTGCGGTCTGGGCGAGCCGGGCCATGGTCATTCCTCCGGACGGACGATCGGCCGCCGGGTGCGTCCCGGCGCTGGGTACTGGGTGGTAAGTATCCTGTGCGACCCGGTCCGGCAGCGCGGTGAACCCTGTGAACCTCCCCACGACCACCCGGTCGGGCTCCGGGTGGGATCGCGTCCGCGGACCGGGAGATCGGCTCCACCGCACGCTGCGGCCCTGGTCAGGGCGCTGATGCGCGGGTAGCGGTGATCATGGCCGCTTCGGTGGCCGGGTGACCCCGCTCTCGCCGCGGTCGTCGGCTCCCGGCCGCTCACCCCGTCGTCGCGGGTGCTGGAGGTGGGCTGCGGCCCGGGTGCGGCCGCCCATGCGGTCGCCGGGGCGCCTGGTCGACGGCCGGGTCGTCGCGATCGACCGCTCGGCCGCAGCGGTCGCCGCGCCTGCGCCCGCGCCTGCGCCTGCGCCTGCGCCTGCGCCGAGGAGATCGACGCCGGGCGGATCGACGTGCGCCAGGTCGCGATCGAGGACCTCGTCCGGCGACCGGACGAGCCCCGTTCGACGTGGTGTTCGCGGTGCGGGTGGGGGCGCTGGAGGGCCGCCACCCGTGGCGGGGCGGGCGGCCCGGGCCCGGATCGCCGCCGCGCTCGCTCCCGGCGGCCGCGTGTTCGTCGACGGCCGGCCGACACCGCTACCGGTGCGCCGCGGGTGAGATCGACGTCATCGGGGTTCCGACGGCGCCCGACCCCAGTGGTGTCGATCTCACCCGTGCTGCCGGGTCAGGACTCCGGCGGGGTCCACCGGTCGGTGCGCTCCATGCCTGCGGCCCGGCCCTTGCCCGAGATCACCAGGGCCATCTTGCGGCTGGCCTCGTCGATCATCTCGTCGCCGATCATCGCCGCGCCGCGCTTGCCGCCCGCCTCGGAGGTGAAGTACTCGTAGGCGTCGAGGATGTTCTCGGCGTGGTCGTAGTCGCTCTGCAGCGGGCTGTAGGTCTCGTTGGCCGCGTCGATCTGGCCGGGGTGCAGCACCCACTTGCCGTCGAAGCCGAGCGCGGCGGAGCGGCCCGCGACGCGACGGAAGCCGTCGACGTCCTTGATCTGCAGGTACGGGCCGTCGATGGCCTGCTTGTCGTAGGCCCGCGCCGCCATGAGGATGCTCATGAGGATGTGGTGGTAGGCGTCGCCGACGTCGTAGCCGGGGGGCTGCTCGCCCACCACGAGCGACTTCATGTTGATCGAGGCCATGAAGTCGGCCGGGCCGAAGATGATGGTCTCGACGCGCGGCGAGGCGGCGGCGATGGCGTTGACGTTGGTCAGGCCCAGCGCGTTCTCGATCTGCGCCTCGATGCCGATCTTCCCGATCTCGTAGCCCATCGACTTCTCGATCTGGGTGAGCAGCAGGTCCAGCGCGACGACCTGCTCGGCCGTCTGCACCTTCGGCAGCATGATCGCGTCGAGGTTGGCGCCCGCACCCTCGACGACCTCGGTGACGTCGCGGTAGGTCCACTCCGTGGTCCAGTCGTTCACGCGGACGACCCGGATCTTGTCCTCCCAGCCGCCCTCGTTGAGCGCCGAGACGATCGTCTTGCGGGCACCGGGCTTGGCCAGCGGCGCGCACGCGTCCTCGAGGTCGAGGAAGACCTGGTCGGCCGGCAGCGTCCGGGCCTTGTCGATGAACTTCTGACTCGACCCCGGCACGGCCAGGCACGAGCGGCGGGGACGGATCTGATTGGTCATCGGTGAAGGCTCCTCGTCGACGTCGGCGGGTGGACCTGGATGCTGGCACGGAGTGCCGCTGCGCGGCGCCCCGGGGTGATGGGCTTCTCACCCGGCGGCGGGCCGTCCGGGCGTCGGCCAGGTCGAACGCGCCGAGCACCAGCACCACCAGCGCGGTGACCGCCACCGGCGGGAACCAGATCACCACCGGGCCTGCGCCGCATCACCGAAGGACAGTAAGACATCTTCCCCGCCTCACCGGGCACGCCGCGGTAGCGCCGTCACAGCGGCGGCGACGCCACCAGCTCGCCGCGGGCCACGGGCCTCACCGTGCCCCGGACCGACGTGCGGACGGCCGCGCCCGCATCGGCGTGCACCAGCACACCGAGCGTCGACGGGCGGCCGATCTCCGCGCCCTGCGCCACCGTGAAGCCGCTCTGGCCGTCGGCCGCCAGCACCCCGCGATCGACGAGGAACACCGCCAGCGCGACGGCGGCGGAGCCGGTGGCCGGGTCCTCCGTCACGCCGACGTCAGGGGCGAACATCCGCATGTGCGCGGCGGAGGCGCCCGCGTCGAACGACACCACCACCAGCCCGACGAGTCCGTCGGTGAGCGCGCGGACCGCGGTCGGGTCCGGGACGGCCCTGGCCACCGCGTCCGGCCGGACGACGACGTACGCGTACGGCACGCCCGCCCCGGCCACCCCGGCGGGCACCGCCGCGTCGACGTCGGCCGCAGCGAGCCCGACGGCCGCGGCGAGCGCGTCCCCGTCGAGCGACGGCCCGACCTCGGACGCCCCACCGGTGACCTGCGCGCCGTGGTCGTCGACGCGCACGGGGAGCAGACCGGCCCCGCACTCCTGCACGACCTCCCCGGTGGAGATCAGCCCGTCGCGGGCCAGGACCCAGGCCGCCCCGACGCTCGGGTGCCCGGCGAAGGGCAGCTCGCGCCCGGGAGTGAAGATCCGCAGGCGGTAGTCGGCCCCGCCGGTGGGGGGCAGCGGGAACGCCGTCTCCGACAGGTTGAACTCCCCGGCGATCGCCTGCATCTGCCCGGCGGTCAGCCCGTGGGCGCCGTGCACGACGGCCAGCGGGTTGCCGGCGTAGGCGCGGTCGGTGAAGACGTCGACGACGTCGTAGCGCAACGGGATCATGTCGCCTGTCCTGTCATGCGTCCTGTCTACCGGCCCGCCACGCGAACAGGCCGGGCGACCCGGGGCGGCGACACCGGATCGCCGCGAGCGCGGCGGACACGTCGATCCCCGTCGTGGCCCCCGCCGGACACGACCGGAGACGGTAGCCGGGGCGGGTTGGACCAGCGCTCTACGCTGCGCCCCATGGCCATGGACCGTGTCTTCGTCGCACGGCTGGTCGGGCTGTCCGTGTTCGGCCCGGACGGCGAGCGGATCGGCCGGGTGCGCGACGTCGTCGTCACGGTCCGCGTCGACGCCAACCCGCCGCGGGTCCTCGGGCTGCTCGTGGAGATGGTCACGCGGCGGCGGATCTTCGTGCCGATGCTGCGGGTCACCTCGATCGACCCCGGCGCGGTCACACTGGCCACCGGATCGGTGAGCCTGCGCGGGTTCACCCAGCGGCCGAACGAGACGCTGGTCGTCGGCCAGCTCCTCGACGCCCCGGTCACCATCGACGACGGCGGGACGACGGCCGTCGTCGTCGACGCGGCGATCGAGCCGACCCGCTCGCGGGACTGGGTGGTCAGCCGCCTCGCGGTACGGGCCCGGCGGCACGGCCTGACGCGGCGCGGGCACGTGCAGGAGCTGCCGTGGAGCGCCGTCACCGGGCTCTCCCTCACCGACCGCCAGGGCACCGCGGGCCTGCTGTCGGTGTTCGAGACGATGCGCGCCGCCGACGTCGCCGCGGCACTGTCGGAGCTGCCGGCGAAGCGACAGCACGAGGTCGTCGACAACCTCGACGACGAGCGGCTCGCCGACGTGTTCGAGGAGATGTCCGACCACGACCAGCGCACGCTGCTCGCCCACCTCGACTCGGAGCGCGCGGCCGACGTGCTGGAGGCGATGAGCCCCGACGACGCCGCCGACCTCCTCGGCGACCTGCCCACGGCCGAGTCCGACGCCCTGCTCGCGCTCATGGAACCCGGCGAGTCGGCCCCGGTGCGCCGCCTGATGAGCTACTCCTCGGACACCGCGGGCGGGCTGATGACGCCGGAGCCGGTGATCCTGCGCCCCGACGCCACCGTCGCGGAGGCCCTCGCCCGCATCCGCAACCCCGACCTCCCCGTCGCGCTGGCCAGCATGGTGTTCGTCTGCCGCCCGCCCGCCGAGACGCCGACCGGGCGCTACCTCGGGTGCGCCCACGTCCAGCGGTTGCTGCGGGAAGCCCCGTTCCAGCTGGTCGCCGGGGTGCTCGACACCGACCTCGCCCGCCTGTCCCCCGCCGCGACGCTCGGCGAGATCGCGCGGTACTTCGCGGCGTACAACCTCGTGGCGGGGCCGGTCGTCGACGACGAGGACCACCTGCTCGGCGCCGTCACCGTCGACGACGTCCTCGACCACCTGCTCCCGACGGACTGGCGCGACCGGTTCACCGACGAGGCAGCGCACGACCCGGAGCCGGAGACCACCGATGCCTGACGCCCCCCGCAGGCGGCTCGACCGGCCCGGCCGTCGCCGCTTCGAGCTCGATCCCGACGCCTTCGCGAAGTTCTCCGAGCGCATCGCCCGGTTCCTCGGCACGGGGCGGTTCCTGGCGATCCAGACCGTCATCGTGATCGTCTGGATCGTGCTCAACCTGGTCGCGGTGTCGCTGCGCTGGGACCCCTACCCGTTCATCCTGCTCAACCTGGCCTTCTCCACCCAGGCCGCGTACGCCGCGCCGCTGATCCTGCTGGCGCAGAACCGCCAGGACGACCGCGACCGGGTGGCACTCGACGAGGACCGCACCCGCGCCGAGCGCACCAAGGCCGACACCGAGTACCTGGCGCGCGAGCTGGCCGCGCTGCGGATCGCGGTGGGCGAGGTCGTCACCCGCGACTACCTGCGGGGCGAGCTGGAGCGCCTAGGGGAGAAGGTCAGCCCGAGAGTCGGCGGCTGATCCGTTCGAGGGCGCACAGGTCGTCGGCGTCGAGGCGGGCGACGAAGTGCCGCAGCACGCCCGCCAGATGTGTGCGCGAGGCCACCCGCAACCGCTGGTAGCCCTCGTCGGTCAGCTCCGCGGCCACGCCCCGGCCGTCGCCCTCGACGCGCGTGCGCGCCACCAATCCGACGCGCTCCATGCGGTCGACGAGCCGCGTGACCCCGGAGCGCGAGAGCAGCACGGCGTCGGCCAGCTCCGTCATCCGCAGCCGGCGGTCCGGGGCCTCGGCCAGCTGCACCAGCACGTCGTATGCGGCCAGCGACAGGTCCTGCTCCGCGACGAGCTCCGACTCCAGCGCCCGCGTGATCGTCGCGTGGGCCCGCAGGAACGCCCGCCAGGCCGTCAGCTGGTCGACCGACGGGGTGACGCGCGCCGCAGCGGTCGAGGCGGTGTCGGTCACGTCACGGGAGGGCACGTCCAGGGATGGTACGGACCGGCGGGCGGGATCCGGCCGTCCACGTAGCATGACGGGGTGTCCACCTCCACTGAGACCACCACGATCGAGCAGGCCGTGCGCGCTGCTCTGGCCACCGTCGAGGACCCGGAGATCCACAAGCCGATCACCGACCTCGGGATGGTCAAGAGCGTGTCGGTGTCCCCGGAGGGCATCGCGCACATCGGCGTGTACCTCACGGTGGCCGGCTGCCCCATGAAGGACACGATCACGAAGCGCGTCACCGCCGCTGTGGGCGCCGTCGCCGGCGTCAGCGAGGTCACGGTCGAGCTCGACGTCATGAACGACGAGCAGCGCACCGAGCTGCGCCGCGGGCTGCGCGGTGACGCGGCCGAGCCGGTCATCCCGTTCGCGCAGCCGGGATCGATGACCCGCGTGTACTGCGTCGCGTCGGGCAAGGGCGGGGTCGGCAAGTCGTCGATCACGGTCAACCTGGCCGCCGCGATGGCCGCCCGCGGCCTGTCCGTGGGCGTGGTCGACGCCGACATCTACGGCCACTCGATCCCGCGCATGCTGGGCACCACCACCCTGCCCACCAAGGTCGACGACATGATCATGCCGCCGCAGGCGCACGACGTGAAGGTCATCTCGATCGGCATGTTCACGCCGGGCAACGAGGCCGTCGTGTGGCGCGGCCCGATGCTGCACCGCGCGCTGCAGCAGTTCCTCGCCGACGTGTTCTGGGGCGACCTCGACATCCTGCTGCTCGACCTGCCCCCGGGCACCGGGGACATCGCCATCTCCACCGCGCAGCTCATCCCCAACGCCGAACTGCTCGTCGTCACCACACCGCAGCAGGCCGCGGCCGAGGTCGCCGAGCGGGCCGGGTCGATCGCGCTGCAGACCAAGCAGCGCATCGCGGGCGTCGTCGAGAACATGTCGTGGATGGAGCTGCCCGACGGCTCGCGGATGGAGATCTTCGGGTCCGGCGGCGGGCAGACCGTGGCCGACTCGCTGACCCGCGCGATCGGCGCGCCGGTGCCGCTGCTGGGCCAGATCCCGCTGGAGACGGCGCTGCGCGAGTGCGGCGACGCCGGCACCCCGATCGTCCTGGAGCACCCGGACAGCGCGAGCGCGAAGGCCCTGAAGAAGGTGGCCGACAAGCTCACGACCCGCGCCCGCGGCCTGGCCGGGATGAGCCTGAACCTGACGCCGGTCAGCCGCTGACGCGGCCCGTGCGCGACCGGTCAGGCGCGCACGGCCTCCGACCACAGCGCCACGCCGTCGTCGATCTGCTCGGCGGTGACGATCAGCGGCGGGATCATCCGGACGACGTTGCCGAACGGGCCGCAGGTCAGCAGCAGCAGGCCGCGCTCGGCCGCGGCCGCATGGGCCTTCGCCGCCGCGGCCGCGTCGGGCGCCCCGTCCGGCGTCAGGAACTCGTTGCCGACCATCAGGCCCAGGCCACGGACGTCGGCGATGCCGGGGTGCTCGACGGCCACCTTGCGCAGGCCCTCCAACAGCCGCAGGCCCTGCTCCCCCGCGTTGGCGACGAGGTTCTCGTCCTGGATGACGTCGAGCGTGGCCAGCGCGGCGGCGCAGGACACCGCGTTGCCGCCGTAGGTGCCGCCCTGCGAGCCCGGCAGCGCCTTGCTCATGATCGCCTCGGGGGCCGCGATCGCGGAGAGCGGGAAGCCCGACGCGAGCCCCTTCGCGGTGATCAGGATGTCGGGGGTGACGCCGTCGGCGTGCTGGTGGCCCCAGAACTTCCCGGTGCGGCCGTAGCCGGTCTGCACCTCGTCGGCGATCAGCAGGATGCCGTGCGCGTCGGCGCGCTCACGCAGGCCCCGCAGGAACGCGGGCGACGTCGGGACGTAGCCGCCCTCGCCGAGGACCGGCTCGATGAGGAACGCGGCGACGTCGCGCGCGGGCGCGGCGGTGACCAGGATCCGGTCGAGCTCCTTGAGGCAGAACGCGACCGTCTCCTCCTCGGTCCAGCCGTAGCGGAACGCGTAGGGGAACGGCGCGAACGCGACCCCGCCCATCATCGGGCCGATGCCCGCGCGGATCTTCCCGCCGGACGTCGTGAGGGCGGCGGCACCCATCGTGCGGCCGTGGAAGCCGCCGTCGAACGCGATGATCGTCTGACGGCCGGTGGCGTGGCGGGCGAGGCGCACCGACGCCTCGACGGCCTCGCTGCCGGAGTTGAGGAAGAACACGCGGTCGATGCCCGCCGGCAGGACCTCGCCGAGGCGCTCGGTGAGCTTGAGCAGCGGCTGGTGCATGACGGTCGTGTACTGACCGTGGATCAGCGTGCCGACCTGTTCCTGCGCGGCCGCGACGACGCGCGGGTGACAGTGCCCGGTGCTGGTGACCCCGATGCCCGCGGTGAAGTCGAGGTGCCGGCGGCCGTCGGTGTCGTACAGGTAGACGCCCTCGCCACGCGCGACCTGCACGGGGGTCGCCTGCTGGAGGACGGGGGACAGCCGAGCCATGAGCACTCCTGATGTTGTCGGATTGTCGACAACGTCGAGGGAAACACATGCGCCCGGGCCGGGGCAAGACTCGGGCCCCGACGAACTCCACGAGGACCGGGGCGGGGACGTCTTCGATCCACCCCGTGGTCCCGGCCCTCGACCAGCCCGACCTGCGCCCCCGGCACGCCCGCGGCCGCCGCCGTCGGCGGACGTCGTCCGTTCCCTGCGGTGAGGACCACGCCCGGCGCCCGGACCCACCGGCCGGAGCAGTGTCAACCGTCGAGAGCAATGCTCTTGACGCGCTCCGCTCCCCCGGACAAACTGCGAGCACTGCTCTCGAATCCACGGAGGATCCCGTGCCGCACCGTTCCGACACCGCAGGCGCGGTCGCCTTCGCGGCGGCAGGCGCCCTGTTCGTCCTCTACCCCGCCGTCCGCCCCTACGGCGACCTCGATCCGGCCGCGACCGCCGCCGCGTTCGCCTCCCCCGCGTGGCTCGTGGCCCACCTCGCCGCGGTGGCGGCGTTCCTGCTCACCGGGTTCGGCCTGGTCGCGCTGACCCGGCGCGACCGCGGACTCGGTCCCGCGACCGGGTTGTGGTGGACCGGAGCCGGGCTGACCATCGCCTACTACGGCGCGGAGACGTTCGCACTGCACGCGCTCGGCGGACGGGTCACCGACCCGGAGCAACTCGCGGCACTGGCCGAGGCCGTCCGGATGGGCCCGGTGCAGACGGTCGTGTTCGGCGTCGGCCTGGTCACGATGGCCGTGTCCGCCGTGCGGGTCGCAGTGGCCCTGCGGCGCGACGCCGTGCTGTTCGCCGCGGGGATGGTGCTGTTCCTGCCGCAGTTCTTCGCCCCGCCCGGCCTGCGGATCGCGCACGGCGTCCTGCTCGGTGCCGGCTGCGTGGTGCTGGCGGTGCGGCTCGCGACTACGCGGGCGGCGCAGGAGCCTGCGTCGCTGTCGTGACGGCCACCGGGGCCAGCAGGCGGGTCACCGCGTCGGCCATGTGCGCCTCCAGAGCGGCGGTGAGCCGGTCCCTGTCCCCGGCCCGCACGGCCTCGCACAGCTCGCGGTGCTCGGCGAGCAGCCCCTCCGGCGGCGGCGCGGTCTGCTGCAGCGCGGCGAGACACATGCGGGTCTCGACGAGCAGCCCGTCGGCCATCCGCCGCAGCCGCGGGCTCCCCGACGCCGCGACGAGCTCGGCGTGGAACGCGTGGTCGGAGTCGGCGATCGCCGCCGGGTCGCCCGCGGCCACCGCGGTGGCCATCGCGGCCAGCGCGTCGTCGAGGCGGTCGGCGGCGCCGGCGCGGTCGCCGTCGAGCAGCAGCAGGCCCGCGGCCCGTTCGACCGACGCCCTCGCGTGGTAGATGTCGCGGACGTCGGCGGCATCGAGGTCGCGGACGAACAGCCCACGGTGCCGCTCGCTGCGCAGCAGCCCCTCCGCGACGAGCCGCTGCATCGCCTCCCGCAGGGGCCCGCGGCTCACCCCGAGCCTGGTCGCCAGCTCCACCTCGCCGAGCTGCGTGCCCGGCGGGAACGTGCCGCGCATGATCGCGGTGCGGATGCGGTCGGCCACGATCGCCGCGGTGGAGCGGCGCTCGACCGGTTCCAGATCGGTCAGGTCCATGGTCACGTCGCGAACAACCGCCCCAGGCCGGGGCGCGGACCACCCGCGCCGGCGAGCCGCAGCCCCTGCCAGATGCTCACCTGGTTGGCCGTGAGCACCGGCTTGCCGACGCGCGCGTCCAGGGCGTCGAGCAGGTCGACGGTGTGCAGCGCGGTGTCGGGCAGCAGCACCGCCTGCGCGTCGGCGTGATCGGCTGCCTCCGCGAACGCGAGCACGTCGTCGGCGGGCAGGGTACCCACCTCCGCCGCGGTGACGATCCCGCGCGCGGACAGCCGGACGACCGTCACCCCGGCCCGGGCCAGGAACGCCACGAACCGCTCCGCGACGTCGTCGGGGTAGGTCGCGCCGACCGCGACGCGGGCGATGTCGAGGTGCGCGCAGGCGTCGGCGAACGCGAACGACGTGCTCGACGCCGGGACACCCGCCGCGACACCGAGTGCCTCGACCTGCGCGGTGGCGCCGTCCCAGCCGAAGACGAAGCTCCCGCTGGTGCAGGCCCACACGATCGAGTCGAGGGGGCCCGGGAGCGCCCGCGCCCCGGCGGCGAGGACGTCGTCGCCCCCGATGTCGAGCAGCGCGTCGACGCGGTGGGCGTCCTCGCGCATCTCGGTGTGCACCAGCGGCAGGCGGGGACCGTCGAGGAGCCGTTCGGCGCGCGGGTAGTCGTCCTCCGCGGAGTAGCCCGGGTACAGGATGCCGACGGTCGTCATGCGCGCTCGTAGACCAGACGCTCACCGACGCTCCCGGAGCGCCACACGTCGTGGCACGCCTCGGCGATCACGTCGAGCCCCTCGACGATCGCGCCGAACACGTTGCCCGGCACCCAGCCGACGTCACCGTTGATGAGCAGGTTGTTGCGGCCGTAGAAGATCGCGAGGTCGATGCCGCCCGCCTCGCTGTCGATGCCCTGGTCGGCCTTGAACGCCTCGTCGAGGACGCCGCCGGAGAAGTCGAAGTAGCACAGGTCCCCCGGGATCGGGGTGACGGTGGTGTTCTCGTGGCCGATCCGCGGGCCGAACCGCGGGACGATCGTGTACACCTCGTTGCGCGCGTACTTGGCGTGCTGGGCCGGGCCGGCGAGCGGGCCGTCGGCCGTCGCCTCCCACACCGCGGCGACCGTGCGCGGGGCCTGCTTCTCGAGCAGTTCGGCCACGCACGAGACGCCGCGGCGCTCGAGGCTGATGCGCAGGAGCTTGGACAACAGAGATCACCTCGGGTTGGGCAGGCAGATTGTTGACAATCATACGAACGCTTCCTAGCGTGTCAATCGGTCGACCCGCACCCGTCGAGAGGATCATGAACGTGCCCGTTTCCGCAGATCAGGGGCACGATCCCGTCATCACGATCCTGCACTCCGCCGACCGTCCGAAACACCTCGACGGACCGGGTGTCCGCTTCGTCACCGATGACACGCTGACAGCGGCACTCCCCGGCACCGAGATCCTGCTGGTCTGGGACTTCATGTCCACGGCCGTGCGCGACGCGTTCCCGGCCGCCGACTCCCTGCGCTGGGTGCACACCGCGAGCGCGGGCGTCGACCGGTTGACGTTCCCGGCGCTGCTCGACTCCGACGTCGTGCTGACGAACTCGCGCGGCGTCTTCGACACCCCGATCGCCGAGTACGTCACCGGCCTCGTCATCGCGATGGCCAAGGACCTCGCCGGCACGATCGACGCGCAGTCGCGGCGGGAGTGGCGGCACCGGGAGAACGAGC